>JBBQZI010000055.1:0-15659 GCA_038207855.1 Burkholderiales bacterium
TGGCGATGTTTCGGATCTGTTTACTGCTGTACATGGTTCACTCTCTGTATAAATAGCCTAGACACAACTTGCGGTTGCATCCTGGCCGGTCTTGCAATTGGCTTCAATCTGTTCAATTTCAATCGGGCTGAGCAGCCGCCCCGGTATCAACTCTTGCGCCGTCACATGGGCCGAGCCCAGCAACGCACCTGACTGCGCGTACACCGCCACCTGCGATGCATCGGCCCATGGGCCACGACGGCGCAAACCGCTCAAAAAGCGCCCTGCATTGTCGTCATCCAATGTGACCACAGTGTGATCTTTCAAAAGGGACGACACCGGCAGCAGGCACGCCAGTCGTTCTTCTTCTGTCATCGCTTCCAGCGCCTCCAGCGTGACGCATTGCGACACGGTAAAACCACCGGTAGCGGTACGACGCAAGGCACTCAAATGAGCGCCACATCCGAGCGCTTCGCCGATGTCTTCTCCGAGCGTCCGGATATACGTTCCTTTGCTGCAAGTTGCTACTAAATTAATAGTTACTTGTGCAATATCTGCGGGGGCTAGAGCCATATTTAACTTATAAATAGTAACTTGTCGCGGGGCCCGCTCAACCACAATGCCTGCCCTGGCGTATTCGTACAGGGCTTTGCCATCTTTCTTCAACGCACTGTGCATCGGCGGTACCTGGCTGATGAGCCCGGTAAACAGCGGTGCAACACGCGCAATATCAGCTTCGCAAACCGCTACCGGCCGGCTTTCAATCACGTCACCCTCGGCATCGCCGGTGCTGGTTTTTTGTCCCAGACGCAGCACTGCTGCATAGGTCTTGTCGGCATCGAGCTGCAACTGGCTGAACTTAGTGGCAGCACCAAAACACAGGGGCAACACGCCACTGGCCAAAGGATCAAGCGTGCCGGTATGGCCCGCTTTCTCGGCCCGCAACAACCATTTGACTTTTTGCAGCACATCATTGCTGGACCAGCCCAGTGGCTTGTCCAGCAACAGCACCCCATGCACGGGGCGCCTGGCAACCCGTGCACGCGGCGAAGTGGTCATGGTCAGTCTTCCTTAACCCGCGAGGCCACTGCCCGCGCAATCAGGGCATTCATATCGGCCGCCCGCTCGGGCGTTTGGTCGTAGATGAAATGCAAGGTTGGCACAGTGTGAATGTGCAAGCGCTTGAACAAACCAGCGCGCAAGAATCCTGCGGCCTGATTCAGTCCTTCGCCGCACTTCACCGCGTCACCCGCGAGCAAGCTGAAAAAAACCTTGGCGTGGGCATAGTCGGGGGTCACTTCGACACCCTGAATCGTGACCATGCCAACCCGTGGGTCTTTCAACTCGCGCGCGATCAACTCGGTCAGATCGCGCTGGATCTGATCGGCTACCTTAAAGGCACGGTTGGGGGTTGCTGCTTTTCTACGCACAGGACAATTTCCGGGTGATCACAGGGTACGCGCGACTTCGCGGATTTCAAAGAACTCCAGCACATCACCAATTTCGATGTCGTTGTAATTCTTGATGTTCAAGCCGCAATCAAAGCCTTCACGCACTTCCTTGGCATCGTCTTTGAAACGCTTGAGCGATTCGAGTTCGCCGGTGTAAATGACCGTATTCTGACGCAACAGACGCAAGCGCGCGGTGCGTTTGATAATACCGGCAGTAACCATACAGCCCGCAATCGAGCCAATCTTGGTGACCTTGAAAATCTGACGAATTTCGGCGGTACCAATGATTTCTTCCTTCTTGTCCGGTGTCAGCATGCCCGACATAGCCAGCTTCAGATCATCTACTGCGTCATAAATAATGTCGTAGTAGCGGATGTCAACGCCATTGTTCTCAGCCAACTTGCGCGCGCCAGCATCAGCACGGGTGTTGAAACCAATGATGACAGCCTTCGAGGCAATCGCCAGATTCACATCCGACTCGCTGATGCCACCGACCGCGGTGTAGACCATTTGCACCTTGACTTCGTCAGTCGAGAGCTTGAGCAAGGACTGCGCCAGTGCTTCTTGCGAACCCTGTACATCGGCCTTGACGATGATCGGAACCATCTTGACTTCGCCTGCTGTCATGTCGGTAAACATGTTTTCCAACTTGGCAGCTTGCTGCTTGGCCAGCTTGGTATGGCGGAATTTGCCAGCACGGTAGGTGGCGATTTCACGGGCCCGACGCTCGTCGGACATCACCATGAATTCATCACCGGCTTGCGGCACTTCAGTCAGACCCTGGATTTCAACTGGAATCGATGGGCCTGCCGTCTTGACGGTTTTGCTGTTTTCGTCGAGCATGGCACGCACACGGCCATAGGTTTGACCCGCCAGCACAATGTCACCGGTTTTCAGGGTGCCGGACTGAACCAGCACGGTAGCAACCGGGCCCCGACCCTTGTCAAGCCGCGCTTCAATCACCAGGCCCTTGGCCATGGCATCCACTGGCGCCCTGAGCTCCAGAACTTCGGCTTGCAACAGCACTTGTTCGAGCAGTTCATCAATACCCTGACCGGTTTTAGCCGACACCGAGACAAATGGCGAACTACCGCCAAAGTCTTCTGGAATCACCTCTTCAACCACCAGTTCGTTTTTGACGCGTTCCGGGTTTGCATCAGGTTTATCAACCTTGGTAATGGCCACCACAATCGGCACACCAGCTGCCTTGGCATGTTTGATGGCTTCTTTGGTTTGCGGCATGACACCGTCGTCTGCAGCAACAACCAAAATCACAATGTCGGTCGCTTGGGCACCACGAGCCCGCATGGCGGTAAAGGCCTCGTGGCCGGGGGTGTCAAGGAACGACACCACACCGCGTGCGGTTTCGACGTGGTAAGCGCCAATGTGCTGGGTAATGCCCCCAGCCTCGCCCGAGGCCACCTTGGTGCGGCGAATGTAATCCAGCAAGGAGGTCTTGCCATGGTCAACGTGACCCATGACGGTGACCACCGGTGCGCGTGGCAACGACTCGGACTGTTGTTGTAAAACTTCGTCGTCGGTGAAGGCTTCAGGATCATCGAGTGCTGCCACGATCGCCTTGTGCCCCATTTCTTCCACCAAAATCATGGCGGTGTCCTGGTCCAGCGGCTGGTTGATGGTGACCATTTGGCCCAGTTTCATCAAGTGCTTGATGACCTCAGATGCTTTGACAGCCATTTTGTGTGCCAGTTCAGCCACGGTAATGGTTTCAGGCACATGGACTTCCAACACGCGAACCTCTGCGGGGGCTTGCATATGGTGGTCATCGCGGTCTCGGTCATTGCTGCCGCGACGGCCTCTTGGACCACCACGCCAGTTTCCGCCACGACCAGCTCCAGCGCCGGTGTCGCCACGCGTCGGAATGCCCTTTTTCTTGGCCGGATCCCCCGCCCAACTGCTCGACAACTTGGCCGATTTGACTTCCTTGCCTGCGCCTGCAGCGCCAGCCACCGCGGGAGCGGCTGGTGCGCCAGGCTTGGCCGGTTTGGCAGCAACGCCGCCTGCGGGTTTGTGCAAAGTGCCTTTGATGCCAGCCTTTGCGGCCTCTGCCACGACTGGCTTGGGCTCTTCGACCTTCTTCGGGGGTAATTTTTTACCTGGCTGCGACATCATCAAACGAATGGCGGCGGCCTCGGCCTCGGCCTTGCGACGACGTTCCGTCAAATCAAGGGCGCGAGCAGTTTCTTCATCCGCCCTGGTCTTTGAGTCAGCCGCCGCTTTTTCTTTCAGCGCGACATGCGCTTGGCGTTCCGCTTGCGCATTTTGTTCAGCCTGGACAGCGCCAAGGGCGGCAGCAGCGGCGGCCGCATCGGTGTCAACCGTCGCTTGGGCCTGCGCCTTGGTGCGTGCCTGATCGGCTTGCAACTTTGCCTGTGCGGCGGCAGCTTCGGTCGCGGCCCGCTCAGCGGTTTCACGCGCTGCGGCTTCCTGTGCTTCACGCTGGCTACGGCGCTCGGCAAGATCTTCTTCCTGGCGGCGAATCAACTCGGCCTGGCGGCGCGCTTCTTCTTCGCGGCGGGACAAATCGGCATGGTCAATGACCGGAGAGTCATCAATTTCAACATCTTCAACGACCTCAGGTGCGGCGGTGGGCGCATCCAAAACGTCGTCACGACGGACAAAAGTGCGCTTTTTCCGCACCTCCACTTGAATCGTGCGGGCTTTGCCAAAGGCATCAGCTTGCTTGATCTCGGTGGTTGATTTTTTAACCAGGGTAATTTTTTTACGCTCAGCCGTGGCGGTGCCATGGCTGGTTTGCAAGTAACCCAACAAGCGCTGCTTATCAGCCTCGGTCAGGGTGTCAGTCGGGGCCCCTTTGGCCACGCCTGCCGACTTCAATTGCTCAAGCAATGTGTCGGTTGATTTTTTGAGTTCACTGGCAAATTCTGCAACGGTCATACTGGACATTTCTTTGGTAACCTTTCATGATCACGACGCGTGAGAAGCAGCATCATCGGTAAACCAATGCGCGCGTGCTTTCATGATCAAAGACGTGGCCTCGTCCGCAGACTGACCCGTGATATCGGTAAGCTCATCAACCGCCAGATCAGCCAGGTCGTCAAGAGTGTTAACACCCTTGTCGGCAAGCTTGCTAATCAGTTCGGGCGTGAGGCCTTCGAGGTCACGCAACTCAAGCGCTACCCCTTCTGCATTTTCTTCGTTGGCAATTTCCATGGTCAACAAGGCATCCTTGGCTCGGGTTCGCAATTCATTGACCATGTCTTCGTCAAAGCTTTCGATCTCAAGCATTTCTTCCAGGGGGACGTAAGCCACCTGTTCAAGGCTGACAAAACCTTCAGCAATCAGCGCATCAGCGATTTCCTCATCGACATCGAGTTTTTCCATGAACAAGGCACGGCTCGCATCAACCTCACCAGCTTGTTTCACGGCAGATTCAGCGGCATCCAGAATATTGATTTTCCAGCCTGTGAGTTCTGCTGCCAGGCGAACGTTTTGTCCACCACGGCCGATGGCAATTGCCAGATTTTCCTCATCGACCACCACGTCCATGGCGTGACGCTCTTCGTCAACTACGATGCTTGAAACGTTGGCCGGTGCGAGCGCGCCAATGACGAATTGCGCCGGGTCTTCGCTCCACAAGACGATGTCCACGCGTTCGCCAGCCAATTCATTGGTGACAGCGTTGACACGTGTGCCGCGCACGCCGACGCAGGTGCCGATTGGGTCGACCCGCTTGTCGTGCGACAGTACAGCGATTTTGGCGCGTGAGCCTGCATCACGGGCGCACGTTTTGATTTCTAGCAAGCCCTGCTCGATCTCGGGGACTTCATTGCGAAACAACTCAATCATGAATTCCGGCGCAGAGCGTGACAAGACGATCGGCGCGCCGCGCAGGGTCAGATCAACTTCCATGATCATGGCGCGGACGCGGTCACCAGTACGGAAATTTTCCTTTGGAATCATCTCATTGCGACGCAGGCGACCTTCGACGCGGCCTGATTCAATGATCAGATCGCCCTTGTCCATGCGCTTCACGGTACCAACAAAAATCTTGTCTCCGCGTGACATGAAGTCGTTGAGCAACATTTCGCGCTCGGCATCACGAATCTTTTGCAGGATGACCTGCTTGGCAGCCATGGCACCAATGCGGCCAAACGGCACTGAATCAATGGTTTCTTCGATGTATTCGTCAACCTCGATGTCAGAAATTTGCTCTTTGGCTTCAAACAGCAGGATTTCCTGGTCCGGCAATTGCAGACCGGCTTCATCGGGTACCACATGCCAGCGCCGAAAAGTCTCGTAAGCGCCGGTGTCACGATCAAGCGCAACGCGGATATCCACGTCACCCGAATAGAGTTTCTTTGTGGCTTGTGCCAACGCCGCCTCGACCGCGCCGAAAACCACGTCACGCTCGACGTTTTTTTCGCGTGAGATGGCGTCAACCAACATTAACATTTCGCGATTCATGCCATGACTCTCCTGTTTCAATTCAATCCAAATTCGTCATTTGTCGCTTCTTCAGCCACGCTTTGGTTGCGGCCCTTGAAGCTGACAATCGGAGCCAAGCGAGCATCTCTGAGCTCACTTAGCACAAAACCCAAGGCTTGCAGCGGTGCCGGAACCCGCTTCTTGCTGATTTTCTGGCCGGGCTTCCCCACCGGCTCGTCACGCCAGACAATTTGCCAGCCCGCTTCAGCAACCCCATCGGCCACCTCAACACCTGGCACAACCACACCATCACTCACAGCAACCGGCTCCTGGTGCTCCAGCACACCCCTGAACTTTTTGCGTGTCGCGCTGACTTGACCCGCTGCCAAGGCGCCCAATGGCGCCTTCAAGGTGATATCCACCACATGACCGGCAAATCGCTCAAAATCCTGCTGATGTCGCAACGGTCGATCAATACCGGGCGATGACACTTCCAGTCGACGGTAATCAACGGCATCCACTTCGAGCGCAAACTGCAATTGTCGTGTGACCTTTTCACAGTCTTCGACGGTTACAAACTGCTCAACCACTGCAGCGCCTGCAACGGGCGCCGTCCAAGGCAAGTCAATCGTGACGCGCAGCAAACCACCAGCAGAACGGTCAATCTCCACCAGGTCATAGCCTAAACCGGCCACAATTTGCTCAACAATTTCCTTTAGCGCCACAAAATCCTCTATCTGTCAGGTGCTGATCGATCAACCATGAAAAACAAACGACCAAAAAAAACGGGCGGAAATGACTCGCCCGTTTGGTCGTGAACCGACGGATTGTATGCGAAAAACGCTCCGAAAGCCTTGATTTCTAAGGATTTACCCGCTGGAACTCACCAAAATCTGCGTGTAACCATGGCGTGGATGACTCAATACGGCGTCTACCGGCCCGGACTCCACCACCACACCGTCTTTCATCACCAGCACCTGATGCGCCATGGCGCGGATCACATCCACATCGTGGGTAATCAGTAAAAAGCTCAAAGCCCGCTCGCGCTGCAGTCGCTGCAGCAAGGCCAGCACCTGCTTTTGCACCGTGACATCGAGCGCGCTGGTGGGCTCATCCAGCAGCAATACTTTCGGATTGATGATGAGGGCGCGGGCGATCGCCAACCGCTGGCGCTGGCCGCCGGAAAACTCGTGCGGGTAACGCGCCAGCAGTTGCTGCTGGGCGGTTGCGTCATCCAAACCCAAACCAACCTCTTGCAAGGCTTGGAGAACGCGCGCACGGCGGGCTTGCTGCGTCAATTCAGGCTCATGAACAGTCAAGCCTTCACCAACGATCTCTTCGACCGTCATGCGGGGAGACAAAGACGAAAACGGGTCCTGAAAGACCACCTGTACTTGGCGGCGCAACGCTTTGTTACAGCTTGCCTCGGGCCCCCAGGTATCACCCGCCACCTGAAATTCGCCGGTAAAAGGCAACAGCCCCAGCGCCGCCAGTGCCAGCGTTGACTTGCCAGAACCCGATTCGCCAATGATGCCCAGCGTTTGGCCAGCCTGCAATTCAAAGTTTGCTCCCTGCACGGCCACAAAAGCAGCTTTTTTAAACCAACCACGCAGTCCCGGTAGCGGTGTTGGGTAACTGACGCGCAGATTTTTGGCGGCCATCACTGGCGCAGTCATTTCGCGTGCCGCGTCGCAATCCAAACTGTCTGATTCTTGGCGAAGCAAATCGCGCTCAGGCTTACTGGCAATCAGACGCTGGGTGTAGGCGTGCTGCGGCTGGGCAAACACGGCTTGCGTCGGGCCTTGCTCGACGATGCGCCCTTGCTCCATGACGATGACGCGGTCGGCAAAACGGCGCACCAGGTTCAGGTCGTGGGTAATCATCAGCACGGCCATGCCGTTTTTCTTTTGCAAGCGATCGAGCAAATCCAGAATCTGACCGCGCAGACTCACGTCCAGCGCCGTGGTGGGCTCATCGGCCAGCAGCAGTTTGGGCTGACACGCCAGCGCCATGGCGATCATGGCGCGCTGACGCTGACCACCGCTGAGTTGATGTGGCAAGGCCGCGTACCGCCGCTGCGCTTCAGCAATGCCGGTTTCTGCTAGTAATTCAATAGCTGCTTGCACAGACTGCGTATGGGCTAGACCCTGTTTTAGCTCTATAACTTCAGTGATCTGA
Source organism: Burkholderiales bacterium (assembly GCA_038207855.1). Taxonomy (GTDB): domain Bacteria; phylum Pseudomonadota; class Gammaproteobacteria; order Burkholderiales; family Burkholderiaceae_C; genus Rhodoferax. The sequence continues at coordinate 8,019 of JBBQZI010000055.1, forward strand.
TCACCCACGCTCATCAGCGGATTGAGCGCTGTCATCGGCTCCTGAAAGATCATCGCAATGTCTTGCCCACGAACCGCGCGCAAATCCCGCTCCGAAAGCGAGAGCAGGTCACGCCCGTTGAATAAGGCCTGGCCGCCTATTTTGGCATTGGAAACCAGTTTAAGCAGGCTCAGCGCCGAAACCGTTTTTCCCGAGCCCGATTCGCCCACCAAGGCCAACTTTTCGCCTGGCGCGATGGAAAAATTGATGTCATGAACGACCTCCTTGCCGGCAAAGCTGATGGACAGTTCTTGTACTTCCAGTAAATGGCTCATGCATCGGCCTTTCGTGGGTCGAGTGCATCGCGCAGCGCGTCACCCATAAAGGTCAGCAACAGCAGCGTGAGCACCAGCACGGCAAAGGTGAACAGCGAAATCCACCAGGCATCAATGTTGTTCTTGCCCTGCGACAGCAATTCACCTAACGATGGCGTGCCGGGCGGCACGCCCAGGCCGAGAAAATCGAGCGAAGTCAGCGCCAGAATCGCCCCACTCATGCGAAACGGCAGAAACGTCACCACCGGCGTCATACTGTTGGGCAGAAGATGGCGCGTGATGATGTGCCAGTTGCTGACCCCCAGCGAGCGTGCGGCGCGCACGTAATCGAGTTGGCGGTTGCGCAAAAATTCGGCCCGCACATAGTCTGATAAACCCATCCAGCCAAACAAGCTCAAAAGCACCAGCAGCAGCGCCAAACTGGGCGCAAAAACCGCACTGAAGATGATCAGCAAATACAACTCTGGCATGGAGCCCCATATTTCGATGAAACGTTGAAAGGCCAAATCAGTCTTACCGCCAAAAAACCCCTGGATGGCCCCGGTGATGATGCCCAACACCGTGCCAATCAGCGTCAGCGCCAACGCAAACAGCACGCTGACGCGAAAACCGTAAATCAGTTGCGCCAGCAGGTCGCGGCCCCGGTCATCCGTGCCCAGCCAGTTGTCACGTGACGGCCCGGACGGATTCGGGGCCTTGGCAAAATAATTGAGCGTCTTGGCACCATAAGGATTCGGTGCAAACAGCGCCCAATTGCCATCCACACTCAAACGCTCGCGGATGAACGGGTCCAGGTAGTCGGCAGGCGCATCAAAATCACCGCCAAAAGTTTTTTCAGAATAGTCTTTGAGCACCGGCACATACAGCTCACCCTGGTAGCGCACCAGCAGTGGGCGGTCGTTGCTGACCAGTTCGGCCACCAGGCTCAGACCCACCAATACACAAAAAATCAGCAGGCTCCAATACCCCAGGCGGTTGCGCTTGAAGCGCTGCCAGGCGCGCTGGCCCGGGCTCAAACTGGCTAAGGCCAGCATGGGTTTAGTCAAATTTGACACGCGGATCCACCCAAACATAAGTCAAATCAGAAATCAGCTTGGTCACCAGACCAATCAGGGTAAAGAAATACAGCGTGCCCAGCACCACCGGATAGTCACGGCGGATCACACTCTCATAACTCAGTAGACCCAATCCGTCCAGCGAAAACAAGGTCTCGATGAGCAGCGAGCCGGTAAAAAAAGCACCAATGAAAGCCGCTGGAAAGCCGGTCACGATGGGAATCAAGGCATTGCGAAACACATGGCCCCACAGCACCTGGCGCTCGCTCAAGCCTTTGGCGCGTGCGGTAACAACATATTGCTTGCGAATTTCTTCCAGAAAAGCATTTTTGGTCAACATGGTGGTCACGGCAAAGCTGCCCAGCACCATCGCGGTCACCGGCATGGCAATGTGCCACAGGTAATCGACGATGCGCGCGCCCCAAGTGAGCTCATCCCAGTTGCTTGATGTCAAACCACGCAGCGGAAACCATTGCAACTGCCCGCCAAAAATCACCAGTAACGCCACACCCAGCACAAAGCCCGGAATCGCGTAACCCACCAGCACCAGCAGGGTGGTGACCAGGTCAAAACGCGAACCGGCCCGCACCGCCTTGGCCACGCCCAGGGGCACGGCGATCAAATAGCTGATGAAAAATGTCCACAGCCCCAAGCTGATAGACACCGGCAACTTCTCCCAGATCAAATCGGCCACGCTCTTATTCTGGAAAAAACTTTTCCCGAGGTCAAAGCGGGCAAATTGCCCCAACATTTGTAAAAACCGCTCAGGTGCCGGCTTGTCAAAGCCATACAAGGCCTTGATCTGCTCAATGCGCTTGGGGTCAACCCCTTGCGCGCCACGGTAGCTCAAGCCCCCGCCTTCAGCCACCGCACCTTTGCCAGCACCGGCTTTGGCCTCGGCCAGGTATTGCTCGACCGGGCCGCCGGGCACGAACTGGATCACCAAAAAAGTAATCAGCAGCACCCCCAGCAAAGTGGGAATCATCAACAGCAGGCGTTTAAGGATGTAACTCAGCATGGCTTAGGGTTGTTGGGGTTTGGCCCACCAGGTGTCGATGGCCCAGCCCTCGCCTTGCGCGTAAGGCGGCATGGCGGCAGGCTGATTGAGCCGCCAGGCGTTGTAGACCATGCGATGCGTCGGCGCCGACCACTGTGGAATAAGTACATGGCTGTGGCTGATGACGCGCTCCAACGCATGGCAAGCTGGCAGCAGCGCTGCCTTGGTTTTGGCTGCGGTCATTTTGGCGATGAGCGCATCCACGGCTGGGCTTTTCAGGCCCGACATGTTGCCGGAGTCTTCCTGATCGGCAGCCTTGGAACCAAATAAGTCGGCGTATTCCTGCCCCGGATTGTTGGTGCCGCCATAGGCCAGTGAGGTCATGTCGAACTCAAACTTTTGCAGCCGTTGCTGGTAAAGCGCAAAGTCCACCGGACGAAAGTTCAGTGTGATGCCCAATTTCTCAAGGTTGCGCGCCCAAGGTGCCATCACTCGGGCACTGCCTTCGTTGCTGTCCAGATATTCAATTTCAAAAGCCTGGCCTTGGGCGTTGCGCAACTTGCCGTCCTGCACCTGCCAGCCGGCAGCCTTGAGCAAAGCTTGTGCCTGGCGCAAATTTGACCGCAAGGATGATGGTGGGTCGGTGCGTGGCGGCACCGTCATGGGGCCAAAAACCGCTGGTGGCACAGCATTGCGCCAAGGTTCCAGCAGCGCCAGTTCCTGCGGGCTGGGCAAGCCGCTGGCGGCACAGTCGGTGTTGCCAAACAGACCATTGACACGCTGGTAAGCGTTGTAAAACATTTGCCGGTTCATCCACTCATAGTCCAACGCCAAGCCCAGTGCCTGGCGCACGCGAACATCTTTGAACAGTGCGCGACGGGTGTTGAGCACGTAACTCTGAAAACCCGTTGGCAGCCGGTGGCGGTATTCACGCTTGACCAATTCACCTGTGTCAAAGCGTTTGCCGCTGACGCGCCGGGCCCAGTCGCCAGCCGAGAAAAAACGCATCAAGTCAAATTCACCGGCTTTCAGTGCCTCCAGCCGCGCCGTGCCGTCCTTGTAAATTTTGACGGTGATACGGTCAAAATTGGCGGTGCCACGGCGCACATTCAGGTTTTTGGCCCAGTAGTGGACATCGCGCACATAGGTGATGTCTTTGCCAAAGCGCACCGGACCAATTTTGTAGGGACCACTACCGATCGGTGTATCGGTGACGATTTGATCAAACGGCTTGGACTTGCCGCCTTCCATGCCCCAGGCGTGGCTGAAAACCGGCAAGCCACCGACCGTCAGCGGCAGTTCGCGGTTGGGTTTTTTAAAGCGGTAGCGCACGGTGCGGGCATCCAGCACATCCAAGCCCGCCACGTCGTCCAGCAGGGTCTTGTAGGCTGGCGAAGTGTATGGGCCCATCAGCGCGTCGTAACTAAATTTCACATCCCCAGCCAAAACCGGGTCACCGTTGTGAAAACGTGCCTCGTTGCGCAGCTTGAAGGTGGCACTGAGCCCGTCCGCCGACACCAGCACGTCTTGTGCCAGCAACCCATAACCCGAGCCCGTTTCGTCCAGCGCGCCAGTCAACAAGGTGTCAAACATCAGGTCAGACAGGTAGGCTGGGGCTGAGCCTTTGATGGTGAACGGGTTGTATTTATCAAAGGTGGACACCCGCAAATTGCTCACCAGGCGCAGTTCGCCGCCTTTGGGGGCTACCGGATTGACATAGTCAAAGTGGCTGAAACCCGCCGGATATTTCAGGTCGCCCCACAAGGCGTAGCCGTGCGCTGCCCACAGCGGGTTAACCCAAGTCAAGACGACGAAAAAGAGAAGGCTGCGCATGCGACAATTCTGCATCATCTGTCACTGCCGATTCATCCGCCGGGTTTATGGATTTGGCGCAGTGGCTTACCAATAGCAAAAAAGATTGAAGAGGTTGAAATGGGTTTTCTGACAGGCAAGAAGTTTTTGATTACCGGCGTGTTGTCCACCCGCTCCATTGCCTACGGCATTGCCAAAGCTTGCCATGCGCAAGGCGCCGAGTTGGCCTTCAGCTACGTGGGTGAGCGCTTCAAGGAACGCATCACTGAGTTCGCCGCTGATTTTGATTCAAAGCTGATTTTTGATTGCGATGTGGGCAGCGACGAGCAAATCGACAAGCTGTTTACCGATCTGTCAGCACACTGGCCCACCTTTGACGGCTTTGTGCACAGTATTGGGTTTGCTCCGCGCGAGGCCATTGCCGGCAATTTTCTGGACGGTCTGACCCGTGAGAACTTCCGCATTGCCCACGACATCAGTGCCTACAGCTTTCCGGGTATGGCCAAAGCCGCCCTGCCCTATTTGAACAACACCGCATCGCTGTTGACGCTGACTTACCTCGGTGGCGTGCGTGTAGTGCCCAGCTACAACACCATGGGGCTGGCCAAGGCCTCGCTTGAATCATCGGTGCGCTATCTGGCCGATGCCGTCGGCAATCGAGGCATTCGCGTCAATGGCCTGAGCGCCGGTGCCGTCAAGACGCTGGCGGCCAGCGGCATCAAGGATTTTGGCAAGTTGCTGAGCATTTCAGCGGCCGCCTCCCCCCTCAAACGCAATGTAACGATCGATGAGATTGGCAATGTGGCGGCCTTCCTGCTCAGCGACCTGGCCTCGGGCATGACCGGACAAATCTCCTATGTAGACTGCGGCGTCAGCCAGACCGCCGTGGCGGTGGTCGAAACCGGGGCTTGATTTCCCCTTTTCTCCATGCCCTGCAGCAATCGCATGGGATTTATTGATTAAATAGGCCTCTAGCCCTTATGGAATAAGCGCTAGAAGCTACTAATTTTGTAGCTATTTAGGCTTTGATGCAGTCTGCAAAATAGTGCACCTTGCCGTCGGCACCCGTTTCTTCCACCAAGCCGTGGATGTCGGACTCAAAGCCTGGACACTGGACGTTGAAAGCGCGTGAAAACTTCAGGTAATCAACAATTTTTTTGTTGAATACTTCGCCCGGAATCAGCAGTGGAATGCCGGGCGGGTACGGTGTCACCAAGCCCACGGTGACACGGCCTTCCAACTGGTCAATTTCAACCCGTTCGGTTTTACGCAAGGCAATGTGGGCGTAGGCATCGCTGGGCTTCATGGCCGGGGTCAGATCGCTCAGGTACATGTCCGTGGTGAGCCGGGCGATGTCGTATTTGGCGTAAAGCTGGTGCACCCGCTGGCACAGGTCGGCCAGCCCCATGTTTTCGTAAGTGGGGTGTTTTTGGCAAAACTCCGGCAATACGCGCCACATCGGCTGATTTTTGTCGTAGTCGTCCTTGAATTGCTGCAGCGCAGTCAACATGCTGTTCCAGCGACCCTTGGTGATACCGATGGTGAACATGATGAAAAAACTGTACAGGCCGGTTTTTTCGACCACCACACCATGCTCGGAGAGAAACTTGGTCACGATAGATGCTGGAATGCCGGTCTTGGCAAACTTGCCGTTCAAATCCATACCCGGCGTCACGATGGTGGACTTGATCGGGTCGAGCATATTGAAGCCGGCAGCCATCTTGCCAAAGCCGTGCCAATTCACGCCGGCCTTGTTGGTACGCGATTCGCCCTTGATGATCCAATCATCGGCGCGGCCAATGCCTTCATCAACCAGTTTATCGGGGCCCCAAACCTTGAACCACCAGTCGTCGCCGTATTCTTCGTCAATTTTGCGCATGGCGCGGCGGAAATCCAGCGCTTCAGCAATGCTTTCCTCCACCAGTGCTGTGCCACCGGGCGGCTCCATCATGGCGGCCGCCACGTCGCAACTGGCGATGATGCTGTACTGCGGACTGGTACTGGTGTGCATCATGAAGGCTTCGTTGAACAGGTGTTTGTCTAGCTTGACGGTTTGCGAATCCTGCACCAGCACGTGGCTGGCCTGGCTGATACCGGCCAGCAGTTTGTGAATGGACTGGGTGGCATAAACCATGGCGTGCTTCGGGCGCACCCGGTTTTTGCCCATCGCGTGATAGGTTCCGTAAAACGGATGAAATGCCGCATGCGGCAACCAGGCTTCGTCGAAGTGAATATTTTCCACATAGCCATCGAGCATGGTTTTGACGGTTTGGGTGTTGTACAACACGCCGTCGTAAGTTGACTGGGTCAGCGTCAGTACACGGGGCTTGATCCGATTGACATCCACATCGGGCAGATGCTCTTTCACCAGCGGATTGGCCTTGATCTTGGCCTTGATGGCAGCCGGCTCAAACTCGCTCTTCGGGATCGGCCCGATGATGCCAAAGTGGTTACGCGTGGGCTTCAAAAACACCGGAATCGCACCGGTCATGATGATCGAGTGCAGGATCGACTTGTGGCAATTTCGGTCGACTACCACCACGTCATTGGGCGCAACGGTGTGGTGCCAGACCATTTTGTTGCTGGTGCTGGTGCCATTGGTGACAAAAAAGCAATGATCGGCATTGAAAATACGCGCCGCATTGCGCTCGCTCTTGCCAATGGCACCGTCGTGGTCGAGTAATTGGCCGAGTTCTTCAACCGCATTGCACACGTCGGCCCGCAGCATGTTTTCACCATAAAACTGGTGGTACATCTGACCCACCGGACTTTTCAAAAATGCCACGCCACCCGAATGGCCGGGGCAATGCCATGAATATGAGCCGTTTTCAGCGTAATCCAGCAAGGCTTTGAAAAACGGCGGCTGCACGCCTTCAAGGTAGCTTTTGGCTTCACGGATGATGTGGCGCGCGACAAACTCGGGCGTATCCTCAAACATATGGATGAAGCCATGCAGCTCACGCAAGATATCGTTGGGCAAGTGACGCGAGGTCTTGGTCTCGCCATAAATGTAGATCGGTACATCCAGATTTTTGCGCCGGACTTCTTCAATGAAATGACGCAAATTGACCACCGCCGGGTCAAGGTCTGGCCCGGGTGTGAATTCTTCATCGTCGATTGACAAAATGAAGGCACTGGCGCGGCTTTGCTGTTGCGCAAATTGGCTTAAATCGCCGTAACTGGTGACCCCCAAAACCTCCAGACCTTCGGTTTCAATGGCTTGCGCCAAGGCACGAATGCCTAATCCTGACGTGTTCTCCGAACGAAAATCTTCGTCAATAATGACAATAGGAAAGCGAAATTTCATGGCAAGACTCCAGCGACGCACGATAAATGAAAGAAATTGGCGCGAAGTGTAAGGACTAAACGGATCAGTTGACTTAAGCGCCGTCGCTTTAGACTGAAAATGTCAAGGTTGCAACACACCAAGGTCAAATATGTCTGATTCAACACTCTGGTGGCT
>JBBQZI010000056.1:0-15601 GCA_038207855.1 Burkholderiales bacterium
TCAGGCGTGCCGACATCGGTCCAGCTGCCCGTATACAACTCGGCGCTCACCTGACACTGATCCATGGCGGCGCGCAGCAGCGGGGCCAGTGCGGCTTTGATGCCTTGCGGGTTACCGGGGGGAATATCGCACAAGGGCGACTCAAACAAGGCCCGGCGGTACAGGCCGATGGTGGAATAGGTGAAACGTGGGCGTGGGTCAGTGGCCGGTAAATTCAGCGCCAAGCCCACAGGGTTTGGCCAGCCCAGCGCGTTGCCTGCAGCCAAATCCAGCCCAAAGTCGCCACGCAGGTTGTGGCCTGGGTTGGGCACCAGCCACAGGTGCGCCAGCATGCCGCTGGCGATAAAGCGCTCGACGGCGGCTCGGGTGAATTCAAAACCGGGCGTGAAGACGTCGCCTGCCAGTACCCAGAAAACATCCTGGCCTGACGCGCCCGCTGCTCCCGTTGCCAGCTCACCGGCCTGGGCTGCTGGCGGCGGGCATAGCAGCGGCAAGGCACGGCAAATGCCGCCAGCAGTCTCCAGCGCCGCGCCAAAGTCGCGCCCTTCATGCGAATAACTGATTTTCAATAGCTCTGATATTGATAGCTGCTCACGCTTATTTGACGGGGGCTTTAGGCTGAAAACATCATTAAACATGTGCGTGATCTGCTCACCCAGCCAGGCCGTGTTGACCACCACACGATCAAAGCCGCCACGCGCCAGCGCCTCCAGATGCCACTGCATCAGCGGCTTGCCAAGTACCGTCAGCAGCGGTTTCGGGCAAACGTCAGTCAGCGGGCGCATGCGCTCTCCACGACCCGCTGCCAGCAGCATGGCCGGGGCGCTGGCGTTTTCTATTGGGTATGGGTGGGATAGTGGAGAAGCCACGGGTGCCAGGTGCAGAGTCAAGGTGGCGCAAGCATAGCCCAGCTTGCATTGGATTTAGCCCGCGCACTGAACCCCGGTTGTCTGAGTGCGAGACAATCGCACATGCCCCTCGATTTATGGTTCACATCCTTGCTGCTGGCTTGCGCCGCGTTTGCTGCTGGCGTTCTCAACGCCATCGCTGGCGGCGGCAGTTTCCTGACCTTTCCTGCGCTGGTGTTCGCCGGCGTACCACCCATCATGGCCAATGCCACCAGCGCGCTCGCGGTCAGCCCCGGCTATTTGGGCAGCACACTGGGCTTTCGGCCCGAACTGCGCACACTGCCTGCGACACGCCTGAAGCGCGAAATGGCCATCGCGGCCATGGGCGGTGTGGTGGGTGCGTTGCTGCTGCTGGTGACACCGGCCAAGTTGTTTTCTGGCATCGTGCCTTGGTTGCTGCTGTTTGCCACGCTGCTTTTTGCAGCTGGCCCAAGCATCGCGCGGCGCACGTCGACGGCATCCGACGGCAACTTGGGCCTAGCGAAATGGCACGAGCCAGCGTTGCTGGCCGTTTGCGTCTATGGCGGCTATTTCAATGGCGGCCTGGGCATCTTGCTGATGGCGCTTTACACACTGGCTGGCGAGTCACGCCTGAACACCGTGAACGCGCTGAAAAACCTCAACTCACTGGTGCTGTCCTGGCTGTCGGTAGCGGCCTTTGTGGTGGCCGGTGCCATTGCCTGGAAACCAGGCCTGCTGATGATGGTGGCCGCGACCGCCGGTGGCTTCTTTGGTGCGCACTGGTCAAAACGCCTGCCCGCGCAGTGGGTTCGTGTCGGTGTGATCGTCACCGGGCTGGTGATGAGTGCTTTGTTTTTTGCCCGCCAAGGGTAAGCGCCCCCCAGGCCCGCCGCCGCTGCGGTTAGCCTGTGTATCATCCTGATTCATCACCCCTTAGGAGCAGCACATGGCACTCATGGACTTCATCAGAAAACAGTTCATCGACATCATCCAGTGGACCGAAGCGGCCGATGGCACGCTGGCCTGGCGCTTTCCGATGATGGATATGGAAATCCAGAACGGCGCGCAACTGGTGGTGCGCGAGTCGCAAATGGCGCTATTTGTCAACGAGGGCAAAGCCGCCGACGTGTTTGGCCCCGGCACGCACAAGCTGACCACGCAAACCCTGCCGGTGCTGACCTACCTGAAAAACTGGGACAAGCTGTTTGAGTCGCCCTTCAAAAGCGATGTGTACTTTTTCAGCACGCGCCAGCAAGTCGATCAAAAGTGGGGCACGCCGCAGCCCATCACCATCCGCGATGCTGACTTTGGCGCGGTGCGCCTGCGCGCTTTTGGCAACTACAGTTTTCGCGTGCAAGACCCCAAGCTGTTTCATACTGAAATTTCGGGCACCCGTGAGCGCTATGAAACGGCTGATCTGGACGGCCAGTTGCGTGGATTGGTGCTGCAAAACATCAGCAACGCGGTTGCCAGCAGCGGCATTGCGTTTTTGGACCTGGCCGCCAATCAACTCAGCTTTGCCCAGGCCTTGACGCGGCAACTGGCTCCCGAGTTTGACAAGATCGGCCTCAAGCTCGAAGGCATGACGGTGCAAAACGTGTCGCTGCCGGAAGAGTTGCAAAAGATCATGGACCAGAAAATCGGCATGGGCATGGTCGGCAACGACATGGGCAAATTCATGCAATACCAGACTGCGCAGGCGATTCCCAAATTCGCCGAAGGCGGTGGTGGCGATGGTGGTGGCCTTGCGGGTAGCGCCATGGGGCTGGGTGCCGGTGTGGCGCTCGGTCAGGTGCTGGCACAAAACCTGTCTACTGGATTGCAGGGTGGCACCCAGGCACCGACGACTGCCGCTGCCGGTGTCAAGGCTGAGGATGTGATGGCCACGCTGGAGAAGCTTGGCGACCTGAAGTCCAAGGGCATTCTGACGCAGCAAGAGTTTGATGCGAAGAAGGTGGAGTTGTTGAAGAAGCTGGTTTAGTTTGTAGAGAGCCATGGCCGCTGACAAGCCGCAACGCAGCTATCGCGCGCCCTGCCCCGGCTGCGGCGCACCGGTGGCGTTCGCCAGCGCCCAGTCCACCCACGCGGTGTGCGGCTACTGTCAAAGCACGGTGGTTCGCGCGGGCGACACTCTCAAACGCATCGGCAAAATGGCCGAGCTGTTTGACGACCACAGCCCATTGCAACTGCAAGCCTCAGGCAGTTGGCGTGGCCAGAGCTTCACGCTGGTGGGCCGGCTGCAATACAAATACCCCGAGGGCAGCTGGACCGAGTGGTATGCGGTATTGACCGATGGCAGCGCCGCCTACTTGAGCGAGGACAACGGCGCTTACGTGTGGGCCCTGCCGCAAGCCGCGCCGCGCGAGTTGCCACCGGCAGAGCATTTTCGGGTTGGCGCGACCATCACCATCAGTGGCCAGAGTTTCAGTGTCGCGTCCAACACGCAAGTCATGCTGTTGTCGGCGCAGGGCGAGCTGCCGCATTTGCCCACGCTAGGTCAGCCCTTTGCCATGGTGGAGCTGCGCAGCCAGGGCGATGGCGGCGCGGTGTTCAGCATCGACTACAGCACGCAGCCGCCTTTCGTCACGCTCGGCCAAGCGGTGTTGCTGCAAGACTTGAAGCTCACTGGCCTGCGCGATGCGTCCGTCAAGTCGGAGTCTGCGCGCCAGTTCAACTGCCCGAACTGCGGCGCACCGGTTGCCGTCGCGCTGGCCAGCAGCCAGAGCGTGACGTGTGGCGCGTGCAACAGCCTGATCGACGTGTCGCAAGGCATCGGTGGCGAGCTCAAGCACGCGCTTCAGGACGCGCCGGTGCGCCCGTTGATCGCGCTGGGCAGCGTGGGCCAGTTGCAGGGTTTGCCGTGGCAGGTGGTGGGTTTTCAGCACCGCATGGGGGTCGACCCGAGTGACCCCGACGAGCACTTTGGCTGGCAGGAATACCTGCTCTACAACCAGCAGCGCGGCTTTATCTTTCTGGTCGATTCGACCGACGGCTGGAGTGTGGTCAAGCCGACCACCGGCGCGCCGGTGGTCGCCAGCAGCGGCCGCAGCGCCAGCTATCTGGGTAAAAGTTACCAGCTTAAAGAAAGCTACAACGCCACCACCAGCTATGCGCTGGGTGAGTTTTACTGGCAAGTGTCACGCGGGCAAAGCACCGCCAACCGTGATTACGTCAGCGGCCCGAGCGTGCTGTCACTGGAGCAATCGCCGTCTGAAGCGGTCTGGTCGGTTGGCAGCCAGATCGACAGCGCCAAGGTGGCGGCCGCGTTCAAGCTCGAAGGCAGCAAAGATTTGCTCCAGCGCAGCGATGTCGGCCCGGTCAGCTTTTCCAGCGGCATGAGCGTGCGCACCTTGATCCTGATTTTCTTGCTATTGCTGCTGTTTTCCATGGTCGTCAGCCGCTGCTCGCGTTGCGACCCGGCGCTTGAAAACTGCTCGTCGTCGTACAGCAGCGGTGCCCGCAGTTCGGGTGGCGCGTTTGGCGGGTTTTCAAGCGGCGGTGGGCACAAATGACGAATTACATTTTTTGAAGGAGCGTCTCATGGGATTTGAACTATTGAAGCCGGGGGTGATGATTACCTCACTGGTCTATGCGCTGATGGGCGTGGTCATTTTCTGGCTGTGTTTCATCGTTATCGACAAGATTACGCCCTATAACTTGTGGGAAGAAATTATCGAAAAGCAGAACCGCGCGCTGGCGCTGGTGGTGGCTGCCATGTCGCTGGGCATTTGCATCATTGTGGCCGCGGCGATTCATGGCTAACGGTCATGGCAAGCGCCAATCCAAAGCCTGCTTTTATATGAGTAATTGGCTTCTAGCCCTTGTGCAATAAGCGCAGGTAGCTATTTAATTGATAGTATCTTGACATGCCCGTGCTTAACCCAGTTGCCATCGACACCCCCGCCCCGCGCCCGCTGGAGGTCGCCTTGCTGGCCTCGGTGTTCATCGTCTCGGCCTGCGGGCTGGTGTATGAGCTGGCGGCGGGCGCGCTGGCTTCGTACCTGCTGGGCGACTCGGTGTTGCAGTTTTCCACCGTCATCGGCACCTATCTGTTTGCCATGGGCGTGGGCTCGTATTTGTCGCGTTTTTTTGAGCGGCAACTGCCGGCCCATTTTTTACGCATAGAACTACTGGTAGCCCTTATAGGTGGTGCGCTTCCAGCTCTGTTATTTGTAGCCAATGCGACTCTGCCGGGGGCGTTTCGACCACTGCTGTACGGGCTGGTGCTGGCGGTGGGCACGCTGGTGGGGCTGGAGATTCCGCTGGTTATGCGCATTCTGAAGCGCAATGTGGCGCTCAAGGATTTGGTGTCGCAGGTGCTGACCTTCGACTACCTGGGCGCGCTGGTGGTGTCGCTGGCGTTTCCGCTGGTGCTCGTTCCCCATCTGGGCTTGATCCGCACCGGCTTGCTGTTTGGCCTGATGAACGCCGGTGTGGCGCTATGGGCGCTGTGGCTGTTTCGTCATGAGCTGCGCCAGTTTTCAGCGCACGCTACGGCCTGCGTGCTGACGCTGGCGGCCTTGGGCGCGGGCATGGCCAGTGCCGATGCGGTCACCAGTTGGGCCGAAGACAAGCTGTACCAGGACCACGTGGTGATTGCCCAGACCACGCCTTACCAACGCATCGTGGTCACCTATGGCCCCGGCGAGGGGCGCGCCGGTTACCGGCTGTTTCTGAATGGCAACCTGCAGTTTGCCCAGCGTGACGAGTACCGCTACCACGAGGCGCTGGTGCATCCGGTAATGGCGGCTTTTTCAGCCAGCGGCGGCGCGCCCAAAAAAGTAGCGGTGCTGGGCGGTGGCGACGGCATGGCGGTGCGTGAAATTCTCAAATATCCGGGGGTTGAGAGCGTCACGCTGGTCGAACTCGACCCGGCCATGACTGCGCTGTTTGGCACCCAGCCAGCGCTGGTCAGCCTGAACCACGCAGCGCTCCAGTCGCCCAAGGTCAGCGTCATCAACGCTGATGCGTTCAAATGGCTGGAAGACGCGCCCGAGGTGTTCGACGTGATCGTGGTTGATTTCCCAGACCCCACCAACTTCAACATTGGCAAGCTCTACACCAACTCGTTTTATGCCTTGCTCGACAAACACCTGGCCGCCAGTGGCTATGCGGTGATTCAGACCACCTCGCCGCTGGTGGCGCGCCAGAGCTTCTGGACGGTGGTGACCACCATCGAATCAGTCGGCCTGACCGCCACGCCCTACCACGCACATGTGCCGAGCTTTGGCGAGTGGGGCTTTGTGGTGGCCAGCCGCCGGCCGTATCGCCTGCCGACCACGTTGCCGGCCGGGCTGCGCTTTCTGAACCTGGCCAGCCTGCCCAGCCTGTTTGACTTTCCGCTGGACATGGCGCGCCTGCCCGCCGAGGTCAATCGCCTGTCGAATCAGGTGCTGGTGACAACGTATGAGGCAGAGTGGGGGCGGGTGGCGCGCTGAAGATGTGGCCAGTCACCTTGTGGCGTTGATGCAAGCAACACACGGCCTTAATCTTGCGTTAATAAGCCGAGGTCATACTACAGGTCACTTAACTTTCGGAGTAACCATGACACCAGCATCCAGCCAGCACTACGACAAACTCAGCCGGGCTTTTCATTGGCTCACGGCCCTTGCCGTTGTCGTGGCCTTCATCCTGGGGCCTGAGCACTTCGGCCGCATGATCAAACAGGGGGTTGACCCGGCTACACACAGTGACATCGTCTGGCACGAAAGCCTTGGCGTGCTGGTGTTTGTGCTGACCTTACTGCGCCTGCTGTGGGTGGCAGTGCGCCCCGCAGCGCCGCAATTTGACACGTCCAAGGCCTTGAGCGTTGCAGCCAAGCTCGGTCACCTTGCACTGTGGGCACTCATGTTGGCGTTGCCGGCAAGCGCCATGCTGGCACTGGGCAGTGAAGGCCACCCGCTGACGTTGCTCGGTGGCATACGCGTCGACCAACTGCCGCTGATTGCCAACTCACCGTTGGCCGAGCTGGCCGACTGGGGCGATGTGCATGGTTTGATGGGTCAGGTGCTGATCTGGCTGGCGGGTTTGCACGCCGTGGCAGCGATCTTTCACCACGTCGTGCTCAAAGACGGCGTGCTGGCTTCCATGGTGCCCAAGCTGAGCCGCCGCTAAGCCATCGCGCCGCTGGCGCTACCGGCAGTCGGGACGGCACCTGACCGCTCACTACACTGTCACCAGATCAACAAGGCAGCAAGGGCAGGATATGGGAATCGCCGACCGCGACTATATGAGGGAGCGACCCTCAAACGAGAAGAACCTCTTTGGGGCAACCAAGCCGCCGCGAGGCCCATCCGTTTTTGCGGTTGTCCTGATCGTGGTCGGCGTGCTGTACTTGGTGTTCAAAGCTACCCAATGGTGGCAAGACCACACTATTGATCGGGCTGCGGCACCGGTGCTGCAGGCTCAACCCGTCGTTGCTCTGCCCGCGCAGGGTGCCTCCGGTGTCTACCCGCAGCCACTACAACGTGTAACTGCGCCACGGCACGACGCACCACTGGCTGCAGGCACCGTTACCAAATGCGTGCGGGACGGAAAAACCAGTTACTCGGACAGCCCCTGTCCGAGCGGGGCAGTGGTGAGCACATTGCAGCCGCCCCCGCCGGCCCCTGTTGCACTGCCGGTGCGCCATGTGACTGCGGCAACGCCGCAAGTCATTGCCGTTCAAAATCCGCCGCTTGTATTGGTCCAGAACCAGCCTGCGGTGAACCCATTTGCTCACCGGTTGGCAGAATGCAAGGCGCTGGATACCCAAATCACGCAACTTGACAACGAAGCGCGTCAACTGTTGTCTGCCCAGCAGCAGGACTGGATAAAGGATATGCGCAAGAAAGCTCGCGACCGGCAGTTTGGGCTGCATTGTCAGTAGCCCGATTGAGGCGTTGCGAGCGCGTTCCGCCTCAATGCCAAGGACATCTCTGATTCAAAAATGTGGTGAGCGTTTCGGCCCAGCCGTTCTGGCTGTCGGGTTTTTGTTGTTCTAACACCCCCTGTATAGCTGCTTCTTGCGCCTGGCATACTGACTTGGCTGCAGACTTGTTTGATACAAATTCATTGCCGCTGCTCCAAATTTCACCCACCACTACACTGCACCCAAGCAAATTCAAAAAGGCGTTTCATGGGCGTGCAAGACAGAGTGGGGTGGCGCGATGCCGAAAAATGACGCACCAGAACATGGCCTGTGCGCCTGACCGCCGCCGCTTTCTGCTGACCGGTGTTGGTGCTGCCTTGGCTGGTGCGGGTTGTCAGCCGCAGGAGCCCAACGCCCACATCACCGGCGGGTTCACCGGCATCAACTTCGCATGCGGCCATTTGCTCCAAGCGACCAAGAGCGCATCAGTGGCCGCACCCTGGCCCGCGCCCTGCGGCACAAAGGGATCGAAAACTTTGCCCTGCTGGAGCTCGAAGACGAAGCCGGTGGCAACAGTCGTGGTGGCGCGGTGAATGGCGTGGCTTGTCCGTTGGGCGCGCACTACCTGCCGCTGCCCAGCGATGACGCGCCCGAAGTGCAGGATTTGCTGGAAGAGCTCGGCCTGCGCCAGCGCATTTCTGGCCGCTGGATTTATGACGAGCGCCACTTGTGCCACAGCCCGCATACGAAGCCAATGCAATCCGACAAGTATTCGGGTGAACTGGTGCTCACACCACTGGAGCTGATCAACCGCATCGCCCAACTGGTGCCACCACCGCGCACCCGCCGGCATCGGTACTACCGGGTGCTGGCTCCGAACTCGCCACTGCGGGCGGCACTGATCGCCCGCATCGTTGATGTGTTCCAGCTGATCTGCCCCAACTGCGGGGGCCAGATGCGCATCATCGCGTTCATCACGTTCAGTGCCGACATTCAGAAGATTCTGGAGCACATCGGGGTGGCGCCACAGGCCCCGCGCATCACCCCGGCGCGCGGGCCGCCGCTGTGGAGTTGGGTCTGCCGGTTGGTTTTTCGGCCCATGTGGTGACGGCGGCGCCATTCCTTGGGAAAACAGGCTGGCGACTGCGGGCGTGCGTGCTTTTTGCGGCCCAATTTTTGGGGCATGTTTGGCTCGTGCGGTTGGAGTTCTTATCTTTTTCCAGGCTTTACCTATGGCGGCTTGATCGCCTCGCTGATCGATTGCCATAGCACGGGCACGGCCGCCGCCGCCATGTATCGCCAGGAAGGACGCGAGATGGACAGCTTGCCCGCCTTCAGGTTCGTCACCGGTTCGCTGCATGTCGATTATTTGAAGCCCACGCTGATCAACGTCACCCTTGAGATTCGTGGCCATGTCAAGGAAATCAAGGGCCGCAAGGTGGTGATTGCCTGCACCGTTTTTGCCGCCGGTGTCGCCACCGTCAAGGGTGAAGTGGTGGCGATCCAGATGCCCGACAGCTTTGGCCAGGCGGCCTAGCCGCCTGATTTCAAAGCGCAACAGCCCGATGCCTTGGCCTAAGCTACAGCAGAACCAAAGAGTTTCTGCGCGAGCTCTGACCTGGCTTCCCGATTGGCACGGATAGCCACAGGAGTTTGTCAAAGCTTGATTCTGATCAAAACTATTCCCCTGTGGGTGTGGAATAGTTCAGCCAATTTCAGTTGTTCAAGAGTGTTTTTTTTATCAGGAGTTGTTCATGAAAAAGTCTGTTTTGATCGCCGCTACCTTGTTGGCTGCTGCGGCATCGAGCCAAGCCGCCGATTTGTTCGTATCCATCAACAGTGGCAGTGCCATGACGCAGGCCGCTGGCATGGTGCTGGCCGGTCAGGCGATTGAGCAAAAAGCCGGTGTCCGCGTGCTGCTGTGCGACGCTGGCGGCGACATTGCCGTGGTTGGCAAGGAAATGCCCACTTTGAAGCCCAAGAATGTGACCGCCCAGCAAATGCTGCAAGGCCTGATCAAGGCCGGTGCCAAAGTGGAAGTTTGCGCCCTGTATCTGCCCAACACGGGTCGTCAGCCGACTGACTTGCTGCCTGGGGTGACAGCCGCCAAGCCAGCCGATGTGGTTGAGTATCTGCTCAAGCCTGACGTAAAAACACTGGCGTTCTGAGCGTATCACCACACAAGCCCATGCTGATGATGCAGCATGGGCTTGTTTTTTTGCCTTTTGTTAAAAGGCTTCTTTTTCAGCCTCCAGGTACGCCAAGCTGGTGTATTTGCCGATATTCGAATCGAAGCCCTGCATGGTCAGGGCGCGGCTGGCAACACGCGGGTCAGCCAGCACCATGGCTTTGGCCTGCGATTCGCTCTTGCCGTCCTTGATAGCCTGTAAACAGGGCTCCCAAATGCCAGCCAGGAATTTGCCGTAGGTTTGCCGCGCCTGGCCATGGCGATGTCACCGATGGCCGCCACCTTGTCTTGCACCACCTGCACGCATAAGTCGGCCGCTGTGTGTGCGGTACCGTAAAAGTGCATTTTCAATGCCACGCGGGTGCTCTAAATACGATCGTTTTTTGAACGACATGGCGGTTAACTACTGGCAGCAAGCCGGTGCTTCCAGCTTGACCGCGACGGTCGGCTACGGGCCCTTTGCAGGGGTTCGCGTGATACGAAAGCGGCCATTCAAAGTACAGCCGGGATTAGCCTAGCGACTGCTTGGGGCCGCGGCTGAATTCAGACCGCGAACACCCTTTCCATCAGCTGTATTTCACGACCACTAAGTAAAAGAACCTTGGCCCGCTCTTTCCAGGTCGAGACTACTGCCTCGACTTCATGGATGAGGGCGCCGACCTTTTTGGAATCAGTGAGCCTGTAGAACTCTGCGGTGGCTTTGAGTGTTGCCATATTCGGCTCTGCGCTTTTTCCGTCCCAGGTGAGGGCGTGCTGTGCTTTGGACGGATCGGGATTGATGTCGAAGGCTTTGCTCAATCGCCATCCTGTGGCCAGCCGTACGAAGCCATGGTTACGCAGGTGGTCGTCTCGGTTGCCAACCAGCAGGTTGAATACCGCGCGGCGAAATAGTTGCTCCAGGTCCTGTGTGAGGTTCGCGCCCCCGTTGTCAGCCAGGAATCCAGCCAGGTCCAGGTAGCTTCCCCCAGTCTGGCCGTCCTCGAATTCCAACAGCGTCATGGCGGACGCGTACATCCGCCGGGCTTGCGGGGACTTCGCATCTCCACGGTCAAATCGTTGTACGCAAAAGGTATGGTACTTGTCTGTCAGGCTCATGCGCTCGGACAAGGGCACATCAATGCCGGCGTCGCGCGCCATCGCGTGCACCAAGTATTCCCAACTGCCCCAGTCGTAGCGGTCGTCGCTTGCGGGAAACTTGGCCAGCCAAAGGGTGCCGTCAGGCTGCGTGAAATTGGCTTTGGGGCGGGCACCCCCCAGGGAGCTACCCGGTGCAATCAGCATGGCAAGCCACTTCTCGTATTCGGGCAAATGTTCCGCGCCAACTTCATCGATGCGACGCGCGGCCTCGGCAAGTTCCCGAAGGCTGGTAAGCGGTGGTGCCGCAAGTCTCTCGTCTGCCACAAACGGGGTATTGGGTGCCTGGCGAAAGCGAAGTGCACCGGAGCGTGTGAAGTCGTGCACACCGAGCATGAAGTCCAAGTCGGTGAACCGCTGCACGGTACGGTTTTCTTTCGTGGCCGTCAGCGCTTCGCGCCGCTCCATTAGCACGCGGCCCCATCGGTCGGGGGCGGAATCTGTGAATATTCCGAAGCCACTTTTCTTGGGCGAGTGCTGCTCGCCCTCGTAGAGTTCCAAGCGTGGGTCCAACAAAAACTTGCTTGCGCTGGTCAGCCAGCCTGCTGCGTAGTCAAAGGAGGGCATCAGGTCGGTACGCACGTCCGGCGGAAAAAGCGTGCCGACCTGCAGGGCAGCGCCTAGCTCCGGGGCATCCAGGTGAACTTCAACGCGTGCGCGTGTGGCGGCGTTATTGCGAGTAACCATGGTGGTAGCTTTTTAGAAGTAGGCGGGGTTCGCGTTGGTGCCAAATG
Source organism: Burkholderiales bacterium (assembly GCA_038207855.1). Lineage (GTDB taxonomy): Bacteria > Pseudomonadota > Gammaproteobacteria > Burkholderiales > Burkholderiaceae_C > Rhodoferax. The sequence goes on from JBBQZI010000056.1 coordinate 11,776, forward strand.
CACTTACAGCTCGGACTTCAACGCGGTGAGGCCCAGGGACTTGATGTCCTGAAGCTTTCTGCCGAGTTTGTCATCGCGGGCTACCGCTTCCAAATCTGCGTCTAGCCCTAGCACCCGAAGTGCCCGCAGATAAGTTCCCAATGACACACTGGTGTCCCCGTTTTCCAGGCGTTTGAGGGTATTGCGCGAAATCCCCACGCGCTCAGCGAAGACGGGCGTGCTTATTTCTCGTCGGCAACGGGCCAGGGCCAGGCGCTGCCCAAGCGCCTTCGCCTGCTTGACGATGGGTTGTGAAGGGGGCAAGAGAGTTCTTGGCATGTCTATATCTTGAACAAAAAACGGTATTTTTGCTCATTATATGGAAATTATATGAATTCGTTAAATCAATATTTCCATAATTGATCGCCTCCAAAGCGGCGCGGTGAATTTGAAACGATCGGCCGTTATGTCAAGCAGACCCCATCAGCCCGTTTGAATCACGCGCGGGCGATGCCCTGGTGGCGCGGTCGCTACCATTGCTCAACATGACGATGCCCTTGAATTTCAACCGCCGCCACTTTTTGACCGCTGCCGTGTTGCCACTGTGGAGTTGTCAGCCGCAGGAGCCCAACGCGCACATCAGCGGCGGCTTCACCGGTATCAACTTCGCACGCGGCCATTTGCTGCAAGCGCCCAAGAGCGCGTCAGCCGCTGCACCCTGGCCCGCGCCCTCGGTTACCCGGACAACCGATGTGTTGATTGCTGGCGGTGGCGTGGCGGGCTTGGCCGCAGCGCGTGCCCTGCGGCAAAAAGGTATCGAAGACTTTGCCCTGCTGGAACTCGAGGACGAAGCCGGTGGCAACAGCCGTGGCGGACAAGTCAACGGCGTGGCGTGTCCGTTGGGCGCGCACTACCTGCCGCTGCCCAGCGATGACGCGCCCGAGGTGCAGGATTTGCTGGAAGAGCTCGGCCTGCGCCAGCGCATTTCTGGCCGCTGGGTGTATGACGAGCGCCACTTGTGCCACAGCCCGCAGGAGCGGCTGTTTTTTAACGGCGCGTGGCAAGAGGGCTTGCTGCCCGAGCAAGGTGTGGCTGCGCCGACGCTGGTGCAGTACCAAAAATTTGCCACGTTGGTGGCGCAAGCACGCCAGCAGTCGCGCTGGCGTATTCCTGCATCAAAACAGGCGCTAGCCCCCGTCGATCAAGCGCTGGCAGCTATTACTTTTGAAGCCTATCTGAATCGGCAAGGATTGACCGACAGCCATCTGCGTTGGTACCTGGACTACTGCTGCCGTGACGATTACGGCGCGGGTATTGCCACGGTATCGGCCTGGGCGGGCATGCATTACTTTGCCAGTCGCCACGGCTTCAGCGCCCCCGGCATGCAAACCGCGGAACGTGAAGCGCTGCTGACCTGGCCCGAGGGCAATGCCTGGCTGACGCGCCGCTTGGCGACACCGCTGGACGGGCGACTGCACACCGGGTGCGTGGTGCTGCGCATTGCCAGCGTCAAGTATGGCGTCGAGGTTGACGCGCTGAACACCGCCACCCAACAAGTTGAGCGCTGGCAGGCACGCCGGGCCATCGTGGCGTTGCCGATTTTTGTCGCCGCGCGGGTGCTGCAAAACCCACCCGACTGGCTGCGCCAAGCGACTGACCGCACGGTGTACGCGCCTTGGTTGGTGGCCAATATCCACCTCAAAGCAGCGCTGCACGACCGCCCCGGCGCGCCGCCGAGTTGGGACAACGTGATTTACGGCGACGCCGTGAGCGCACCCGGCTTGGGCTATGTCGATGCCATGCACCAAAGCCTGCAAAGCTTGCCCGGCGCCACGGTACTGAGCTACTACCGCTCGCTGGGCGACATGGCCACACCTGGACTGGCACCCGGCGTGGCGGGTCGCCGCCAGCTTTTAGCGCAACCGTGGGGCGCCTGGCGCGATGCGATTCTGACCGAGTTATCGATCGCGCATCCAGATTTGGCCGCCAAAGCAACGCGCATCGACATCACCCGCTACGGCCACGCCATGGCCGTTCCGGTGCCGATTTCTTCAAGCAAAATAGGCCTCTGGCCCCCGTCGAATATGCGTAAGCAGCTACATAAATCAGAGCGACCCGTGCTTTCCCATGAAAGTCTGCGCTTTGCCCACAGCGACTGGGCTGGCTACTCGGTGTTTGAAGAGGCGTTCACGATGGGGCATTGGGCGGCGTGAGCTGCGCACCGCCACGCGCCAATCGGTTGTGCTGCACCCGCGCCGGCGCAAAAAGCGCCAATAACCCATCCAGCAGAGCCTGCGCCTTGTCAGAATGGTCGCCGCCAAAATTGCACACATAAACATCCAGCGTCACGGCGCGCTGCTCGGGCCAGGTGTGCACGCACAGATGCGACTCGGCCAGCAGCACCGTGGCGGTGACACCACCGGGGCCATGTGGCGTGGCGGGGAAAGTGTGAAACAACTGCGCCACCGGCTGCAGGCCCGCGCTGGTTACGGCCTGCACGCAGCGCGCACCCAAGGCTTGGGCATCGGTCAGCCACTGCGGCGCACAAGCGCAACCAGACAGATCAGCGGTGAGGTGCAGGCCCTGCATGCATCAACGCTGCGCTACCGACACTTTGCCAAACGCTGTCTGTGCTTCGCGTGGCAGGCAGCGCCAATAGACCGGGTTGGCCTCTACCGTGCCACCCAATGCAGCTGCAGCCTGCCAGCCCCAGCGCGGCTGGTATAAAAAGGCCCGCGCCAGGGCGATCAAATCGGCATCACCGGCTTGCAATATCGCTTCGGCTTGCTGCGGTTCGGTGATCAGGCCGACGGTGGTGGTGACCATGCCGGTTGCCGCCCGAACGGCACGCGCAAAAGGCACCTGGTAACCCGCCCCCACGGGGATCTTTTGTTGTGGTGAGACACCGGCGGACGAGACGTGAATGAAGTCGCAACCCAACGCTTTGAGCTGTTTGGAAAACTCCTCGCTCTGCGCCAGATCCCAGCCGCCGTCGACCCAGTCCGATGCCGACAGACGCACGCCCAGCACGCCGTCAAAAGCGGCACGCACAGCAGCAAACACTTCAAGCGGAAAGCGGATGCGTTGGTCAAACGAGCCACCATAGGCATCGCTACGCTGGTTCGCCAACGGTGACAAAAACTGGTGCAGCAAATAGCCGTGGGCGCAGTGCAGCTCGATGGCCTCTACGCCCAGGCCTGCGGCACGTTGGGCGGCCGTCACAAAGGCCTCACGCACCCGTGTCAATCCCGCCTCGTCCAAAGCGGTCGGTGGCGCTTCCGTGGGCAAATGCGGCAATGCGGATGGTGCAAACGTCTCCCAGCCGCCTTGATCGATCGGCATCAACTGCCCGCCCCGCCATGGCACGGCGCTAGAGGCCTTGCGCCCGGCGTGCGCCAGTTGGATGCAGACGGCGGTGTGCGGCGCCAGTGCACGGGCCCGTTGCAAGTGCGCCGTCAGCGCAGCCTCGGTGGCATCGTCCCACAAGCCCAGGCAATTGGGCGTGATGCGGCCTTCGGGCAGCACGGCGGTGGCTTCGATGGTGAACATCGCCGCGCCACTGTTGAGCAGGTTGCCCCAGTGCATCAGGTGCCAGTCGGTGGCGCAGCCGTTCTGCGCGCTGTATTGGCACATGGGCGCGACGACGATGCGGTTGGTCAGCGTCAAACCGCCGCGCGGCGAGGGCAAATGCAAGGGTGAAAACAGCATGCTCATGGCGTTCAATCGGGTAGTGGAAGTGCAGCCCAAAGCATAGCCCAACAGGCGAACCGTAAAATCCAAGGCTTGTCGCAAAATTCTTCCCATTTCTGGAGCGTTCGCATGGCTGAACTCACACAAGCCCCCCAAC
>JBBQZI010000057.1:0-15529 GCA_038207855.1 Burkholderiales bacterium
GCGTTTTTTGGTGCTGCATTCATCGTCGTCCTGCCGATCTTTTTGAACCAGTTCCTGCCGCTGGTGCTGGGCCTGGTGGGTATTCAAATTTCAATCGCCGGTATCTCGCATGCCGAGCTGATGATTTTTGGCGCACTGATCGTCTGGTTTCTGATTGTCGAGCCGCATGGCCTGGCCAAATTGTGGGCCACCATGAAGCAGAAATTGCGGATTTGGCCGTTCCCGCATTGAGTTGATTTTTTGCAGTTTTGATTTCCCCCGGTGCTTAGTTCTTTTAATATTTCAGGAGACAACAATGAAAGTTCGTAGTTTGATATTGGCAGTCGCCGTGGTTGCGGCGGGCGCGTCCGGCTTCTCAGGCAGCGCGATGGCGCAGGCCAAAGAGCAGTTTTTTCCGCTGCTGGCGTACCGCACTGGCCCTTACGCACCCAATGGCACGCCTTGGGCCAATGGCAAGCAGGACTACCTGAAGATGGTCAACGCCCGCGACGGCGGCATCAATGGTGTCAAGATCACCTATGAAGAGTGCGAAACCGGCTACGCCACTGATCGCGGGGTGGAGTGCTATGAGCGCTTGAAGACCCGCCCCGGCGTTGCCATATTTGACCCGCAAGCTACTGGCATCACCTTTGCCCTGACGGAAAAAGTGCCAACCGACAAAATTCCACTGATCACCCTGGGCTATGGCCTGTCGGTGGCGCAAGACGGCATGGCCTTCAAGTGGAACTTCCCGCTGATGGGCAGCTACTGGACTGGTGCCGACATCCTGATCCAGCACATTGGCAAAAAAGAAGGTGGCCTGGACAAGCTCAAGGGCAAGAAGATCACCTTGGTTTACCACGACTCACCGTTTGGCAAAGAGCCAATCCCGGTCTTGCAGGAACGCGCCCGCATGCATGGCTTTGACCTGCAACTGTTGCCGGTGACAGCCCCGGGTGTTGAGCAAAAGGCCACCTGGCTGCAAGTGCGCCAAGCCCGCCCTGACTATGTGTTGCTGTGGGGCTGGGGTGTGATGAATTCCACCGCACTGAAAGAAGCGCAAGCCACCGGCTACCCGCGTGAAAAAATGTATGGCGTGTGGTGGGCCGGTGCTGAGCCTGATGTCAAGGACGTCGGTGAAGGTGCCAAGGGCTATAACGCCCTGGCGCTCAACACCTCGGGCCAGGAACCCAAAGTCATGCAGGACATCCTTAAATTTGTCCACGCCAAGGGCCAGGGCAGTGGCCCGAAAGACGAGGTTGGTCAGGTGCTGTACACCCGTGGCGCGATCATTTCGATGCTGAGCGTGGAAGCGGTACGCCGGGCGCAAGAGCGCTTTGGCAAAGGCAAGGTCATGACCGGTGAGCAAGTGCGCTGGGGCATGGAAAACCTGGCTCTTGACCAGAAACGCCTCGATGCGCTGGGTTTCACCGGTGTCATGCAGCCCTTGTCTACCTCGTGTGCTGACCACATGGGTTCGACTTCGGCGCGCGTTCAGACCTGGAATGGCAGCAAGTGGAGCTTCAGCTCAGACTTCATCCAGGCCGATGAGCAAATTCTCAAGCCCATGATCAAAGCCGGTGCGAACAAATACCTGGCCGACAAAAAAATGACACGTCGCGATCCAGCCGATTGCCAGTCCTGATCCCACTCGGGTCGACCTGGGTGTGCCTTTGGGCGCACCCAGGCCACCCGACCCCGAATGGCTCCAGCGAGCCATCAACCCACAGTGCTCTCAGTAACGATGACAGCACTGTTGATTGGTCAAAAGGTAAACACGATGCAGCCCCAAAATATTGTTCTCAACGTCAATGGTATTGAAGTCATCTACAACCACGTCATTCTGGTGCTCAAGGGCGTGTCCCTGAATGTGCCCGAAGGCAAGATCGTGGCGATCCTCGGTGGCAATGGTGCCGGCAAAACCACCACCTTGCGCGCCATCTCGAACCTGCTACAGGGCGAGCGCGGCGAGGTCACCAAAGGTTCGATTGAACTGCGTGGTGAGCGCATTGAAAACCTCTCGCCGGCTGATCTGGTGCAGCGTGGCGTGGTGCAGGTGATGGAAGGCCGCCATTGTTTTGCCCACCTGACCATTGAAGAAAACCTGCTGACTGGCAGCTACACCCGCAAAGACAAGGGTGAAATTGCCGCCAATCTGGAGAAGGTCTACACCTACTTTCCGCGCCTGAAAACGCGCCGCACCTCACAGGCTGCCTACACCTCGGGTGGCGAGCAGCAAATGTGCGCCATCGGCCGCGCCCTCATGACCAACCCCAGCATGGTGCTGCTCGATGAACCCTCCATGGGGCTGGCACCGCAGATCGTCGAGGAAGTGTTCGAGATCGTAAAAGACCTCAATACCAAGGAGAAAGTGACCTTCTTATTGGCTGAGCAAAACACCAACATGGCGCTGAAGTATGCGGACTACGGCTACATCATGGAAAGCGGCCGGGTGGTGATGGACGGTGCGGCCAGCGACCTGGCCAACAACGAAGACGTGAAAGAGTTTTACCTGGGCATGGGTGGTGGTGAGCGCAAGAGCTTCAAGGATGCCAAGAGCTACAAGCGTCGCAAGCGTTGGCTAGCGTGATTGATAAATTAATATTACTATAATTTTTATAGCGCATTGCGCTTGTTTCATAAGGGCTAGAAGCCTAAAAGGTCAATGATGACAGCGTTTTACGACGATTTGGAAATTCGCAGCCCCGCCGCACGTGAAGCCGCTTTGCTGGCAGCCCTGCCGTTGCAGGTGGCGCATGCCAAATTGGCAGCGCCGGCTTTTGCCGAAATTTTGCAAAATATCAATCCGGCAGACATCACCAGTCGCGCCGCCTTGGCCAAGCTGCCGGTGATACGCAAGCATGAATTGCTCGAATTGCAACTCAAAAGCCGCAGCAGCTCAGGCAATGTATTCGGCGGCTTCAGCGCCAAAACCTTTGGCAAAGACATGCCGCGTGTGTTTGCCAGCCCTGGCCCTATCTATGAGCCCGAAGGCAGCGCGCGAGATTACTGGCGCATGGCACGGGCCATTTTTGCCGCCGGCTTTCGCCCGGGTGATCTGATTCACAACAGCTTCAGTTACCACTTTGTGCCGGCTGGGTCGATGATGGAAACCGGTGCCCATGCGCTGGGTTGCACGGTGTTCCCCGGGGGCACCGGCCAGACCGAGCAGCAAGTGCAAGCCATGGCCGATTTGCAGCCGGCAGGCTACATCGGCACGCCGAGTTTTCTCAAAATCATTATTGAAAAGGCGTTGGAAATGGGTGTGGCGCTGCCCAGCGTCACAAAAGCCATGTTTGGCGGCGAGGCATTTCCCCCTAGCCTGCGCGACTGGTTTACTGCGCGTGGCATTGCTGCATACCAATGCTACGCCACAGCAGATGTGGGCTCGATTGCGTACGAGTCAGCTGCGCGTGAAGGTTTGATCGTTGACGAAGGCGTGCTGCTGGAAATTGTGCGCCCCGGTACCGGAGATCCGGTCGCCGCTGGCGAGGTCGGCGAAGTGGTGGTCACCACCCTGAACCCGACTTACCCTTTGATTCGTTTCGGTACCGGCGACTTGTCCGCGGTATTGCCTGGCACCTGCCCTACCGGGCGCACCAACGTGCGCATCAGGGGCTGGATGGGCCGGGCTGATCAAACCACCAAAATCCGCGGCATGTTTGTTCACCCGGGACAGGTTGACCAAATTGCCAAGCGCTTCCCTGAGGTGCTGCGGGCCCGACTGGTGGTCACCGGCGAGATGGCCAATGATGTGATGACGCTCAAGGTTGAGTCAGCCTGCAGCGGGCCTGACAGCCTGTCAGCCAAGCTGGCGGAGGCGATTCGTGATGTGACCAAGCTGCGCGGTGCGGTCGAAGTGGTGTTGCCCGGCACCTTGCCCAATGACGGCAAGGTGATTGAAGACGCACGCAGCTATAAGTAATATCCTTGCGGGAAAGACCAAGAGTTACACGCAGTGAGCTTTGCTCTGTCCCCAGTCAATTAAACGCCCCAGGTAATGGGCACGTTGTCTTTCATGCACTGGCGCACCATGTCCATGAAGGGCAGGGCGCGCTGATGCAAACTGATGGCTTGCGATTGTTGCTCAGGCAGGTGTTCGGCTCCCGTCTGTACGTGCGCTTGTGCAATGGCCGCTTTGCGGGCAGTTTCTTCATACGCCACGGAGGACTCAAGTGCCTCAAGCGCGGCGGCCATTTGCTCAGGCAGCAAAATGCCCTTAACGCTCGGTTCATTCGGGCTGTTTTTGCCGATGATTTCCAATATCTGTTGACCGTTGGGTTGCAACATAATCACATCACCGGTGGTTTTTGATTTGAACTTGTAGAGCATGTGAATGGCCTTTCAAAATGTCGCGCGGTTTGCGCGTTGGTTGATGCCCCATAGTACTGCACGGCGGCGGCAGTGGTCTGTGCTGCTCGCCACATTGCTGCTGACAGCCTGCGCGGCGGACACACCGGGTTATTACTGGCAATCGGTCACTGGTCAACTGGCCGTCATGCAAGCCGCCCGGCCCATCGGGCAAGTGCTGGCAAGTGACAAAACCTCTGCGCTGCTGCAGCAGCGGCTCATCCTGGCGCAGTCCATCCGCCAATTTTCCGTCTCGGAATTGCACTTGCCCGACAACGCCAGCTACCACCGTTTTGCTGATCTGCAACGCCGCTTTGTGGTGTGGAATGTGGTGGCTGCCCCCGAGTTTTCATTAACGCTTAAAACCTGGTGCTTTCCGGTGTTGGGCTGTGTCGGTTACCGGGGCTATTTTGATCAGGCTGATGCCCAGACCTTGGCCGCAAGTTTGCGTGCGCAGGGGCTTGAGGTCAGCGTCTATGGTGTTCCCGCTTATTCGACACTGGGCTGGTTGAATTGGGCCGGTGGCGACCCGCTGCTCAACACGTGGGTGAATTACCCGGACGGTGAGCTGGCGCGCTTGATGTTTCATGAGCTGGCGCACCAGGTGCTGTATGTGACTGACGACACGGTGTTCAACGAGTCGTATGCGACAGCAGTGGAGCGTTTGGGCGCGACGCAGTGGCTCAGCCAACAAGCCACGCCAACCGCCCGCATGGCCTACGCGCAGTTTGACCAGCGCCGCCAGCAGTTTCGCGCATTGACCCGCGCCACGCGTGAGGAGTTGAAAACAATTTATATAGAAAATAGCCCTCTAGCCCAGGTGGATCATGCGCAGATAGCTATGAAAAACAGAGTAATGGCCGAATTTCACGTAGCTTACGCCGCGCTCAAAATTCAGTGGAGCGGTTACAGCGGCTATGACGCTTGGGTGGCTCAGGCTAATAATGCGGCTTTTGGCGCGCAGGCCGCGTACGATGAACAGGTGCCGGGCTTTGAGGCCTTGTTCGAAAGATCGGGGCGCGACTGGCCCCGGTTTTATGATGCCGTCAAAAGCTTGGCAAAACGCACGAAGCCAGAGCGCGACAATTTACTCAAACAATGGGCATTGGAGAGACAACTTGGCTGATTTGTATATCGTTCGCGAACACGCGCTGGGCTTGGCAAAAGCCCGAAAAATCGCTTTTAAATGGGCTGAGCAGGCTGAGGCCGAGTTCGGTCTGGAATGCGTTTATGCCGAGGGCAAAACCAGTGACGAGGTTGACTTTGCGCGTGCCGGCGTACAGGGCACGCTGTCGGTCACCAAAGACCGCTTTGAGCTGCGCGCCCAGCTTGGATTTTTGGTGGGTGCTTTCAAGCACCGGATTGAAGCCGAGATTGTGAAAAACCTCGATACCTTGCTGGCCGCTACGCCAATCAAGTCCCACGCCAAGCCGCACATCAAGTCAGCTTAGCGGATCCCTGAGCGCTTATAGCGATTCGATCAGGTCGATGTATTGCTGCATGGCATCGGTGGTGGCGGTGCCTTTGTTGGTGTTCCAGGCATCCCACTTGGCGCGGGCCACCATGTCGGTGAAGCCGGGTTTTTTTTCGGTGTTGTCACCCATGCTGCCTTGTTTGTACAGTCCGTAGAGTTTGAGCAGGGTCATGTTGTCGGGGCGCTCGCTCAAGTTTTTGGAGTTGGCTACTGCGGCTTCAAATTTGCTTTTCAGGTCTGACATGGGGGAGTCTCCGGTTAGGGTAAAAGATAGCGTATCAGGGTAATACACAGCTATCTTAAGGGGCGTTTTACCGCCAGAATAGAGGATGCCCCCAACTCGTAGAAATGCCATGCCGAACCGCGTCAAACACCCTTTTCTGACTGAGCGCATGAGCAAGGTTGACACCGCTTGGCTGCGCATGGATTCGTCCAGCAACCTGATGCTGATTTTGGGGGTGTGGGTGATCAAACCGGGGGTCAGTTACGCCAATGTGCGCGACCGCATTGAAGATCGGCTACTGAAGTACCCACGCTTCACGCAGCGCGTGCAGTTGGATGCCACTGGCGCGAGCTGGGTGACCGACGCCGACTTTGACATTGAACGCCATGTGTTGCGCGAAAAGTTGCCCGCATCGAGCAGAAAAGCCCCGGAGCAGGCGCTGCAACAACGCCTGGGTGAGTTGGCCCTGCAGCCGTTGGACGCGCGTCACCCCTTGTGGGATTTTCGGCTGGTAGAGCACTACGACGGTGGCTCGGCCCTGCTGGTGCGCATTCACCATTGCATTGCTGACGGGCTGGCGCTGATTACGGTGATCCAGTCCTTGGTGGATGGCGGCACCGAGCCACCCCGGCACAAGCCGCGGGCCCCACATGCGACCGGCTGGCAGGCGGCTGAAGACTGGATGTCGCATAGCCTGATCGAGCCGCTCACGGTGGCGGCCGTGAAGGCGCTTGATGTGGCGGGCGATGGTGCCGCGCAGGCTTTTGGCGCAATGGGCGAGCCGCGCCATGTGCTGGAGAAATGGCTTGAAAAGGGCTTTTCCAAAGGCAAAGCCAATTCAGTCGATGCCGCTCGCCTGGCCTGCCAGGTGCTGCGCGATGGGGCCGCGCTGGCGCTGATGGCTGATGATTCCCTCACTAGGCTTAAAGGCACGCCAGGCCACGCCAAACGCGTGGCCTGGTGTCAGCCGATTGCGCTGGACGAGGTGCGCGCCGTGGGCAAGGCGCTGCACTGCTCGATCAACGACGTGTTGCTGGCTTGCGTGGCCGGGGCGATCGGGCAGTACCTCGCAAGCCACGGTGATTCGGTGGCTGGCAAAGAAATTCGCGCCATGGTGCCGGTCAATTTGCGCCCGATGTCGGAGGCTTACAAGTTGGGCAACCAGTTTGGTCTGGCACCGGTGGTGTTGCCGATTGGGTTGGATAACCCGATTGAGCGGGTTTTTGAAGTGCGCCGGCGCATGGGTGAGCTCAAGGGGAGCTTGCAGCCGCTGCTGGCTTTTGCCTTGCTGGCGGTTGCGGGGGTGCTGGTCAAGCCGGCGCAAGATGCCATGTTGCATCTGTTTTCCAAAAAAACCACGGCCGTCATGACCAACGTGCCCGGGCCGCGCGAGAAACTCAAGCTTTGCGGTTCCACGCTGGAGCAGGCGCTGTTTTGGGTCCCGCAGTCGGGCACCGTGGGCTTGGGTGTTTCAATCTTGAGCTATGGCGGCGGTGTGCAGTTTGGCATCATCAGCGACACCACGCTGTGCCCAGACCCGCAAGCCATCATTGACCAATTTGCCCCTGAGTTTGAAAAACTGAGCTGGCTTGCGCTGATGTTGCCTTGGGATGAAAGTTAGTCTGCCAGTTCGGCTTTGGCCATTTCAACGTCCAGACGCTCCATGGCATCGATTGGCTGGGCGCGGGCGGCCTGTTGGTATAGCTGATTGGCTTGACTGAGCATTTTTTCGCCGTCCAACATCAGCATGGCATGGGCATATTCAAGCATGCCAAAAGCCGATTTGACATTGAGTTGCAGTGCCTGAGTAAAGAGGTTCAGACCGATGTCTTTATTGGCGCCGTAGGCCATGGCACCAATCAGCGAGCCAACTTTGTCAATAACTTCGGCGTGAAACGCCCCGAGAGAAATGTGGGCGTCGTGGTGATTGGGTTGGCGCTTGATGACGGTTTCAAGGTCGGTTTTGATCTTGTTGCCAAGACCCTGTGCCAGCGCCTTGGCGACGCTGATGCCCTGGCTATAGCGCCCCAGTGCATAGGCACGCAGATAGCGCGCGTTCAGGTTATCGGGGTCTTGCTCGAGTTGATGTTCGGCCCGCTCGGCCACCTCTATAAACAAGGCCAGCCGCTGCGCTTCCTGCTTTTCGAGGTAAGTGGCATAAACGCAGACCGCCTTGTTCGCAACATTCAGCCCGGTCAGACCGAGTTCCAGGCCAAGGGTGGTGGCTTTTTGAAAATCACCGTTATGAAAATGGGCCCAGGCATGAAGCAACTTGGGGTCGAGCGGCAGCGGTTCGAGATCCCCTGCGTGCAGTCTGGCCCATTTCTTTTTGACGCTGGCCGCGTCAAAGTTGTATTCACCTGTGTAAGGGAAGTCGGTCCACTTGGCCATGTTGTCTCCTGAAACCTGTTTTTATGCGGGTGCGTCTAAGCGGCTCCTTCATTGTAGGCATTCGCCAGCTTGATCAAATGCGCTCTTTGACCCGGTTCCAGATAAGGTGTAAGTAAATTTAACACGTGCTGCGCACCCCGTAGCAGCGCTGCCTGGGCGTTATGGGCCTCCAGCGCGTTGCGCGGATCGCGCACATATTCAAAACTCAGCCAATACGTCAGCACCACCACCATGCTGGTGGCCGTGGCATCCACCTCGCGTGAATCAATTTGCAGCGCACCACCTCGGCGCATGCCGTCAAGCAGCGCTTTAACTGCCCGGGTCTTATTTTTCAGGATCAATTGAAAATGGGTTTCCAGGCGCCGGTTTTTGCTCAACAGGTCATTGAGATCGCGGTACAAAAATCGGTATTGCCAGATCAGCTCAAACAGTGTGTGCATGAAAAACCAGGCATCTTCGACATTGCGTACATCGTCACTGGCGTTAAGTAGCTCATTCAGGGCACGCTCAAAGCGGTCAAACAACGCGTTGATGAGCTCGTCCTTGGCCGGGTAGTGGTAATACAGGTTACCGGGGCTGATGTTGAGCTCGGCCGAAATCAGGGTGGTCGAGACATTGGGCTCGCCAAAGCGGTTGAAAAGTGACAGCGTCACTTCCAGAATGCGCTCGGCGGTACGCCGGGGTGCTTTTTTTACCATGTGGACTGGCTCTCGGGTAGCGGTGCTGCAACGAGCTGGTTGAGCTTGTCTATGGACTTGGTGAGGCGGGTCAATGCCTGGCTGATCTGAGTCGGTGCGCGTTTGGGTGCGCACAGGTGGGCTTTCGTGTCGTCTAGCGCGGCATGGTTCAGCGTGATGCCGTGGTAGGCCAGTTTGGTGCCAAAGCCGGTTTGCTGGTTGCGCAGCGTTTGGCGGGTTTGTTGGTAGGCGTGTTCGGCCAGGTGGCGGCGCTGGCTGTAGCTGAAGGTGTTGGCCAGGTACAGCTCGGGGTCGCGGTGATTGGGTTCGATCAGGATGATGTCGGTGTTCGGGTAGGCCTGCTCGTAGTTTTTCAGACCCATCACCAGTCGGGAGTGAATCAACGAGCGAAAGGTCTGGCTCAGCACGGCCGGCAAGCCGCCATCCACAATATGCGGAATCGGCTCGGGCACCGCCCAGGGCGTTACGCGGTCACTGACCGCCAACGGTGCCGAGGCATCAAACGGTACCAAGGGGTTCAGGCACAGCATCAGGTCCACGCCCTCATCCAGGGCAATCGAGGCGTGCATGGTTTTGATCAGCGCGCCATCAACAAAATGGTGGCCGTCAATCTCGACTGGTGGAAACAAGCCCGGCAGGGCCGCACTGGCTTGAACCGCTTTTGAAATCGGTACGTGGTCCCAGCCTGCGCGGCCAAAAGAAACCGCCTTGCAGCTGTCCAGATCGGTGGCCACCAAGGACAGTCGACCTTTGAGCTGGCGGAAATCATTGGTGCGGCCTGGGCGTGAAAACAGCCTAGCCAATTCAATGTCAACTTGTGCGTTGGAAAAAATACCGGTTGGCAAACTCGGGCTCAGGCGCTCAAGTGTGCGCATCAGCGACTTGCGCCCCAGCGTGGCGTGCCAAGTGCCCGCCAATAGCAACTCGGGTAACAACAGGGAGCGTGAAAAAAACTCGGCAAACGCCGGTTTGAGCAACCATGCCGGGTCAAACGCCTCGGTCTGATGCTTGCGGTCTTCAATGAACAGCGCAAACAGTTGCCGTGGCGTAATGCCATTGACCAGCCCGGCGGCGATAAATCCGCCAGCCGAAACGCCCACATAGTGCTGCAGCTGGGTGAAATTGATGCCGTTCAATGACTCCTGAAGCGCACACAAAGCGCCAATCTCGTAGATGGCACCCAGTGGCCCACCGCCCGCCAACGCCAGCGCAATTTTTGGTGAGGGCGGTGTTTTGCGCGTCATGGTCTTCATAGTTTAAGACCGGTCGTTCTTTTATTACTCAGGGTTTACCTGATCCGGGCTGGCGGGGGCTGCGACCGGCACCGCCACTGGTGCGGTTTTGCGTGCAGCAGGTTTTCGGGTCGCCACCTTAGCCGCTGCTTTAACTGCTGCTTTCGCGGGCACTTTCGGGGCCGCTTTTGCAGCTAGTGCCTTGGCCGGTTTGGCGACTGGTTTGAGGTTGGCTTTGGCCGCGGGCTTTGCCGCCGTAGCGGTGGCGGCTTTCTTGGCTGACAGTTTTTGCACGCTGGCGTTGAGTGCATCAATGCGGGCTATCAGTGCGCTGACATCTTTGGCCGACGGCACGCCCAGCTTGTTGAGCGCCTTGGCAACACGGTCTTCAAATATATTTTCCAATTTGTCCCATTGGCCAGAGGCTTTGGACGAAATATCGGTCGCCATGCCGCTCATTTTTTGAGTCGCCTCGGTGATTTTTTCTTCAGCGGCAGACTGCGTTTTGCGCTGAAAGCTCACGCCTTCCTTGACCAGCGCCTCGAAAGCCTTGGTGCCCTCAACTTGCGCTTTGGTGAATGCACCCAAGCCTGCTTGCCAGATTTGTTGCGCCGAATCTTTGACCGAGCTTGACAGCCCGATGCCAGACTTTTTGCCACTGCCTATTTTCTTGGATGAGGTGGCTTTGGATGACGTGCTTTTGGTGGTGGCAGCGGATTTTTTCAGTTTGGTGACCATGCGGTTCTCCGGTTGAAATGATGAAAGAGCTTGCAGAGCCGATTGCTTTTGCGTGGCTTGCACTTTAGGACGCAAGCTGCCCAAGGTGTAGGGGCGGCTTTCTAAATTCAATGAAAAGCTGCGCCGTGACGCGGGTTTACTTGAGGCCCACGGGTTTACGCTGACTGCAAAATGCTGCAACTCAGGCAAAAATGATGGCTATCAACGGAGTTTTCATGAAATATTTTGTGACAGGTGCAAGCGGGTTCATTGGCAAGCGGCTGGTCAAAAAGCTGCTGGAGCGCAAGGGCGCCGTGGTGTACTTTTTGATTCGCAAAGACAGCGTTGGCAAGGTCAAGGCATTGCGTGATTATTGGGGTGCCAGCGCTGCGCGGGTGGTGCCGGTATTTGGCGACTTAACGGGTAAAAAACTTGGCGTAGCGGCCAGTGATCTCAAGTTGCTGAAAGGGCAGATCGATCATTTTTACCACCTGGCTGCCATTTACGACCTGGGCGCTGATGCATCCAGCCAGATCGAGGTCAATGTGGATGGCACGCGCAACACCATCGAATTTGCCAAGGCGATTGATGCCGGACACTTCCACCATGTGAGCTCGATCGCGGCGGCGGGCTTGTATGAAGGCGTGTTCCGCGAGGACATGTTCGATGAGGCTGAAAACTACGAGCACCCGTATTTCATGACCAAGCATGAAAGCGAAAAAATCGTCCGCCATGAATGCAAAGTGCCCTGGTCGATTTACCGCCCGGCCATGGTGGTGGGCGACAGCAGCACTGGTGAGATGGACAAGATTGACGGGCCGTATTACTTCTTCAAGCTGATCCAGCGCATGCGCCAGCTGCTGCCGCCGTGGCTGCCCAGCATTGGGCTGGAAGGTGGGCGTATCAACATTGTTCCAGTGGACTTTGTGGTCGATGCACTGGCGGCTATCAGCCACCAAAAAGACATCACCAGCCAGTGCTACCACCTGGTTGACCCGGTCGGCTACCGGGTGGGCGACGTGCTGGACATTTTCAGCAAGGCGGCGCACGCGCCCAAGATGAACCTGTTTGTCAACGCGGCTCTGCTGGGCTTCATTCCGCGCAGCATTACCAAAGGCCTGATGGCGCTGGCCCCGGTGCGCCGGGTGCGCAACGCCATCATGAGTGACCTGGGCTTGCCCGAGGACATGCTGACTTTTGTCAACTACCCGACCCGGTTTGACTGCCGCAGCACGCTGGCCGCACTCAAGGGCACTGGCGTGACCTGCCCCAATCTGAAAGACTACGCTTGGCGGCTGTGGGACTATTGGGAGCGTTACCTCGATCCCGAGCTGCACATTGACCACAGCCTTAAAGGCACGGTGGGCGGCAAGGTGGTGCTGGTCACCGGCGGCTCATCAGGCATTGGCTTGGCGACAGCGCACAAGTTTGCCGAAGCCGGTGCCATCACCCTGATTTGTGGGCGTGATCAAGACAAGCTTGATGCGGCCTGCGCTGAAGCTGCCGCCAAAGGTTACCGATTCATCGCTTATGCCGTGGATATTGCCGAGCAGCAACCGTGTCAAGCATTTATGCAGCAGGTGACCCAAGAGCATGGGGGCGTGGACTTTTTGATCAACAACGCTGGCCGATCCATCCGTCGCGCCATTGAGTCGAGTTACGACCGTTTCCACGACTACGAGCGCACCATGCAGCTCAACTACTTTGGTAGCCTGCGCGTCACGCTGGGTTTTTTGCCTGGCATGGTGGCCAAACACAAAGGCCATGTGGTCAATATCAGCAGCATTGGCGTGCTGACCAATGCACCGCGCTTTTCAGCCTATGTGGCCAGCAAAGCCGCGCTGGATGCCTGGACGCGTTGCGCCAGCAGCGAATTTGCCGACCAGGGTGTGTCATTCACGACCATCAACATGCCTTTGGTGCGCACCCCGATGATTGCGCCCACCGGCCTGTATAACAACGTGCCCACGCTCAGCCCCGAAGAAGCTGCCGACATGGTCGCCCAAGCCTGCATCTTCAAGCCAGTGCGCATCGCCACCCGCATGGGCATTACTGGGCAACTGCTGCATGCGACCTTGCCAAGGGTGGCACAAATTGCCATGAACACCGCCTTCAGGATGTTTCCCGATTCGACCGCCGCCAAGGGCGCAAAGACTGGTGACAAGTCCGCCAAGCCGCATTTGTCGGCGGAGGCGCTGGCGCTGCAGCAGGTGATGCGGGGGATTCATTTTTAGCGTGCCGGCCAAACGACGATAATCCGAATTCAGGGCGCTTTGGAGCGCCCTGTTTCAATGGTTTTTTCTGATATTGGCACAAGTCCAATGTTGGTTGCTCTTCGCCTAAATGTCAGTCGACACCTACTCATCTCGCAAAATTATCCGTTCTGCCGCGTGGTCCCTGACGGGAACTGTCGTGCCGATGATTGCTGCGTTGGCGGCGATACCTTGGTTGATGCATTACCTCGGTCAGGAGCGATTGGGGGTGTTGTCTCTGGTCTGGGTGGTCGTGGGGTATTTCAGTTTTCTGGATATGGGACTCGGACGCGCCGTAACCGTTGCCGTTGCATCGTTTCGTGCAAAGGGTCAAGATGTGCTGCGTGAAGAAATGCATGTGCTTGGAACGGCATCTGTTTTGCTTTTTGGGTTGGGTGGTTTAGCCGCGCTATTGCTCGGATGCGCAATTGCTGGCTGGGGTGTACCGTTTCGATTGTCTTCAATTGCGCTGCACGATGAGGTCGCCAAGGCGTTGCTTTGGACTTTGCCAAGCTTGCCTCTACTTCTTTTGTCATCTTCGTTGAGAGGTCACCTGGAAGGTGTTGGCGCCTTTCGTTCCCTTAACTTGTTGAGAATTCCAACCGGAATCTTACTGGTTGCAGGGCCTTGTGCTACTGCGTTTTATGCGCCCAGCCTGGTTTGGGCTTGCGTCAGCATATTACTGGTAAGAATGCTGCATGTGCTGGTATTGTGGCGACTGGTTGCAGAACAAACCAATCACGGTTCGATGGCTTTTCTTCGTGTATTGCTGCGGTCTGGCAATATTCACTGGATGCGCCGGCTGTTGACATTTGGCGGGTGGGTTACGGTGAGTAATGTGGTGGGGCCGCTGATTGTTTATGTGGATCGTTTTGTTATTGGGGCGACACTTGCTGCCAGCGCCGTTACCGCCTACGCTGTACCCTTTGATCTGGTGTCCCGTTTGCCGGTGCTAGTGGCATCCTTGTGCAGTGTGTTGTTGCCTGAGTTGACTCGTTTGTCAAGTCTTGCCGCTGCTGCTGATATAGGCATGGCTAACAGAGCGAATCGCTTGGTCAGGAAGTCGAGCTGGCTGACAATCGGTGTTGTGTCTGTTGTTGTTGCTGTCAGCTGGGGGCTAACGCCGTGGGCGTTAAGTTTGTGGTTGGGGGCGGAATTCGCCCGACATAGCGCGCTGGTTACACAGATTTTATTGTTGGCCTTTGGTGTCAATGCCATAGCCCAAATTCCATTCACTGCCCTGCAGGCGGTTGGGAAAGTAAAGGCAGTTGCCATACTGCATTTGACAGAATTGGTGCCCTATGCTGTTTTGGTTTATGTCGCGATATCCTGGCTAGGCATAGTTGGGGCCGCATGGGCGTGGCTATTGAGAAGCATCGTAGACTATTGCGTTTTGGCTTGGATGTGGCACCTGCACACCGGTCGCACCCCGTCTGCCATCAAAATTTGACACATGCAAAGCTATTTAGATAAATCAGACGAATATTTTGCGCACGCACGCAAAGAAATATTGCCAATGCTGCCGCCAAATGCAGGTCGTGTGCTGGAGCTTGGTTGTGGGTCAGGCGCGACGCTGGGGTGGCTTCGGGAAATTCACAAGGCATCCTATACGGTCGGCATTGAAATTTCCGAGGCGGCAGCCCATGCGGCCAAAGGACGCGTAGATGAGATTCACTGGGCTGATTTTGAACGGGATGACATCGCTGTGCAAGGTCAAAAATTTAATGTGATTTTGTGTCTGGATGTGTTGGAGCACATGGTTGATCCTTGGAAGGTGGTGGATCGCCTTGTCACAAAATACCTTGAAGTTGGTGGAGTTCTGGTCGTCAGTTTGCCAAACGTTCGGCACTACAGTGTGGTGCTCCCATTACTTTTTGGCGGGCGCTGGGACTATGCCGACGCAGGATTGCTTGACAGAACGCACTTGCGGTTTTTTACCCGTGCGACCGCCCAAAAGCTGCTGTCGCACCCGCAACTTGGTGATCTTTCCTATGCTGCAACTGGGTTTGATGAATGGTCAAAGAAAAGACTGTTGAACATTTTGACTTTCGGACTCTTTCAAGAATTCGTAACTTATCAGCATTACCTGATTGCAAGAAGAGTAAGTTAGCGTGGGCATGTTCATCGCAAAGATCAGGGTGCGTGAATGAAGCGCGTCGAAGTTGTTGTTCTCAACTGGAATGGATGGCGCGATACGCTGGCCTGCATTGCCT
>JBBQZI010000058.1:0-15523 GCA_038207855.1 Burkholderiales bacterium
GTGATGCCGGTGGTGTTGCTCATGGGCATGATTTTTGTCACGACGGCTTGCTGGTAAATGCCTTGGGCGTGCAGTTTGACGTTGGCGGCTGAGTCAAGCCGCACGTTCTTCATCTGAACCAGTTCACCGTGACACATGTAGCAGCGTTGGGCCAGCACGGTCTGCAGCGTTTTATAGCTTATTTGGCTTGTAGCCCCCGTGCTACTTGCGCCAGTAGCTACTGATTGTGTAGCAACTGGTGGCTCTGGCTGCGGCCGCATCCAGACGATCATCGCCACAATCACGGCCACACCCGCCAGCGCATAGGGCAGCGGATTGGTATTGCGGCCCAGTTTGTAGCCGTGGCGCAGCACAAAGAATTGCCGAATCAAAGCACCCGCCGTCATCATGGCCACCAACACCAGCCAATTCTGTGGGTGCGTGTAGGTAAAGCTGTAGTGGCCGCTGAGCATGGCAAACAGCACCGGCAGGGTGAAATAGGTGTTGTGTACGCTGCGCTGCTTGCCGCGAATACCGTAAATGGGGTCTACCGGCTGCCCGACCTTGATGGCGGCGACCATCTTGCGCTGGCCCGGAATAATCCAATGCGCCACGTTGGCGCTCATGGTGGTGGCCAACATGGCGCCCACCAGCAAAAAGGCGGCGCGCCCAGCAAACCAGTGGCACGCCAGCCACGACGCCAGGCACACCAAGCCAAACACCAGGGCCACGACGATGCGCTCACCATTTTTGCGCTGGCCAAAACGCCGGCAGGTCAGGTCGTACAGCAACCAGAAAAAAATCAGAAATGACAGCGCAACACCAATAGCCCATGCGGGTGACCAGTCCATTTTTGACTTGTCGATGAGGTAGGTCGTGGCGCTGTAAAGGTAAGTCACGGTGAACAAGCCAAAGCCGGTCAGCCAAGTGCTGTAGCTTTCCCAGTAAAACCAGTGCAAGTGGGCCGGCAACTGCGGCGGCCCTGCGAGGAACTTAACCGGGTGGTAAAACCCGCCACCGTGAACGGCCCACAGCTCCCCGCTGACGCCTTGTTTTTTCAGGTCTTCGTCGACCGGTGGGGTCAGGCTGCTGTCCAGAAACACAAAATAAAACGACGAGCCAATCCAGGCAATCGCCGTGATGACATGCGCCCAGCGCAACAGCAAGTTGGCCCAGTCGAGAAAGTAACTTTCCATTACGTGTCCTTTGTTTCAGAGAATGCCTGAGTCTGGATCGAAATGCGCGTGCCTGCGGGCATCCAGTGCTTTGGCTGTTTTGCCATTTACTGCTTGCAAGACTTGTGCCGCCACTGCCACGGCAATCACTTCGGGTTGTTTGCCGGCAATGCCCGGCAGGCCAATCGGGCAGGTAACCCAAGCCTGCTCGGCTTCGGTAAAGCCGCGCTCCGTCAGGCGGTGCTTGAAAGTGGCCCATTTGGTTGTGCTGCCAATCAAACCAATCATGCCCAAATCACCTTTGGTGCGCTGGCGCTTCAGGCAAGCGGCTACCACGTCCAGGTCTTCGGCATGGCTGAAGCTCATGATCAGCACATGTGCGCCCGCTGCCAGATCGGCCACCGCTGACTGCACCGGGTCAGCGTGTTCGCAGCGCACGTTGCCGGGCAACTGCGTTGGAAATATCTCGTCGCGGCTGTCAATCCAGTGCAGCTTGAACGGCAAGCGGGCCATCACCTGCACCAGTGCGTAGCCCACATGGCCGCCACCAAACAGGGCAACGTGCGGCCAGGAGCGCTGGTCGTCGGCAAACCGCTGTTGCAGTTCAAGCACGTCATCAGCGTTGACCCCCTCAAAACGCAATTGCACCTCGCCACCGCAGCACTGGCCCAGCGAGGGTCCGAGCTTGTAGCCGATATCAGCGTTGCCGCTGCGACCTGCCAATCGCGCGCGCGCTTCAGCCATGGCCTGCCATTCCAGATGACCGCCACCAATGCTGCCAAAGATGGTGTCGGCAAACACCGCCAGCCAGGCACCCGCCTCGCGCGGCACTGAGCCCCGATGCGCCTGCACCGTCACCAGCACCGCGTCGGCACCAGCCAAACGTGCCAAAAAATCAGCCTCTTGTGTCACAAATCCTTACCTTGTTATGCCATAACCCTGCCACAAACCACACTTTTGAGGCACATTACAGGCTTTCGCAAGCCGATCTTGCGCAGCGTAACCGATCAAAAAAACCATGAGACAAATCATGACCCTGATTTCTACTACCCGCAGCCGGCTGATGGCCTGGGGCCTGACTTTAAGCGCTGGCTTGGCTGCCTTGCTGTCTGGCTGCACATCCACGCCGCTGCCGTCGACCAAAGCGGGGGCATCGCTACCCGCCGCCGCGCCAGGCGCACCACCGGTCAGCGCAGTGCCTTCGGGCGAGCCCAGATCGATCTCCAAAGCCAACTCGCCACGCGAATACCGCATTGATGCCGCCAGCCATCTTTATGGCAAAAATCAGGACCGCATTTTCCACGGCCAGATGCCACCGCTGCTCTATGCAGTGGGCGTACTGCAGGTTGAAGTGGACGGCAAGGGCCGCGTCACTGGCACCAGCTGGATGCGCGCCCCCAAGCACGCGCCTGAAGTCATGGCCGAAATCGAACGCACCGTGCGAGCCGCAGCGCCCTACCCCGCCCCCCTGCGCCTGGGCCGCGTGACCTACACCGACACCTGGCTATGGCACAAAAGTGGCACTTTCCAGCTCGATACGCTGACGGAAGGGCAAATGTAAAACTTTGCGGGACAGTTCAAGCCCTACCTCACGACCCCCGATAGGTCGAATAGCTCCACGGGCTCACCAACAGTGGCACATGGTAGTGCTGCGCCGGCTCAGCCACGCCAAAATCAAGCGTCACGCGGCCTAAAAAATTGGGCTCTGGCAGCGCCACACCAAGCGCCTTGAAATAGGCCGCCACATCAAACACCAGGCGATAGGTACCCCGCTGCAAACTGGCGGAGTCCAGCAACAAACCATCCGGGTTACGCCCATCCTGGTTCAGCACAAACTGCTTGAGGCAATGGGCTTGCTCGCCCTCTGTAGCGTAGAGCGCCACCAGCATGCCAGCCGCCGGCGTGCCATGCATGGTGTCCAACACGTGCGTGCTCAGGCTCATTTTTTTACTCCTTGGTGTTAGCGAAAATTTATTCAGCAGGCTTGCGCCCCGCATTGCCTCTATTGGTCAAACTGGCAAACATTTTGCGTGCAGCAAAAGATTCATTTTTACCTGCTCGGCTATCATGGCCAACAGGCTTTTTTGCACTGGAACGATCCCCATGCGACATTACAACAGCACCCTGCCCTACCCACGTGATCTGACTGGCTACGGCCGCACGCCGCCACACGCCCAGTGGCCCGAGCAGGCGCGCATTGCCGTGCAGTTTGTGCTGAACTACGAAGAAGGCGGCGAAAACTGCGTGCTGCATGGTGATGCCGGCAGTGAGCAGTTTCTGTCCGAAATGGCCAGCCCGCCGAGCTACCCGGAGCGCCACATCAGCATGGAAGGCCTATACGAATATGGCTCGCGTGCCGGTGTCTGGCGCATTCTGCGCGAGTTCGAGCAACGCGGTCTGCCACTGACGGTGTTTGGTGTCAGCATGGCGCTGGAACGTCACCCCGAACTGGTGCAAGCCTGCCAGCAACTCGGCCATGAGATCGCCTGCCACGGCTGGCGCTGGATCAGCTACCAGGCGGTTGATGAATCGGTAGAACGCGAGCACATGCAGCGCGGCATGGACATATTGACCCGCCTGATGGGTGAGCGACCGCTGGGCTGGTACACCGGGCGCGACAGCCCCAACACGCGCCGACTGGTAGCCGACTTTGGCGGTTTTGCCTACGACAGCGACTACTACGGCGACGACCTGCCGTTCTGGATGGAAGTGCGCAAAACCGATGGTCAAACCGTGCCGCAACTCATCGTGCCCTACACGCTGGACTGCAACGACATGCGCTTTGCGCTACCGCAAGGCTTTTCGCACGCTGACCCGTTCTACCAGTACCTGAAAGACAGTTTCGATACGCTCTACGCCGAGGGTGACCCGGCTGGCCTGAACGCACCCAAGATGATGAGCGTGGGCATGCACTGCCGCCTGCTCGGCCGCCCCGGACGCATCGCCGCGCTGCAACGCTTTCTGGACTACATTGGCCAGCATCGCCACGTGTGGGTGTGTCGGCGCATTGACATTGCGCGGCACTGGCACCGTGTGCATTCCTATAGGTGATTTATGCCTTTAGCCCTTATGCAGTATGCGCAACATGCTATTTTTATAAGAGTAATTTAGATTGATGCCTTCCATGCAACTCACGCTAAGCCAACTCAACACCGCCAGCCCGACCGATGCCTTGCACATGCTGGACGGCCTTTACGAGCATTCCCCCTGGATCGCCGAGGCAGCGCTGCGCAACCGGCCGTTCAAGTCGCTGGCCCACCTCAAACACCTGATGACCCAGGTGCTCGACACCGCTGGCCAGATTGCGCAACTCAAGCTGATCCGCGCCCACCCCGAACTCGCCGGCAAGGCCATGCTGAGCCAGAGCCTGACCACCGAGTCGAGCAACGAACAAAGTAAAGCCGGACTGACGCATTGCAGCCCGGATGAATTTGAAAAACTGCAGCAACTCAACGCCGCCTACAACGCCAAATTTGGCTGGCCCTTCATCCTGGCGGTACGCGGGCCACGTGGCACGGGTTTGAGCCGCGCAGAGATCATCGCCAGCTTCGAGCGCCGCCTGCACGGCCACCCTGACTTTGAACTGCAGGAATGTTTGCGCAACATCCACCGCATTGCCGAAATCCGCCTGAACGACAAATTTAGCTTCACCCCGACGCTGGGCCATGCCGTGTGGGATTGGCACGAGCGTCTGGCCGAATTTTCCGATCAGGGTTACCGCGAACACGGCCAGCTCAGCGTCACCTACCTGACCGACGCGCACCGCGCCTGCGCCGAGCGCATCCAGAGCCAAATGCAAGCCTGCGGTTTTGACTTGGTGCAGATCGATGCCGTTGGCAATGTCGTTGGTCGCTATTATAATAATAGCTACTTGCGCAATAACCATAAGGGCTACAGCCCTAAAACCCCTAAAAATTCAAAAACCTTGTTGACTGGCAGCCACTACGACACGGTGCGCAATGGCGGCAAATACGACGGCCGCCTGGGCATTTTTGTGCCGATGGCCTGCGTGCGCGAGCTGCAGCGTGCCGGCAAACGCCTGCCATTTGCCATTGAAGTGCTTGCTTTTGCCGAAGAAGAAGGCCAGCGTTTCAAGGCCACCTTTCTAGGCTCTGGCGCACTGGTGGGTGATTTCAAGGCCGAATGGCTTGACCAGACCGACCAACAAGGCATCACGCTGCACGCCGCCATGCAGCACGCCGGCTTGTGCGGGGCCGACCGCGCGGCCACACTGCAGGCGATTGACCAGCTCAAGCGCGACCCGGCGCACTATCTGGGCTTTGTCGAAGTCCACATTGAGCAGGGCCCGGTGCTCAATGCCTTGAACCTGCCGCTGGGCGTGGTGACTTCCATCAACGCCAGCGCACGCTTTGCCGGTGAGGTCACGGGCATGGCCTGCCACGCCGGCACCACACCGATGCACTTGCGCCACGATGCGGCCTGCGCGGTCGCCGAGTTCATACTGGCCGTGGAGCAACGCGCCTTACAGGATGGCGATTCGGTCGCCACCGTAGGCCAACTCAGCGTGCCAGACGGCTCGGTCAACGTGGTGCCGGGGCGTTGCCAGTTTTCGATCGACCTGCGCGCACCCAGTAACGCCCAGCGCGACCGGCTGGAGGCCGACTTGCGGACCACACTGGCCCGGATTTGCCAACATCGCCAGCTCACGTTCACGCTGCTTGAGTCGATGCGTGCCAGCGCTGCGCCCAGCGCACCCGAGTGGCAACAGCGCTGGGAAGATGCGGTGGCCGCATTGGGCCTGCCGCTGCACCGCATGCCCAGCGGGGCCGGGCACGATGCCATGAAACTCCATGAGCTGATGCCACAAGCCATGCTGTTTGTACGCGGACAAAACGCCGGCATCAGCCACAACCCGTTGGAGTCCACCACCAGCGACGACATGCAACTCGCCGTAGAGGCCTTCACCGGGCTGCTGGCGCAACTGGCCAACGATATAAGCCTGACCGAAGCACCACTCACCCCAACCGAGCCCACCCCATGAACAGCTACAGCCAACTCGATGCCTGGATCGATGCCCACTTTGATGACGAGGTGCGCTTTTTGCAGGAACTCATCAAAGTGCCGACCGACACGCCGCCAGGCAACAACGCACCGCATGCGCAGCGCACCGCCGAGCTGCTCGCGGTCATGGGCTTGCAGGCAGAGCAATTTCCGGTGCCGGCCGGGTTGGTTCAGGCCGCCGGACTGCAAAGCATCACCAACCTGATCGTGCGACGTGCGTACGCCGCTGGCGGCAAAACCATTGCCCTCAACGCCCACGGCGACGTGGTGCCGCCCGGCGAGGGCTGGACGCATGACCCCTACGGCGGCGACATCGTCGATGGCCAGATTTTTGGCCGCGCCAGCGCCGTGAGCAAATGCGACATTGCCAGCTTCACTTTTGCCATTCGCGCGCTCGAATCGCTCGCGGCCCAACTCAAAGGGAATGTCGAACTGCATGTGACCTACGACGAAGAATATGGCGGCGAAGTCGGCCCCGGCTGGCTTCTGGAACACGGCCACACCAAGCCCGACCTGATGATTGCCGCCGGTTTCAGCTACCAGGTGGTGGTGGCGCACAACGGCTGCTTGCAGCTTGAAGTGACGGTACACGGCGACATGGCGCACGCCGCCATTCCCGACAGCGGCACCGACGCACTGCAAGGCGCGGTACACATTCTGAATGCCCTTTACGCGCTCAACGCCGACTACTTGCAGGTCACTTCGCAGGTGGAAGGCATCAGCCACCCGTACCTGAATGTCGGTCAGATCAGCGGCGGCACCAACACCAACGTGATCCCTGGCAAAGTGGTATTCAAGCTGGACCGGCGCATGATTCCCGAGGAAGATCCAGCACAGGTCGAAGCCGCACTGCGCCAGACCATTGCGCAAGCCGCCGCCAGCTACCAGCCGCCGCGCGGTGGCAAACACATCACCGCAGACGTGCGCCGACTGTTGCTGTCGCGCGCCATGCAGCCGCTGCCCGGCAACCAGCCGCTGGTGCAAGCCATCCAGAAACATGGCCAGACGGTCTTTGGCGAGCCAATTCCGGCCGTTGGAACGCCGCTTTACACCGATGTGCGCCTGTATGTGGAGCGGGGCATTCCGGGTGTCATTTACGGTGCAGGGCCGCGCACGGTGCGCGAGTCCAATGCCAAACGGGCTGACGAACACCTCGACCTGCAAGACCTGCGCCGGGCCACCAAAGTGCTGGCCCGCACGCTGTACGACATGCTGCACACCGCCTGACCCGGAATGATCTAAATCAAAATAAGCTGATCCGTGTCAAAAAAATAGCTGATCAGAGGCGTAAAGTCCGAGGTTTTGGTCAGACACAACAAAGGAGCTACATGAGCACCAAACTTTCCCCTGAGGAACAGGCACTGAGCGACGCCGCCGCCGAATACCACCGCTTGCCAACACGCGGCAAAATTTCGGTCAACGCCACCAAACCGCTTTACAACCAGCGCGACCTCTCGCTGGCCTATTCGCCCGGCGTCGCTTACCCGTGCCTTGAGATTCAGGCCAACCCGGCCATGGCCCACGAGTACACCAGCCGTGGCAACTTGGTGGGTGTCATCACCAACGGCACGGCGGTACTGGGCCTGGGCAATATCGGGCCGCTGGCGGGCAAGCCGGTCATGGAGGGCAAGGGCTGCTTGTTCAAGAAATTTGCCGGCATTGACGTGTTTGACATTGAGCTTGATGAACTTGACCCGGACAAGCTGATCGAGATCATTGCGGCCATGGAGCCAACCCTAGGCGGCATCAACCTCGAAGACATCAAGGCCCCTGAGTGCTTTTACATCGAGCAAAAGCTCAGCGCGCGCATGGGCATTCCGGTGTTTCATGATGACCAGCATGGCACTGCCATCATCTCCAGCGCTGCATTGATCAATGCACTGGAATTGGTCGGCAAGCCCATTGACAGCGTGCGCGTGGCCGTGTCAGGTGCCGGTGCTGCGGCCATTGCCTGCCTGAACGTGATGGTGGGCTTGGGCGTGCAGGTCAAGAACGTTTACATGTGCGACTCCAAAGGCGTGGTCTACCAGGGTCGGCCCGGTGGTTTTGACGAATCCAAAGCACGCTTTGCGCAAGACACCAGCAAGCGCACATTGGCCGATGCAGTCGATGGTGCCGACGTCTTCCTGGGTTGCTCGGCCGCCGGCGTGCTGACGCAAGACATGGTCAAAACCATGGCGACCCAACCCATCATTTTGGCGCTGGCCAACCCCGAACCCGAGATTCGCCCCGAGTTGGCCAAAGCCGTGCGACCTGACTGCATCATTGCCACGGGACGCTCGGACTACCCGAACCAGGTCAACAACGTGCTGTGTTTCCCCTACATCTTCCGCGGTGCGCTGGACTGTGGCGCCACCAAGATCACGGAGGAAATGAAACTGGCTTGCGTGCATGAAATTGCCGCGCTGGCCAAGGCCGACATCAGCGAGGAAGTGGCCCATGCCTACGCCGGGCAAGAGCTGGCTTTTGGCCCGGACTTCATCATCCCCAAGCCGTTTGACTCGCGCCTGATTTTGCGCATTGCGCCGGCCGTGGCCGCCGCCGCCGAACGCTCGGGCGTGGCGGCGCGACCCATCAAGGACATGGATGCCTACCGGCAAGAACTGTCACGTTTTGTTTACTCCACCGGCCTGCTGATGGAGCCGGTGTTCAATGCTGCCCGCAGCGCACCCAATGCCACCAAGCGCGTCGCCTACGCCGAGGGCGAAGACGAACGCGTGCTGCGCGCCGTCCAGATCGTGATCGAAGGCAACCTGGCCAAGCCGATCCTGATTGGCCGCCCGGCCGTCATCGAAGCCCGCATTGCCAAGGCCGGGTTGCGTATGCAGCTCGGGCGTGATTTTGATTGCTGCAACCCCGACGATGACCCGCGCTTTCGCCAGTACTGGGAAACTTACCATCAGGCCTTGGGCCGCGATGGTGTTAGCCCTGAGGCCGCCAAGGCCGCTGTGCGCCGTTCAACCACAACCATTGCCGCGCTGATGGTCAAGCTGGGTGACGCCGACGCCATGCTGTGCGGGGTGCACGGCCGCTTTGACGTGCATCTGGGTCATGTCAGTGACTTATTGGGCCGTCGCGAAGGCGCGCCATGCTTTGCCACGCTCAACGCACTGATGCTGGAGCGGCACTCGCTGTTTGTCGCCGACACCTATGTCAATGAAGACCCGAGCGCTGAACAAATCGCCGGCATTGCCCGCATGGCCGCTGATGAGGTGCGCCGCTTCGGCCTACCGCCGAAGGTGGCATTTTTGTCGCACTCCAATTTCGGCTCATCTAAACGCGCCTCAGCGCAAAAGATGCGCTTGGCGCGCGACTTGTTCAAGGCCGCCTGTCCCGACATCGAATGCGACGGCGAAATGCAAGGTGATGCGGCCCTGTCAGACGAGATTCGTCATAACGCCTTGCTCGATACCACCCTGAGCGGCGAAGCCAATATTTTGATTTGCCCCAACCTGGACTCGGCGAACATCTTGTTCAATGTGCTCAAGATGACCGGTGGACATGGGGTGACGGTTGGACCGATTTTGCTGGGCGCAGCAGCCACCGCCCATGTGCTCACACCATCGGCCACGGTGCGCCGCATCGTCAACATGACGGCGCTGGCGGTAGCCGATGTCAATGCTATACGCTGACTTCAGCGTGACGGGCGATTAGCTGGTCAATAAAACCACGCAAAAAGCCCTCGGTTTTCGCGCCATGAAAGCGGTCGACCTCCAGCCCACGGCTGTAGGCGACGACCGTTGGGAAGCCGCGCACCTTGTGCCGGCCAGCAATTTTCATGTTTTCGTCGGCATCCACCATGGCCAGTAGAAACTTGCCTTCATGAGCGGCCACCAGCTTGTGCAGCAAAGGTGTCAGCACACGGCACGGGCCACACCACTCGGCGCTGATATCGACCAGCACCGGTGCGTCATGCGATC
Organism: Burkholderiales bacterium; assembly: GCA_038207855.1. GTDB lineage: Bacteria > Pseudomonadota > Gammaproteobacteria > Burkholderiales > Burkholderiaceae_C > Rhodoferax. Next base: position 10,097 of record JBBQZI010000058.1, read on the forward strand.
GCGCGACCACCAAGCTGTCGAAGTCGGCCTCTTCAACGTCAAAAACGGCCTTCGTCATGCTGCGGCCCTCAAACACAACCGGTTGGTTTGGGCATGCCGCCGTATTTGGTGATGGGTTTCATGGGGCCGGTCATCCACAGCTCAAAGACCAATTTTTGGTCTTCTTCAATGTATTTGGCAAACTTGCGGATCGGCGGAACCGAGCCAAACTCTTCATAGTAGGCGCGCGCTTTCATGACCTGATCCCACTTTTTGTCATTCATCTCATAGCCATCTGCCTCGGCCATCAATACAGCAATTTCGGGAGTCCAGTCGCTCATATCAGCCAAATAGCCATCACCATCACGTGCAGGAATTTCCATAATCAGTACCTTTTGTTAAGCGGAGAAGTTTTTGCCGCCGGACTCTAACCGATTAGTTTGATCTGTGATGCTGAAGGGGTAAGTGAAAGCCAGCACGCTGGAGACGGGCACTCATAGGGTGTCACCAAGTGCTACTTCCTCAGGTAGCTCATCTTCTGCGCGCCAATGCTGTCGGGCTTTGGTGGCTTGCTGCGCAGCGCGGCGCATTGCACTGTAGCGGCGAAGCGCTGCTTCCATATCCGCCAGTCGGGTGATGCCAGCCCCGCCGGCCGCGAGCAAACCGGCCTTAAGCGCCTCGTAACTCAATTCCATCTGCAGCGCAGCAGCGTCCAGGCTGGCGTTGTCGACTGCTGGCATGACGGGATCGCACAAGACCAGCAGTGCATCGGCATGCTGCACAAATGCGGTGTGCAGATCCGTCGAAGTGCGCTCGGCGGCGTTGGCATGGCTCAGTGCGGCCGCAGCATGTACCTGTTCGGCTGTGGTTTCGTGGTAGCGCAGCACCCGAAGCGCCTGCGCCAGATGTTCACTCACGCGCTGGGGCATGGCGGTACGGTTCATTCGCTCAACAAAGGCTTCAATCGCCGCATCGAGTTGTGTGACGATGGTCTGATCGCGCCGCAAAGCACCTGCTGTCGCGCCTGCCAAAACGGCGCGCGCCATGCGCACGGCTACGTGGCCTACGCGGGCCACCTCGCGTTTGAGAGCTTCCACTGCGAGCGCTGGCACAGGCAGCACGGTGTCATCCATGTGCCGGGGTTTGGCCTCGTCTTCCTCTCGCAGCGTAAAACGTGCCTGCAGCCAGTGCGTCAGCGGGGCAGCCAGCGGCCATATCAGCAAGACGCCCAGCACATTGAATATGGTGTGAAACAGCGCCAGTTTGGCGGCCGGGTCTGACGACAGGCCCAGCGCTTCACGCGCCAGCCCCAGCGCGTTAATCAGCCACGGCAACAACGCCAGCGCAACCGATGCCGTGATGACATTGAAGATGACGTGGGCCGCTGCTGCGCGGCGTGCGTTAGGCGTAGCACCAATAGCCGCCAGCATCGCTGTCACAGTCGTGCCGATGTTGGCCCCAATCACCACCGCGGCCGCGCCCTGCGTTTCCAGTAAGCCACCTTGCGCAGCGGTCAGCGCAATCGCCATGGAGGCGCTTGACGACTGCATCAGCACCGTCATCAAGGCACCTACCCCGACTTGCGCCAACACGGCCAGCGCCCCCTCGCCTTGCGGTAGAACGATTTGTCCGGCCAGCCCGGTGAACGATTCCTGCAGCATCGCGATACCCAGAAATAGCAGGCCGAATCCGGCCAGGGTCGAGCCAATGGCACCGCGGCGCTGGCCCTGCCCGGTCAAGTGCAGCAACACACCGACCCCAATCAAGGGCAGCGCGAGCGCTTCAATCTTGAATTTCAACCCAAGCATCGCGATAATCCAGCCGGTCATGGTGGTGCCCACGTTGGCACCAAACAGCACCCATAGCGCTGGTCCCAACGTCAATAAGCCGGCGTTGACAAAGCCGATAGCGGCCACCGTGACAGCACTCGACGATTGCACCAACGCGGTAACCATTACGCCTGAGCCCAGCGCCTGCCAACGGGTGCGAGTCGCCGCGACCAGAATGCGCTCCAGCGCTGATCCTGCGGCCAACTTCAGGCCGTCCGTCATCATCGTCATACCGAGCAGAAACAGGCCAAGCCCACCCGCCAGAGCGGTTGACAGGGACCAAATGTTCACAACAAAAACTACCGGGTCAAAAAGGCCAGCACCCAGTCGGCCAACTTGCCATAGGGTGGCCACATGAACTTGAGCGAGCTAAAACGCGCCTGGTAAAACACCGGACGCATTTTGGAGAATGTCTCAAAACCTTCGCGGCCGTGGTAGTGGCCCATGCCGGAATCGCCAACACCCCCAAAAGGCAAATCGTGCTGCCCCACATGAAACAGTGCATCGTTGACCGACACGCCACCCGACATGGCCCGGTCAATGATTTTTTGCACCTGTGCTGCATCATGACTGAACGGGTACACCGCCAAGGGACGCGGCCCGGCGTTGATGGCGTCAATCACCACGTCAAGCGAGGTATAGGCGCGCAGCGGCAGGATTGGGCCAAAGATTTCGCGCTGCATCAGCAGGCTGTCGGGTGGTGCGTCCAACACGATGTGGGGCGCAATTTTCCGCGATGCCCGGTCAAACGCCGGGCCATCCAGCAGCGGCAGCACCCGGGCACCCAGATTGCGGGCATCTTCCAGCGCATGCAACAGCCGGTCAAACGAGCGCTGATCGACGATCGAGGTGTAGTCTGGCGAACTCAATTGCGGATAGCGCTTGGCCACAATGTCACGCGCCATCGCGACAAATGCGTCGATCTTGCCAGCTGGCAGCCAGGCGTGGTCGACCGTGGTGCAGATCTGGCCCGCATTGAGCAGCTTGACAAACAGGATGCGCTCAGCAGCCACACGCAAGGGAAAGTCATCACAGACGATAGCCGGGGCCTTGCCACCGAGCTCCAGTGTCACCGGGCACAGGTTTTGCGCCGCAGCCGCCATCACCGCGCGCCCGGTTTGACCGGAGCCCGTGAACAACAAATGGTCAAACTTCAACTTCGAAAATTCAATACCGACACCACCGGTCTCGTCAAAAAATTGCAGCTTGTCCGGCGAAAAATAGGCCGGCATGCGCTCCATCAGCAAGGCCGCCAGATGGCGCGAGTTCTCGCTCATCTTGACCATGGCGCGGTTGCCAGACGCAAAGATGTAGCTCAAGGGCACCATGCTCAGGTTCAGTGGAAAGTTCCACGGCACGATCACCCCCACCACACCGAGCGGCTGCGGAATCACGACATTTTTCGCGCCAAAGAAGTTGCGCCAATCCACGCCGCGGCGTTGCGGCTTCATCCAGCCACGCAGTTCCTTGATCACATGGTCAATGCCATCGACTGCGGGGAATATCTCAGCCAGCAAGGTTTCATGGCGCGAGCGATGGCCGTAGTCGGCGCTGATGGCATCGCACAGCGCATCCTTGTTTTCTCGAATGAAGCGCTGCAGCGTGCGCAGATCGGCCTTGCGCTGCGCCAGCGTTGGCACTGGATGGGCAAAGTAGGCCTTGCGCTGCAACGCCAGTGCGACATCGAGCGCGCTTGGGGGGGGGAGATCAGAGCTGTTCATGGTGTTTTCCAGTTTATGGCAGAACGCCTTTGGCCGGGTCAGCCTGATTTTCGACTGCTGCGGCTTTGCCGGGCCAGCTCGCGCAGCATGAACAGGTAAAGCCCCTCCACCTTGTCACGCGCCCACGGGGTTTTGCGCAAGAATTTCAGACTTGAGGCAACGCTGGGGTCTTGCATAAAGCAGCGCACCGGAATGCGTTCACCCAAGCCAACCCAGCCGTAATGTTCGGCCAGAGCCGTCACAATGCTCTCTAGCGTGACACCGTGCAAGGGGTTGCGGGCCTGTTGGGCCTTGGGGGCAGCAGGATCAGAAGGTGGTGGCGTTTGCATGGCACTATTTTGACGTAACTGCCCGGCGCACCACTTGACCAATCGTCAAGCCCTGCACCAGTATCGAAAACACCACCACGCAATAGGTCAGTCCCAGCACCATGTCACGTGATTCGCCCGCCGGCAAAGCCAGCGCCAGCGCCACTGAAATACCACCGCGCAAGCCGCCCCAGGTCAGCACCCGCCAGGACCCGCCGGGCAGACCAAAATACCGTCCCAACGCACGCACCGGCAGGCCCACCGTCACAAAGCGGGCAATCAGCGTCACGACTATCGCAACAGCCCCGGCCAGCAACAGGGGGGCCGAGAAGGCAATCAGCAGCACCTCCATGCCGATCAAGACAAACAGCACGGTATTGAGAATTTCATCCACCAGTTCCCAAAAGGTATCGAGGTAGTGCCGGGTGGTGTCGGACATGGCCAGTGCGCGCCCCTGATTGCCGATCACCAAGCCCATGACCACCGTGGCAAGCGGGCCAGAAATGTGCCAGTGGCTGGCCAGCGCGTAGCCACCCGTCACGGCGGCGAGGGTCAGCAAAACTTCAATCTTGTAGTCATCCACGCTCTTGAGCAAGCGGTAGATGAGCCAGCCCAGCACCAAGCCAAAAACCATGCCACCACCGGCCTCACGCGCCAACAGTACCAAGGCAGACTCGACCGTGGGCATCACTCCGCTAGACAACATGCCTAACAATAGGGCAAAAATCACCACGCCCACACCATCATTGAACAGCGACTCACCGGCAATCACCAGTTCAAGGTTTTTGGGCGCGCCAGCCGACTTCAAAATACCGGCCACAGCAATCGGGTCAGTCGGCGAGATGAGCGCGCCAAACAGCAGGCAGTACAGCAGCGGCAAACTCAGCCCCACCCACGGCAGTGCCAGCCACAGCCCATAGCCCACTACCAGGGTCGACAGCGATGTGCCGAGTATGGCCAAGGCGGCGACCGGCCAGCGTAATGCTTTGAGCTCGCTTAAGTCCACGTGCAGCGCGCCGGCAAACAGCAACAAGGACAGCATGCCTTGCATCAGCACATCTGAAAAATCAATCGAACGAAGCAGCGACTCTTCGTACTGCCGCAGTACGGGTGCCACGCCGCTGGCATCCAGGGCAACAATTCCCAATGACAAAAACAATGCAATAACCATGACACCAATGGTGGTGGGCAAGTGCACAAAGCGGTAATTCAGGTACGCCATCAAGGCGGTGACGACAAGGCAGGTAGCAGCAATATCAAGCATGGACACCAAATGACAAAAAATGGAAGCTGCCAGTTATACACTGCCAACCGACAAGGCCGACATTGCGACGCGATCACGCTTTGCCAGCAAACGCTTTACTAAAGGTGAACTGGCAGTGCTACTATTTTGAAAAGCCATCACCCCTGAGCCATGCAAACAAGCAACCCGGCAGCATCTGTGCTGCGCACATCGCGAGCCCTTCATGGCGCTGCCTGAAGACGATCTGTCGTCTTCGCAAGCGCTGGTAATTGACAGCAACCCCACCTCACGCTCGATTCTGGTATCGCAGTTACGCGACTTTGGCATGGGCAATGTGGTGCAAAGCG
>JBBQZI010000059.1:0-15385 GCA_038207855.1 Burkholderiales bacterium
GGTGGCCGTTTCGGTGCTGGTGGTGACCTGTCCGTGTGCTTTGTCATTGGCCACGCCGGCTGCGATGCTGTCGGCAGCCGGTGCGTTGGCGCGACGTGGAGTTTTGGTGCGCCGTCTTGATGCGTTTGAGTCGCTGGCTGCCATAGATACGGTTTTGTTTGACAAAACCGGCACCTTGACGCGTGATGCCATGGTGTTGAGTCAGACGCTGGTGCGTGACGGTACTGATCCGCTGATGCCACTGGCCATGGCGGCGGCGTTGGCGCAGCATTCGCTGCATCCGGTATCAAGGGCACTGCTGACCGCAGCCATGCAGGCAGGGCAAACCGGTATTTGGCAAGCATCAGGCGTTTCAGAGGAGACTGGAAAGGGTTTGCAGGCCCAGGTCTTTGCCTTGGGTAATGATTCAACCGGCACCAGCGTGCGGCTTGGCTCGGCTGATTTCTGCCAAGTTGTCCAAGCGACTTCAGCAGACTTGCAAGTATTTCTGAGCGACAGTCAGGGTTGGTTGGCTACTTTTGAACTACAGGAAGACATTCGTGCAGATGCTGCAATGACGGTCGATGCACTGAAAAAGCGGGGAATCGCTGTTCATCTGTTATCCGGTGATGCCAGTGAGGCTGCCAGTCGGGTGGCGGGCAAGGTTGGCATTGATCGGGCCATGGGGCACTGTTCCCCCCAGCAAAAACTCGATTTTCTGCAAGATGCTCAGTTGCAGGGGCATAAAGTCGCGGTAGTGGGTGACGGGCTGAATGACGGACCGGTGTTGGCGGGTGCTCATGCGTCGTTTGCATTTGGCAATGCTGTGCCACTGGCACAGGCGAAGGCTGACTTTTTGATTTCCAGCAGTCGCTTGACCGATGTTGTAGCGGCCATTTCTTTGTCGCGGCGTACACTGGCTGTTGTCCGACAAAATCTGGCTTGGGCCGCGATATACAACGCGGTTTGTGTGCCTTTGGCCGTTGCTGGCATGTTGCCGGCATGGTTGGCGGGTTTGGGTATGGCCAGCAGTTCTCTACTGGTGGTGGTGAATGCGCTGCGCCTCTCCCGCGGTGGTCAATTTGACGAGAACATCTGATGGAAATTCTATATTTATTAGTCCCTTTGTCCGTTGTGCTGGTGTTCTTCATCATCGGCGGAGTCTGGTGGGCTATTCATAGCGGGCAGTTTGAAGACATTGAGCAGGAGGGGGAGAGAATTCTTAAGGATTGATAAGATTTTTTGTGCCAATTTGATTTGTATCAAATTGGGGTTGAAATCAGGCGCTAAACTTTGCAACGTACAACTTTCAAGAGGTGACTATGGCATTTTCAAATTCGCGGGCAACTACCTATAACGACAAAGTCGTTCGGCAGTTCGCCATCATGACCGTCGTGTGGGGCGTGGTCGGTATGTTGGTCGGCGTGATCATCGCCGCCCAGCTCGCTTGGCCAGAGCTCAACATGGGTATTTCGTTCTTGTCGTTTGGCCGACTGCGGCCTTTGCATACCAACGCAGTTATTTTTGCGTTTGGTGGTTGTGGTTTGATGGGAACCTCGTATTACGTGGTCCAGCGCACTTGCCAGGTTCGGGTGTTCAGCGACAAGCTGGCGGCCTTTACTTTTTGGGGTTGGCAGTTGGTCATCTTGGCTGCAGCCGTGTCTCTGCCTTTGGGTTATACCCAAAGCAAGGAATACGCAGAACTGGAATGGCCTGTTGATATCTTGATCACTTTGGTGTGGGTTGCGTATGCCATTAACTTCTTTGGCACGGTCGGCACCCGCAAGGTCAAGCACATTTATGTAGCCAACTGGTTTTATGGCGCGTTCATTTTGGCTGTCGCTTTGCTGCATTTGGGTAACAGCGCTGCTATTCCAGCTGGCGGCATGAAGTCGTACTCGGCGTATGCTGGTGTGCAAGATGCCATGGTGCAATGGTGGTATGGACACAATGCGGTGGGCTTCTTCCTGACGGCTGGCTTCTTGGGCATGATGTATTACTTTATTCCCAAGCAAGCCGAACGCCCTGTTTATTCGTATCGTTTGTCCATTGTTCACTTTTGGGCGCTGATTTTTACGTACATGTGGGCGGGTCCGCACCACCTGCACTACACCGCGCTGCCTGATTGGACGCAATCGATCGGTATGGTTTTCTCCCTGATTTTGTTGGCACCAAGCTGGGGCGGCATGATCAACGGTGTTATGACTTTGTCGGGCGCTTGGCACAAACTGCGCGATGACCCGATTCTGCGTTTTCTGATCGTGTCCTTGTCGTTCTATGGTATGTCCACGTTCGAAGGCCCGATGATGGCCATCAAAACTGTGAATGCCTTGTCCCACTACACCAACTGGACGGTCGGCCATGTGCACTCTGGTGCCTTGGGTTGGGTCGGTCTGGTCACCATGGGTTCCATGTACTACCTGATTCCCAAGCTGTTTGGTCAAAAACAAATGTTCAGCGTCAAGGCGATTGAGGTTCACTTCTACATGGCCACAGTTGGTATCGTTTTGTACATCGCAGCTCTGTGGATTGCTGGCGTGATGCAGGGCCTGATGTGGAGGTCTATCAATGCTGACGGCACTTTGACTTACACCTTTGTTGAGTCAGTCAAGGCCATGTATCCGTTCTATGTACTGCGTTTGGTGGGTGGTTTGCTGTACCTTTCAGGCATGCTCATCATGGCTTGGAATACGTTTAAAACAGCTACCGGTGGTCGCTCCGTGGCTATCAATATTCCTGCCGTTGCAGCACACGCTTAAGGACTAACTATCATGGCAGATACACATAAAAGCGAAGGTTTTTCGCACGCTACTTTAGAAACCAACAACGGGTTGATGATCGTTCTGATGCTCATCGTGTTGTTGGTTGGGGCGATGGTTGAGATCGTTCCCTTGTTTTTTCAGAAGTCAACGACGCAACCTGTGCCGGGTTTAAAGCCCTACACGTCATTGCAGTTGGCCGGGCGCGATATTTATCAGCGTGAAGGCTGCTTCAATTGCCATTCACAGATGATTCGCCCTTTCCATGCTGAAACGTTGCGTTATGGTCACTATTCAACCGCTGGTGAGTTTGTTTACGACCATCCATTCCTTTGGGGTAGTGAGCGTACCGGACCTGATTTGCACCGCGTCGGCGGCAAGTACAGCGATCAGTGGCAAGTGACTCACTTGAATAATCCGCGTGATCTGGTTCCTGAATCCATCATGCCAGCTTATCCTTGGTTAATGAATGCGCCGGTAGATGCGGCGGTGATGCCGTCACATATGAAGGCTTTGCGTACGGTTGGTGTTCCTTACACGGATGCTGAAATTGCGACTGCCACTGAAGATGTCAAAGGCAAGACCGAAATGGAAGCTTTAGTCGCCTACTTGCAGGTTCTTGGCACAGCACTTAACGCTAAATAAGTAGAGGAATTTCATGGAATTCGATGTCAATACATTGCGTTCATTGGTGACGGTTGTCAGTTTTGTCACATTTATTGGCCTCATTATTTGGGTATTCCGAAAAAATGCGGCTGAATACGATGAAGCTGCCAATCTTCCGTTCGAGCAGGATTAACCTTCATACCGGTTAGGAAAAAAAATGAGTGATTTCACAAGTAATTTTTGGAGCTTTTATATCTCCGGCATCACGCTCGTCAGCATAGTTGCTTGTTATGTTTTGTTGGTCTCGGCTGGCAAGATGAAGGCGACAACGGCTGGGGATAATACAACTGGACATGTTTGGGACGGTGATTTACGCGAAATGAATAATCCACTACCTCGGTGGTGGAGCTATTTGTTCGTCATTACCGTTGTGTTTGCATTGGTATACCTTGTGCTGTATCCAGGATTAGGTAGTTATAAAGGTACCTTGGGATGGACACAGGAAAACGTGTACCAGAAAGAGGTTGAAAAGGATAATGCTGCAGTAGCGCCTATCTATGCCAAATTTTCAAATATGAAGCCGGAAGATGTCGCCAAGGATGCCCAAGCGATGGCCATTGGTGAGCGTTTGTTCAGTAACAATTGCGCACAGTGCCACGCGTCAGATGCCCGTGGCAACAAAGGCTTTCCTAATCTGACTGATGGTGACTGGTTGCATGGCGGCACCCCTGAGAAAATCAAGGAAACTCTCACATTGGGGCGCATCGGCAATATGCCTCCAATGGCGGCAGCTGTTGGCAGTGCTGACGATGTTAAAAATGTTGCGCAATATGTGCTCAGTTTGTCAGGCAGCCCACACGATTCAGCCAAAGCAGCTTTGGGCAAAGAAAAGTTTGCTACTGTTTGTGCGGCTTGTCATGGTGCAGACGGCAAGGGTATGCAAGCCATCGGCTCAGCTAACTTGACCGACAACATCTGGCTGCACGGATTTGGCGAAAAGGCCATCATTGAGATGGTCAATAACGGTAAAGTCAACGTCATGCCACCGCAGAGCGCGGAAAAGGGTGGAAAACTCACCGAAGCGCAAATTCACGTGTTGACCTCTTATATTTGGGGTTTGTCAAATAAGAGCTAACGAGATTCATGGTTGGCCAATAGCACCTAAGGTTGCTATTGGTTGCCTCATTTTTGAGTAGGTAAAAAATATTGGGTAACCTTGAGGTTGCCCATTATTCTTTATATGTTGCCGATTGAGTTGTTTGACATCGCAATTTTTACCCGAATTAAGGAAAACATATGCAAAATGAAAAGTTAAAAGACCCCAAGTCTTGGTGGCGCTTTGGTCATGTTTGGTTAGTTATCTCAGGGCCGGCAATTGTGGTTGTTGCTGGCTTTGTAACGCTTTATCTGGCAGTGTCTACTCCCAATGAAATTGAGTCAGACTACTATCACCAAAAGGGTAGTGAACCGATTAAGAACAGCGAACTAACAACGATCAAGGGAAGTTTGGCTCCTGCCATGCAAGGCCGCAATCGTGTGCAAACAGAGGTTGCGCCGCTGTCCATGCAGCCTGCTGAAGGTCGCTAAACCATTCGCATTATTTTGGGTTGATGATGTCCTGCAAGGCGTTGGTGTCAAGGATGTGAACGTGGCGTTGCTTCACTTGAACAATGCCTTCATCGACAAACCGTGAAAATGTCCGGCTAATGGTTTCGAGTTTGAGGCCAAGAAAACTGCCGATTTCTTCTCGAGTCATTCGTAGCACCAGTTCTGACTGGGAAAAACCGCGTGCATGCAGCCGTTGCGCCAGGTTCAATAAAAAAGCTGCCAACCGTTCTTCTGCGCGCATGCTGCCAAGCAACAGCATCACGCCATGTTCACGCACAATTTCGCGGCTCATGATTTTGTGCACATGCCGTTGCAGTGAAGTTACTTCCCGTGACAGATTCTCAATTTGCTCAAAAGGCATAGCGCAAATTTCGCCATCTTCAAGTGCCACCGCATCGCAGGTGTGGTGGTCATGCACGATGCCGTCAAGTCCAATGATCTCTCCAGCCATCTGAAAACCGGTCACTTGGTCGCGTCCATCTTCTGAGGTAATGCAGGTCTTGAAGAAGCCGGTTCTGATAGCGTACAGGTTGGAGAATTTTTCGCCGTTATGAAACAGTGTTGCGCCCCGTTTGATTTTGCGACGTACGCCGATGATCTCGTCAATACGTTCCAGTTCTTCAGTGCTCAAACCAATGGGCATGCACAGCTCACGCATGTTGCAGTTTGAGCAGGCGATCTTGATAGTCTCGTGATTCATGGGCGCGATTTTGACACTGTTAGCTGACTTGATCTGACGTAGGTCAATTTTTGCATCCGGAGCTTTTGTAATTTCTTTGATTGAGATCAAGATGAAAAGTCCATTTTGGAGGCATATTCGCCAGTCTTGAAAAGGAATTTTGATGCCTAAAACTGTGGCTGAGCCGATCTCCGAAAGTTTAATCCGCCAGTATGACGTGTCAGGTCCACGTTATACCTCTTATCCGACTGCAGATCGATTTGTTGAGGCATTTACGGCAACCGACTACATTCAGGCGCTTGAGCAGCGTCAGTCGGGTGCTTTGGCTTTGCCACTGTCACTGTATGTGCACATTCCGTTTTGTGAATCACTATGCTACTACTGCGCGTGCAACAAGATCATCACCAAACACCATGACCGGGCGGCTGCCTACCTGCGCTACCTAAGCCGAGAGGTTGACCTGCATACCAAGCACATGGGCGTTGGTCAGGTGGTGTCCCAGTTGCATTTTGGGGGTGGGTCACCAACTTTTTTGTCGGATGATGAGTTGCGTCAAGTGATGGCGATGCTGCGCCGCAGTTTCACGTTCACCCCTGGTGGTGAGTATTCGATCGAGATTGATCCCCGCACCATAGATGCCGGGCGGCTTGATGTCTTGGCAGAGCTCGGTTTCAACCGTTTGAGTTTTGGTGTGCAGGACTTTGACCCGGCAGTACAAAAGGCGGTTCACAGAGTACAGCCAGCCGAGCAGGTGTTTGCATTGGTGGCGGCCGCGCGTGAGCGTGGTTTCGAGTCAATCAACGTCGACTTGATTTATGGACTGCCTGAGCAGACACCAGAGTCATTTGAGCGGACGATGACACAAATTATTGCACTCAAACCCGACCGGATTGCGCTGTATGCCTATGCACACTTGCCTGAGCGCTTCAAGCCTCAGCGCCGAATTTCTTCAGTAGAAATTCCCACCGCTGGTGCCAAAGTGTCTATGTTGGCCGGCTCCATGGCATCGCTGATGGCAGCCGAGTATGTCTACATTGGCATGGATCATTTTGCGTTGCCGAACGATTCTTTGTCAGTTGCAAAGCGGCAAGGACGGCTGCACCGCAATTTTCAGGGCTATAGCACGCAGCCCGATTGCGACATGATTGGACTGGGTGTGTCATCCATTGGGCGTGTTGGGGCCACTTATAGCCAGAATGCCAAGACGCTTGAGGAGTATTACGATTTTCTGGACCAAGGGCAATTCCCGGTTGTGCGCGGTTTGGCATTGTCACGGGACGATTTGGTGCGCCGTGCGGTCATCATGGCCCTGATGTGCCAGGGGCGCATGTCCTACGAGTCGATTGAACTAGCCTATCTGATTGACTTCAAACAGTACTTTGCCAAAGAAATGGAAACGCTGGCGGCACAGGTAGAGCAAGGCCTAGTTGAATTGGATGACAACTGTATTCAGGTAACGACCAAAGGCTGGTTCTTTGTGCGAGCGGTGGCCATGGTGTTTGATCGTTATTTGCAAACTGACCGTACACGCGCCAAGTTTTCAAAAATCCTCTAAATTAGAGGCATGCAAACATCCCTCGCAACGACCGCCTTACTGATGGGGCTGGCGGGTGGGCCGCATTGCATTGCGATGTGCGGTGCTGCCTGCGCTGGTATCGGTCAAGCGGCCGGCCCTCAAAAAACCACCGCTATGTGGACTTTTCAGTTTGGACGGGTGCTGGGCTATTCAGCGCTCGGTGCGCTGGCTGCAGCTTCCATGCAAGGTTTGGGTTGGCTGACTGTGCAATCGGCTGCGCTACGGCCGGTCTGGAGCATGTTTCATGTGGCGACAATGGTGCTTGGCCTGCTTTTGTTGTGGAAAGCCCAGCAGCCAGTTTGGATGGAGCAAGCGGGTAAAAAAATATGGCTTGGCGCACGTAGCCTGGTCACGGGGCGCGGCAGAGGGGCACCGCTAATGCTGGGCGTTGTTTGGACTTTTTTGCCCTGTGGCCTGCTGTACTCGGCCCTGCTGGTGGCCGGACTGACGGGGCATGCGCTTGACGGTGCCCTGGTCATGGCGCTGTTCGCGCTGGGAACCAGCGTTTCCATGATGCTCGGGCCATGGTTGTGGTTGCGTCTTAACGCCAATGATTCTGGTGATTGGGGTGTGCGTCTGGCCGGTTTGGCACTGGCGGCCAGTTCGGCATGGGCCTTGTGGATGGCCTACGGCAACAACGGCGCACCTTGGTGTGCCACCTGATTCAGCGTTTTTGAGCGTGTTTGCGCTGGGATAATCCAGCGATGCCAATTTCACCACCTGATTTTTCCGAACGCTGGAAGTTGTCCGTTGCCCCGATGCTGGACTGGACGGACCAGCACTGCCGGTATTTCCACCGATTACTCACAAAGCGCGCACTGCTGTACACCGAGATGGTGACCACCGGCGCCTTGATGCATGGTGATGTGGCGCGCCATTTGAGTTTTAGCCCACAAGAGCAGCCTGTCGCGTTGCAACTGGGTGGCAGTGATCGGGGTGATTTGATGCAGTGCGCGCGCCTGGGCGAGCAGTGGGGCTACAGTGAGATCAACCTGAACTGTGGCTGCCCCAGCGAGCGCGTTCAGCGTGGCGCGTTTGGCGCCTGCCTGATGCGGGAGCCGCAATTGGTGGCCGATTGCATCAAGGCCATGGTCGATGCAACCACTATTCCCATCACGGTAAAACACCGAATTGGCATAGATCAGCTTGAGAGCTATGACTTTGTGCGCGACTTTGTCGGCGCGGTCAGTGACGCTGGCTGCCAGACCTTTATCGTGCACGCCCGCAACGCATGGCTTAAAGGCCTGAGCCCCAAAGATAACCGCGAGGTGCCGCCGCTGCGCTATGAATGGGTCTACCAGCTCAAACGCGATTTTCCAAACCTGGCCATTGTGCTCAACGGCGGTGTCACCACCACTGAGCAGGTGCAAAGTCACTTGACCCAGGTCGACGGGGTCATGCTGGGGCGTGAGGCGTATCACAACCCCTGGTGGCTCAGCGTTTGGGACCGCACTTTTTTCGACACGACATTGCAGGATTTGTCAGATGCCACTGAATTGGCTGTGCCATTGACGCGGGAAATTGTCGAGCAACAAATGGTCGATTACATGAGGCTTCAATTGGCTGCACACGGTACTGGCTGGCCGTCGATCGCCCGGCACATGCTGGGTTTGCGCCATGGTCTGCCTGGTGCCCGTCATTGGCGGCGGGTCTGGAGCGACCATAGCCTTAAAAATTTACCCGCTGATCAGGTCATGGCGCTGGCCCACGGGGGCTAATGGCGCAGGGGTGAAGTCGAGGGGTTTTCCTGGCGGTTCGCAAGGTATCATGCCGGTTTACCGCCCAGCTCTTGTCTGAAACAAACAACGCACTGCGCATTCATCAAAGCTTCATCGACCCCCCGTGCGTCTCAATTCAATCAAGTTATCCGGCTTCAAGTCATTTGCTGAGCCCACCAATTTTTTGCTGCCAGGTCAACTGGTCGGCGTGGTGGGCCCCAATGGTTGTGGCAAGTCCAACATCATGGATGCCGTGCGCTGGGTACTGGGAGAGTCCAAGGCCAGCGAGTTGCGCGGCGAGTCCATGCAGGACGTCATTTTCAATGGCACAACGACCCGCAAGCCTGCCAGTCGCGCCAGTGTCGAACTGTCGTTTGATAACGACGATCACCGCGCCGGCGGTCAGTGGAGTCAGTTTGCCGAGATTGCTGTCAAACGCGTGCTCACGCGCGATGGCAATAGCAGCTATTACATCAACAACCAGGCCGTGCGCCGCCGCGATGTGCAGGATGTGTTCTTGGGTACGGGCCTGGGGCCGCGTGCCTACGCCATCATTGGTCAGGGCACCATCAGCCGCATCATCGAAAGCAAGCCCGAAGAACTCAGGCTGTTTCTGGAGGAAGCCGCCGGGGTTTCCAAGTACAAAGAGCGCCGGCGCGAAACCGAAAATCGACTGAGCGACACGCGTGAAAATCTGACTCGGGTTGAAGATATTTTGCGCGAGCTCAATGCCAACCTCGATCGGCTTGAAAAGCAGGCCGAGGTCGCAAAAAAGTACCATTTCCTGTCAGAGTCCGCGTCCCTCAAGCAGCATCAGCTATGGTTTTTGAAGCGATCTGAGTCCGAGGCCGACCAGACCAAGGTCAAAACCGAGGCGCAAGCTGCCGTCAATGCACTGGAAAGCCGCATGGCCGACTTGCGCCATATCGAGTCCGAGCTTGAGACTGTTCGCCAGGCACATTACGCGGCCGGCGATCAAGTTAACCAAGCGCAGGGGCTGCTGTATGAAGCCAGCACCGAAGTGGGCCGGCTGGAGGCAGAAATTCGCTTTGTGGTGGAAGGCCGTCAACGTGTGCAGCAACGCCTGGCAACGCTGCAAGAACAGGCCGCCCAATGGGCCACGCGCAGCCAGGATGCTCAAAGCGAGCTGGAAAGCCTCTCAGAGCTGGAGCTGCTGGGCGAGGAAAAGACCGAAATGTTATCGGCCCAGGTGGAAGACCAGGCGCAACAACTGCCTGAACTTGAAGAGGCCTTGCGCCAGGCGCAGCGCAACGCCAATGAGCAGCGCGCCGGCGTGGCGCAGGTGCAGCAGCAGATTGGTGTGCTGGCTGCCGAGCAACGCAGCATTGAAGAGCAGTCGCGCCAACTCGGCACACGCCGCGAGCGCTTGCTGCAAGACCGCAACGCATTGGCCGCACCCGACGAAGCGCGCCTGGCCAGCCAGCAAAATCAATTGGAACAGGCGCAGGAAGCGTCTGACATGGCACAGGGCCGACTGGTCGAGCTGCAAGCCAGCGCGCCCGAACTCGATGACAGCCGCCGCGCGCAACAGCAAGTGGTCAATAACGAGTCAGCCCGGCTGGCCGACTTGTCAGCCCGCATGGAGGCACTCAAGGCGCTGCAGGAAAAGGTCAAAACCGATGGCAAGTTGCAGCCCTGGCTGCAAAAGCATGGTCTTGACCATTTGCAGGGCTTGTGGAGTCGGCTGCACATTGAACAGGGTTGGGAAAATGCGCTCGAAGGGGCCTTGCGAGAGCGCCTGGGCGCGCTTGAAGTTAGCCGTTTGGAGATGTTGCGCGCCTTTGCGCAGGATGCGCCCCCGGCCAAGCTGGCGTTTTACAGCCCCCCTGCTGCGGGCGTGGTTGATCGGGCGGCCCGCTTGCCCCGGCTGACCGACCTGTTGCGTAGCCATGATGCGGGCCAAAAATCTGTGCTGGACGACTGGTTGCAAGGCTGTTTCACCGCCGCCAGTCTGGAAGATGCATTGGCCAGTCGTGACAAGCTGCAGCCGGGTGACATCATTTACGTGCGCCAAGGTCATGCCGTGGGGCTGCACAGCGTCAGTTTTTATGCACCCGATTCAGAGCAGGCTGGGCTTTTGGCGCGCGCCCAAGAGATTGAAAACATTGAAAAACAGCTGCGGGCCCAAGTGCTGATGACCGACGAGTCCCGTTCTGCCTTGGTGCGCTGCGAAGCCGCCTATGCAGATGTGTCGCGGCGCTTGGTATCCGTGCGCCAGGAAGCGAGCGAGGCACAAGCCCGGGCGCACGCCTTGCAAGTGGAAACCCTGCGCCTGACGCAAGCCTTCGATCAGGCACGCAGCCGCAG
This sequence comes from Burkholderiales bacterium, assembly GCA_038207855.1. Lineage (GTDB taxonomy): Bacteria > Pseudomonadota > Gammaproteobacteria > Burkholderiales > Burkholderiaceae_C > Rhodoferax. The sequence continues at coordinate 11,254 of JBBQZI010000059.1, forward strand.
CGCCCAAATTGCCAGCGACCTGACCGAGGTGGACGCGCAGCTTGATGACTTGCAGGAGCGTCGTGTTACGGCAGAGGCGCGCTTTGAAGAGCTCGACATGCAACTGGCCGACACGCAAGAGCGTCACGCTCAGTTGGACGACCGCGTCATCAGCGCCGAGCGCAAGTTGGCAGAATGCCGCGAGCAGCAACGCAGTCTGGAGCGCCAAGCGCAGGAGGCCACTTTCTCCATGCGCAGCCTTGGTGCGCGCCGCGCCGAACTCTCACGTGCTATTGAAACAGCAGCACAGCAGGCAGATTCCGTAAGGGCTGAGGCCCAAAGAGCCCATGATGAATTGGCACGTCTGAATGATGCCGCAGCCCAGGGCGGCTTGCAGCAGGCGCTGGCCGCCAAGATGGAACGTGAACAACATCTTGGCGCGCAGCGCAGCCTGTATGACGATTTGACCGCCAAGCTGCGTGCCAGTGACGAGCGACGCATGCAGTTGGAGCGCGAGCTCGACCCGCTGCGTGCGCGCATCACCGAATTTCAGCTGAAAGAACAAGCCGCCCGGCTCGGCTTTGAGCAGTACACCCAGTTGCTGACCGATGCCAAGGCCGATATCGAGCAGCTTGCGGCCTCCGTGGCCGATGGTTCGGTGCGTCTGGCTGGTTTGCAGGGCGAGATTGACCGCCTCAACCGCGACATTGCGGCGCTCGGTGCTGTCAATTTGGCGGCGCTTGACGAACTGGCGGTGGCGAGCGAGCGCAAACAGTTTCTTGATGCCCAAACGGCTGATCTGGTGGAGGCCATGACCACGCTGGAAGATGCCATCAAGAAGATTGACGGCGAAACGCGCGAACTGCTTTCGGGCACCTTCAACACCGTCAACGAACATTTTGGCAAAATGTTTCCTGAGCTGTTTGGTGGCGGTAATGCCCGGCTGGTGATCACCGGTGAAGAAATTCTGGACTCTGGTGTGCAGGTGATTGCCCAGCCGCCTGGCAAAAAAAACCAGTCCATCGCCTTATTGTCGGGCGGGGAAAAGGCATTGACCGCCATCGCTTTGGTATTTGCCATTTTTCAGCTCAACCCGGCACCGTTTTGTTTGTTGGATGAGGTGGACGCGCCGCTGGACGATGCCAACACCGAACGCTATGCCAAGCTGGTCTCCAGCATGAGCAAAGAAACCCAATTTTTGTTTATCAGCCACAACAAGATCGCCATGGAAATGGCCAAGCAACTGATTGGCGTGACCATGCAAGAGCAGGGCGTGTCACGCATTGTGGCGGTTGATATGGACGCGGCCCTGAGTCTGGCCGAACTGGAGAGATGACCATGAGCCAGATGCAATTGGGTTTATTGATCATGGGTGGCGCGGTACTGCTCGCCATGGTGATCTACAACGTCTGGCTGGCGCGCAAAAACCAGCCACGCCAGCCATCGCTTGTCGATATCAACCAGGCTGCGCTTGAAGCACGCGAACCAACGCTGGATGAGCGCACCTTTGAGGGCGGCGACTTTGTGCTGCCCGTGCCCGAGAAAAAGCCTGGCCTGGACGCACTGATTGACGTGATGGCCCCGATTGCGCTGGATGCGCCGGTATCGGGCGAGGCGGTGTTGGCCAACTTGCCACCCACGCGCCGTGTTGGCAGCAAGCCTTTTGCCATCGAAGGTTTGAATGCCCAAACCCAGCGTTGGGAGTCTGCGGTGGCGGGTGAGCGCTACCACCAGTTGCAGGCCGGTATTCAGCTGGCCAACCGCTCGGGTGCGCTTAATGACATCGAGTTTTCTGAATTTGTCATCAAAATCCAGAGTTTTTGCGATGCCCTGGGTGGAACCCCCGATTTTCCCGACATGCGCCAGGAGGTTGGCCGGGCTCGCGAACTGGACCAGTTTGCCGGTGACCATGATGCGCAGCTGGGCTTTGTTCTGCGCGCCAAGCGGGCGGCCTGGAGCCCTAGTTATATCCAGCAAATGGCGGCCCGTCTGGGCTTTGTGCCCGGCTCCATGGCCGGGCGCATGGTGGTGCCCGCCTCATTTGCCGGCTTGCCACCGGTGCTGAGTATGAGCTTTGACACCCAGACGGCGCTGTCTGACGACCCGACCCAATCTGCCTTGCGTGAAATTGTGCTTAGTCTGGATGTGGCACAGGTGGTTCGCAGCGAGCACGCTTTTGAGCGCATGCGCCAAGCTGCCGCGTCACTGGCCACCGACATGGATGCCACCGTGACAGACGATAACGGCGTGCCGCTACCGACTGAAGCCATGGACGTGATTGCCACCGAGCTCGAGCAGCTTTATGACACGCTGGACCAGCGTGAGCTGTCGGCCGGGTCACCCCTGGCGCGGCGGCTGTTTTCCTGAAAGCACGCGGCCATGTCGACCCCGGATATGTTCACCCTAAGCGCTGATGAGGCCAGTCAGACGGCGCAACTGCGCCAGACCCTGCATGCGCACGCGCACCGCTATTACGTGCTGGACCAGCCCAGCGTGCCCGATGCTGAATACGACCGCCTGTTTGCCCAACTGCAGGCGCTGGAAGCCCGCCACCCGGAGCTGGTCACCGCTGATTCACCGACCCAACGTGTCGGTGGGCGGGCGCTCGCCGCATTTGCCCAGGTGCGCCATGCCGTGCCGATGCTGAGCATCCGTACAGAAACCGATACCACCGCCAGCGGTGCCGAAAATTTTGATGCCCGCATTCGCCGTGAGCTGGGCTTAACTGACGTGGATGCGCCCATCACCTACGTGGCCGAGCCGAAGTTTGACGGCTTGGCAATGAGCCTGCGCTACGAGCATGGCACGCTGGTGCAGGCGGCCACGCGCGGGGACGGTGAAACCGGTGAAGATGTGACGCAAAACATCCGCACCATCGGTCAAATTCCGCTTAAATTGCCCGCCGATGCACCAGCGCTACTGGAAGTGCGCGGCGAGGTCTACATGCGCCGCGATGATTTTGAAGCCTTGAACGAACGCCAGCGTCAAAAAATAGCAGCCGGTGCCAAAGGTGAAAAAACCTTTGTCAATCCGCGCAACGCGGCCGCCGGTGCTGTGCGTCAACTGGACCCGGCGATTGCCGCCCAGCGGCCCTTGAGCTTTTTTGCCTATGGCTTGGGTGCGGTCACGCTACCCGAGGCAGGCGGGCCGGTGTTTGCCTCGCACTTTGATTTGTTGCAAACTTTAAAAATATGGGGTTTTCCGGTTTCAGCCCTTGTGCAGCATGCGCAAGGCGCTATTGAGTTAATAGCATATTATGAAACCATTGGCAAAGCCCGCGATGGTCTGGGCTTTGACATTGATGGAGTGGTTTACAAGGTTGACAGCATTGCGCTGCAACGCCAATTGGGTTTTGTCACGCGTGAGCCGCGCTGGGCGGTGGCGCACAAATTTCCGGCGCAAGAGATGCTGACCAGCGTGCTGGCAATTGACGTGCAAGTCGGGCGCACCGGCAAACTGACACCAGTTGCCAAGCTGGCCCCGGTGTTTGTTGGCGGCGTAACGGTCACCAACGCCACCTTGCACAACGAAGATGAAGCGCGCCGCAAGGACGTGCGCGTGGGTGACACGGTGATCGTGCGTCGCGCCGGTGATGTGATTCCCGAGGTGGTGTCGGTGCTGCTGGAGCAGCGCGCCGGTGATCCCGAGGTGTTCAGCATGCCGCGCAGCTGCCCGGTGTGCGGCAGTGCGGCCGTGCGCGAGGAGGGCGAAGCCGATTACCGTTGCACCGGTGGCCTGTTTTGCAGTGCCCAGCGCAAGCAGTCGATTTTGCATTTTGCTCAACGCCGTGCGGTTGAGGTGGACGGCCTGGGCGACAAGCTGGTTGATCAACTGGTCGATGTCGGCATCATCAACACCCTGCCGGATTTGTACCGACTGGGCTTTACCGCGCTCGCCAGTTTGGATCGAATGGCCGGGAAGTCCGCACAGAACCTGCTTGATGCGCTACAGAAATCAAAGCAAACCACGTTGCAACGTTTTGTCTTCGGACTGGGCATTCGCCATGTGGGGGAGGCCACGGCCAAGGCCTTGGCACGTCATTTTGGCAATCTGGATGCCATCATGGTTGCCACTGAAGAACACATGCTCGAAGTGGCCGACGTAGGCCCGATCGTGGCACACAGCATTCGGACCTTTTTTGACCAGCCGCACA
>JBBQZI010000060.1:0-15384 GCA_038207855.1 Burkholderiales bacterium
TTTGGGACCAGAGGGTCGAAGGTTCGAATCCTTTCGCCCCGACCATTATTCTTTCTCGTGATCTCTGCCCGTAGCTCAGTTGGATAGAGCAACAGCCTTCTAAGCTGTGGGTCGGGGGTTCAATCCCCTCCGGGTAGACCAGTACATACGGCACACCCGAATTAAACAAAAAATATCAAACACTGTCCCGACTAACAACGGGGTCATGTTTCTTTAAAGTATTAACCAGCATCAGTTGGCAGCCTCAAGTCCATTTTTGAAGTGCTTTTGCATGCGTTGCTGACTTAAATTGCCATTGCGGGCTGTCAATGCCGCCATCAAAGCGCGGTGCTCATTGAGTGATTCGGCCATTCGACCTGACTTCAACAGCGAATTGTGACGGTTGAGCTTCATAACCTTGCGCAGGTCAGCCACCATCTGGTTACGCCATCGGTTGTTTGCAATTTCCAGCAATCGCATGTGAAATTGCTCATTGATGGCAAAAAAACGCTCACGATCCTGTTGCGTCGGCAAGGCCGCATCTTCCAATGCTTGGTGCAACGCTTGCAATTCGGTGATTTGAATATCAGTGGCGGTGTGCGCAACAACGCTTGCTGCGTCGGACTCCAGCAGGCTCAGCAGCTGGTAAACGTCAGCCAGATCGCTGTCTGACACCTCGGTGACATATGCGCCACGACGCACCTTCATGGTGACCAGCCCTTCCGCTGCCAGTACCTTCAAGGCTTCGCGCAACGGCGTGCGGCTGATGCCATAGGCTTCGGCTATCTTTAGTTCATCGATCCAGCTACCGGGCTCAAGTTCACGGTTGAATATGCGCTGGCGCAGCAACTCCGCTACTTCCTCGTAGAGTGCGCGGGGTGCTAAAGAGGGTACTGACATGACTAGAATTGTAAGCTGAGTGGAATATTTTGCATCAATAATTATAAATAACGTAAACTCTTGAATCGGTCGTAACACCTTGCCTATTCCTAGGCAGCATGATTGACAACCGTTCTGTTCACCTGATTTGAAGCTGTATCGCCATGACACAAAACAACCCTGAATTTCAACCCGCTGACCTTGCTGCCTGGGCTAAAGCCGCTGCCAAATCAGCGCCCGAAGGCAATGTGGATGCGCTTAATTGGCAAACGCCGGATGGCATCACCGTCAAGCCGCTTTACACCGCTGCCGACACGCAAAATCTGTCGTACACCAATACATTGCCGGGTTTTGAACCTTACCTGCGCGGCCCGCAAGCCACCATGTACGCGGTGCGACCATGGACGATTCGCCAGTACGCCGGTTTTTCTACCGCTGAAGAGTCCAATGCGTTTTACCGCAAGGCCTTGGCTGCAGGCGGGCAGGGTGTTAGCGTTGCTTTTGACTTGGCAACTCACCGGGGCTACGACAGCGATCACCCACGCGTGACCGGTGACGTGGGCAAAGCCGGCGTGGCGATTGACTCGGTCGAGGACATGAAGATTTTGTTCGACCAGATTCCGCTGGACAAAGTGAGCGTTTCCATGACCATGAACGGTGCCGTGTTGCCGGTGCTGGCCGGTTATGTGGTGGCGGCAGAAGAGCAGGGCGTCAGTCAGGACAAGCTATCAGGCACCATTCAGAATGACATTCTGAAAGAATTCATGGTGCGCAACACCTATATCTACCCGCCCGAGCCGTCGATGCGCATTATTGGCGACATCATTGAGTACACGGCTAAAAACATGCCCAAGTTCAACTCGATCAGTATTTCGGGTTATCACATGCAAGAGGCCGGTGCCAACCAGGCGCTCGAATTGGCCTTCACGCTGGCCGATGGCAAGGAATACGTCAAAACGGCCATTGCCAAGGGTATGGATGTAGATGAGTTTGCTGGTCGCCTGAGCTTTTTCTGGGCTATTGGCATGAACTTCTATCTGGAAGTGGCCAAAATGCGCGCCGCGCGCCTGTTGTGGTGCCGCATCATGAAAGGCTTTGATGCCAAAAAGCCCAAGAGCCTGATGCTGCGCACGCATTGCCAGACCAGCGGTTGGAGTCTGACGGAGCAAGATCCGTACAACAACGTGGTGCGCACCACGATCGAAGCCATGGCTGCGGTATTTGGTGGCACGCAAAGCCTGCACACCAACAGTTTTGACGAAGCTATTGCCCTGCCGACCGAGTTTTCAAGCCGTATTGCACGCAACACCCAGCTCATCATCCAGGAAGAAACCCACATCACCAACGTGATCGACCCCTGGGCCGGTAGCTACATGATGGAAAAGCTGACGCAAGACATGGCTGATGCAGCCTGGACCATCATCGAAGAAGTTGAAGCCATGGGCGGCATGACCAAAGCCGTCGACTCCGGCTGGGCCAAGCTCAAGATCGAAGCTGCCGCTGCGCAAAAGCAGGCCCGCATCGACTCGGGCAAAGACGTGATCGTCGGTGTCAACAAGTACAAACTCAAAACCGAAGATGCCATTGAGGCTCGCGATATTGACAATGTAGCGGTGCGTGATTCACAAATTGCACGTCTAAATAATATCAAGCAAAAACGCGATGCAGCTCAGGTGCAGCAAGCATTGTCTGCTCTTGAAAACGCAGCAGCAACGGGCGCCGGCAATTTGCTCGACTTGGCGATCAAAGCCATGCGTGCCCGTGCCACCGTGGGTGAAATCAGCGATGCCATGGAAAAAACATTTGGGCGCCACCGCGCCGACACACAAAAGGTGACCGGTGTGTATGCAGCTGCTTATGACAGCGCTGAAGGCTGGGACAAACTCAAGGCCGAAATTGCTGAATTTGCCACTGCACAAGGTCGCCGACCGCGCGTGATGATTTCCAAGCTGGGTCAGGACGGCCATGACCGCGGTGCCAAAGTGGTGGCCACCGCGTTTGCCGATCTTGGTTTTGACGTGGACATGGGCCCACTGTTTCAAACCCCGGAGGAATGCGCCCGCCAGGCGATCGAAAACGATGTGCACGCGGTCGGCGTTTCCACGCTGGCGGCGGGTCATAAAACGCTGGTGCCGGCGATCATTGCCGAGCTTAAAAAGCAGGGCGCAGATGACATCATCGTGTTTGTCGGCGGTGTCATTCCCCGGCAAGACTATGACATGCTGTACGAAGCGGGTGTCAAGGGCATTTATGGCCCCGGCACGCCGATTCCGGCCAGCGCCAAGGACGTGCTGGAGCAAATCAAGAAGGCGCTCGGTTAAGGACTTGACGGTCAAATCTTTTCAAGTTCATCAAATGGCTCAGACCGATAGCGCCCAGTCAGTGGGGTCGTTGCCTTCAGCTTTGGCTACTGCTGTGGATGGCATCACGCAGGTCGATGGCTTGCGCCAGCGCCGCGCCATTGCCAAAGCCATTACGCTCCTCGAATCCACCCGCGCCGATCACCGGGTGCAGGCCGACACCATGCTGACAGCGTTGCTGCCGCATACGGGCAACTCGTTCCGATTGGGTATCAGCGGCGTGCCGGGAGTCGGCAAAAGCACATTCATTGAGACGCTGGGGCTGTACCTCATCAAGCAGGGGCACCGGGTCGCGGTACTGGCGGTAGACCCATCAAGTAGTGTCTCGGGCGGCTCTATTCTGGGTGACAAGACCCGCATGGAGTTGTTGTCAGTCCATGACAACGCTTATATCCGCCCCAGCCCAAGCAGCGGCACGCTCGGTGGAGTTGCCGAGAAAACCCGTGAGGCCATGCTGGTCTGTGAGGCGGCGGGTTATGACGTGGTGATTGTGGAAACCGTCGGTGTTGGCCAGAGCGAGACCGCCGTGGCCAACATGACAGACATGTTCGTGCTGATGCAGTTGCCCAACGCCGGTGACGACTTGCAGGCCATCAAAAAAGGCGTGATGGAACTGGCGGACCTGGTGGTCATCAATAAGGCAGATCTGGATGCCAATGCGGCTACTCGCGCGCAAGCCCAAATCACCTCCAGCCTGCGCTTGCTGGGCTTGCATGGGAACCCGGAACATGCGCACCATGATGAGCGAATCTGGCACCCGCAGGTGATACAACTCAGCGCCTTGCATGGCAAGGGCGTTGATACGTTCTGGGTCAAAGTGCTTGAATTCAAAGCTCTGCAAACCAGTAGTAGCAAATTTGCAGACCGCCGCCAACGCCAGACCCTGTCGTGGATGTGGGAGCGTATTGATGCTGGCCTAAAGCTAGCTTTTCGCCAGCACCCGACCGTGCAAGCCTTGCTGCCCAAGCTGACACAAGATGTTCTGGCTGGCCGCGTGGCGGCCTCAACTGCAGCAAGAAATATGCTTCTAGCCCAATCAGAATAAGCGTAGATAGCTATTAAATTAATAGTAAATTATTTGACCACTTTCCTGACCTTTGTGAGACAACACCATGCATGACATTCTTGAACAATTGGAAAAAAAGCGCGAACTCGCCCGCTTGGGTGGCGGTGAAAAACGCATCGCAGCCCAACACAAAAAAGGTAAGCTGACCGCCCGTGAGCGGCTCGACGTACTACTTGATGAGGGTACGTTTGAAGAGTGGGACATGTTTGTCGAACACCGCTGTGTCGACTTTGGCATGGAAGACAACAAGATTCCGGGCGACGGCGTCGTGACCGGCTACGGCATGATCAGTGGCCGACTTGTCTTTGTTTTTAGCCAGGATTTCACGGTGTTTGGTGGCGCTCTGTCGGAAGCCCACGCCGAGAAGATATGCAAGGTAATGGACCAGGCCATGAAGGTTGGTGCGCCGGTGATTGGCCTGAATGACTCTGGCGGTGCCCGCATTCAGGAGGGTGTGGCATCACTGGGTGGTTACGCCGATGTGTTTCAACGCAACGTGATGGCCAGTGGGGTGATTCCGCAAATCAGCATGATCATGGGCCCATGCGCCGGTGGTGCGGTGTACTCACCGGCCATGACCGATTTCATCTTCATGGTGAAGGATTCGAGTTACATGTTCGTCACCGGACCCGAGGTGGTCAAGACCGTGACGCATGAGGATGTCACTGCCGAGGAATTGGGTGGCGCTGTAAGCCACTCAACCCGTAGCGGTGTGGCCGACCTGGCCTTTGAAAACGATGTTGAAGCCTTGCTGCTGCTGCGCCGCCTGTACAACTACCTGCCGCTCAACAACCGCGAAAAAGCCCCGGTTCGCAAGAGCGGTGACCCGGCAGATCGCATGGATATGAGCCTGGACACCCTGGTGCCGGACAACCCGAACAAGCCCTACGACATGAAGGAACTGATCGTCAAGACGATGGATGATGGTGACTTTTTCGAGTTGCAGCCAGAGTACGCCAAGAATATCTTGATCGGCTTTGGCCGCATGGAAGGCCAGACCGTGGGCATTGTGGCAAATCAGCCGCTGGTGCTGGCGGGCTGTCTGGACATCAAGAGCAGCATCAAGGCCGCGCGCTTTGTCCGCTTTTGCGATGCCTTCAATATTCCGATCATCACCTTTGTCGATGTGCCTGGCTTCATGCCGGGTACCGCGCAGGAATATGGCGGCATCATCAAGCATGGTGCCAAGCTGCTGTATGCGTATGCGGAATGCACTGTGCCCAAGGTCACCATCATCACCCGCAAAGCCTATGGTGGTGCCTATGACGTGATGAGCTCCAAGCATCTGCGCGGTGATGTGAACCTAGCCTGGCCCAATGCCGAGATTGCGGTGATGGGTGCCAAGGGCGCGGTTGAAATCATCTTCCGTGAAGACAAGGGCGATCCGACCAAGCTGGCCGCCAAAGAGGCCGAATACAAGGCCCGCTTTGCCAATCCGTTTGTTGCAGGCGCACGCGGATTCATCGACGACGTGATACAGCCGCACGAGACCCGCAAGCGCATCTGCCGCTCGCTGGTGATGCTGCGCGAGAAAAAGATAGAAAACCCGTGGCGCAAGCACGGCAACATTCCGCTTTAAGACCCGAGGAGAACTACAACATGTTTACAAAAATATTGATCGCCAATCGGGGCGAAATCGCTTGTCGTGTGATTGCCACCGCCCAAAAAATGGGCATCAAAACGGTGGCCGTTTACTCGGATGCTGACAAGGATGCTCGCTTTGTGTTGCTGGCGGATGAGGCCGTGCACATCGGTGCGCCAGCCAGTCGCGATAGTTACCTGGTCGGTGACAAAATCATTGCCGCCTGCAAGCAAACTGGCGCCCAGGCGCTGCACCCCGGCTACGGCTTTTTGAGTGAGAACGCTGAATTTGCCAAGCGGGTGGAGGAAGCAGGCATCGTCTTCATCGGACCCAAGCACTATTCCATGGCTGCCATGGGCGACAAGATCGAGTCCAAAAAATTGGCCGGTGCGGCGGGTGTCAACTGCATTCCGGGTGTCAACAGTGCCATTGATACGGCTGAGCAGGCCGTTGAAATCGCCAAGGGCATTGGCTATCCGGTCATGATCAAGGCCAGCGCCGGCGGTGGTGGCAAAGGCCTGCGCGTGGCCTACAACGACAAGGAAGCCTTCGAAGGCTTCACCAGCTGCAAGAACGAAGCACGCAACAGCTTTGGCGATGACCGTGTCTTCATCGAGAAGTTTGTCGAGGAACCGCGTCACATCGAAATCCAGCTGATTGGCGACAGTTTTGGCAACGTGGTTTACCTTAACGAGCGCGAATGCTCGATTCAGCGTCGGCACCAAAAGGTGATCGAAGAAGCGCCGTCACCGTTCATCAGCGACGCCACCCGCAAGGCCATGGGCGAGCAGGCCGTCGCCCTGGCCAAAGCGGTGAAATACCAGAGTGCCGGGACCGTGGAATTTGTCGTTGGCAAGGACCAGAGCTTTTACTTTCTCGAGATGAACACCCGCTTGCAGGTGGAGCACCCCGTGACCGAATGCATCACCGGGCTGGACCTGGTGGAGTTGATGATTCGGGTGGCTGCGGGCGAAAAGCTGCCGCTGACGCAGGCCGAAGTCAAGCGCGACGGCTGGGCGATGGAATGCCGCATCAACGCCGAAGACCCTTTCCGCAACTTTTTGCCCTCGACTGGCCGACTGGTGCGCTTTCAGCCACCCCGGGAGACCATGTTTGCCTCGGATGTGTCGCAGTGGTACGGCGTGCGGGTCGATACGGGTGTGCAGGATGGTGGCGAGATCCCGATGTTTTACGACTCGATGATTGCCAAACTAATCGTGCATGGCAAGGACCGGCTGGATGCCATTGGCAAAATGCGCGAGGCTCTCAATGGTTTTGTGATTCGCGGTGTCTCCAGCAACATTCCGTTTCAGGCGGCGCTGCTGGCGCATCCGAGGTTTGTGGCGGGCGATTTCAACACCGGTTTCATCGCCGAAAACTATGGCAATGGTTTCAAGGCCGAGGATGTGCCCCACGAGAACCATGAGTTTCTTGTGGCTTTGGCGGCCTTTGTGAACCGGTGCTATCTCGGGCGGTCAACCGCCATCAGCGGGCAACTTGAAGGTCATGAATTGCGCATCAGCAACGACTTTGTGGTTGTCCCAGTCGGCCACGCCGAAAACGGTCCGTCCTATCCGGTGCGGGTGGCTGACTTTGATGAAAAGACCTTTGCCAGTGTCATCACAGTTGGTGACAACAGCTACAAAATCACCAGCAAAAGCAGGTTTGGTCAAATCCGCCTTCGCGGCACCTGCAATGACAAGCCGTTTACCGCGCAGGTCGAGCGTGGCACGGTCAAAAATCCACTGGCGATTCGGATCATTCACAATGGCGCGCAGCTTGAGGTGATGGTATTGCTGCCGCGCAACGCACAGTTGCACGCCTTGATGCCCTACAAGGCACCGCCCGACATGAGCCGTTATGTGCTGTCGCCCATGCCGGGTTTACTGGCTGAAGTATCGGTACAGGTCGGCCAGAAAGTGCAGGCCGGTGAGCGCGTGGCAGTCATTGAAGCCATGAAAATGGAAAACGTGTTGTTTGCCGCCGCCGATGGCGTGGTTGGCAAGGTGCTGGCCACCAAAGGTGAAAGTCTGTCGGTGGATCAACCGATTGTGGAGTTTGTGTGATGACGGCCGCGACAAGCCGACCTTTCAAAGTACTGGGCATCCAGCAAATTGCTATTGGCGGCACCAGTAAAACGCGCTTGCAAAAGCTCTGGGTCGACATGCTGGGTTTGGAGGTGACGGGCACCTTCAGAAGCGAAAGTGAGAACGTTGACGAAGACATCTGCGCCATGGGAAAAGGTGCTTTCAAGGTCGAAGTGGACCTGATGCAACCAGTTGACATCGACAAAAAGCCTGCGGTGCACACCACGCCGCTGAACCATGTTGGCATCTGGATTGATGACTTGCCCAACGCGGTGGAGTGGCTCACGGCGCAGGGCGTGCGCTTTGCGCCCGGTGGTATTCGAAAGGGTGCTGCCGGCTTTGACATCTGTTTCATGCACCCCAAGGCCAATGACGAATTCCCGATTGCGGGTGAAGGCGTACTGATCGAGATGGTGCAGGCACCACCTGAGGTCATCAAGGCGTTCGCTGCGCTGGCTTGAGAGCAGATTAGCTGATCGATTAACTGGCTGCTTTGGCGCGGGCTCGGGCCAAAGCAGCATCAATCACGGCGCGCTTTTTCTCTAGAACGGTTGGGTCGGTGTGCTGGGAATGCTGGCTCAGGTCAGCCCGCTTCATCTCCGCCTTGGCTTCAAGCCTTTTAGCACTCTCGCCCGCTTCCCTATTGCGTCTATAGCTATAAAATTCATAGCGAATTTTGGCTTGATCGGCATCTGCTGCAGACCACGCGGCCCAGCCGGTGGTCGTACCTGAGACGTTCTCAGACACGATGCAGTCAACCGGGCAAACCGGCAGACACAGTTCGCACCCGGTGCAATAGGGCTCAATCACGCTGTGCATCAACTTGTTGGTGCCCATGATGGCGTCGACGGGACAGGCCTTGATGCACAGCGTGCAGCCAATGCACCAAGCCTCGTCGATGTAGAACACGCTGCGCGGGCTTTCCTGGCCGTTGTCTGAATTCAGGGGTAACGCGGGTTGCCCGGTGATGGCTGCCAAGCGGTTGATACCCTCAGCGCCACCCGGCGGGCATTGGTTGATGTTGGCTTCACCAGCGGCAATGGCCTGCGCGTAAGCTGCGCAGTCCGGGTAGCCGCAGCGCGTGCACTGCGTTTGTGGCAAGGCCGCCAGTAGGGTGGCAGCCAAATCAACCATTACTTTTTCAGACTGGTGCTTTGTTTTGCCGCAGGTGCCTTTGGCTGGACGGCTGGCTTGGTTTCAATAGTTTTTGCACGCGGCTGGTATTTCTTGATAAAAGCTTTGACCTTCGGGTAGGCAATTTCGCGCCAGCGGCGGCCAGCAAAGATACCGTAGTGGCCGGCACCTTCGACGACCAGGTGCTCTTCCAGGGATTGGTCCACGCCGCTGCAAATAGCGTGCAGGGCTTCGGTTTGGCCTAAACCAGAAATGTCATCGAGTTCGCCTTCTATGGAAAACAGCGCAGTCGTCTTGATGTCTTGCGGGCGCACATGTTCAATCTTGCCGTCAACGCCTTTGACATCCCATGTCCCGTTAACCAACTTGAATTCTTGAAACACCGTTTTGATGGTGTCAAGGTAGTAGGGTGCATCCATGTCGAGCACCGCGTTGTACTCGTTATAGAACGTGCGGTGTTGTTCGGCACTCGCGTCGTCACCCTTGACCAAGTCTTGAAAGTAGTCGTAATGGCTGCGCGCATGGTTGTTCGGGTTCATGGCAACAAAGCCCGAATGTTGCAAAAAGCCCGGGTAAACGCGACGACCAACCCCAGGGAAATTGTCGGGAACCTGGTAAATAACGTTGCTCTCGAACCACTTGATGTCTTTTTTCGAGGCCAGATTATTGACCGCTGTGGGCGACTTGCGCGCATCGATCGGGCCGCCCATCATGATCATGCTCAGCGGGGTGGTTTCGCCCCGGCTGGCCATTAATGACACTGCAGCCAGCACCGGCACGGTGGGTTGGCAAACGCTCATCACATGGCAGTTGCCATAGCGCTTTTGTACATGGCGGATAAATTCCTGAACGTAATTGACATAGTCATCCAGTGAAAATTCACCTTCGGACAAGGGAACCAGGCGCGCGCTGGTCCAGTCGGTGATGTAGACCTTGTGGTCTTTCAGCATGGTTTTGACGGTATCGCGCAGCAGCGTGGCGTAATGCCCCGACAGAGGCGCAACGATCAGCACTGCAGGCTGGCCTTTGAGCTTGGTCAGCGTCGCTTCATCATCGGTGAATCGCTTGAAACGGCGCAACTCACAAAAAGGTTTTGTTATTTCGATGCGCTCGTGTACGGCGACATCGACACCATCAACATCAATGGTGCGAATACCAAACTCCGGCTTTTCATAGTCTTTTCCCAAACGGTGCAATAAGTCGTAGCCCGCCGAAATACGTTGCGATATCGGATGTTTTCCAAATATCGACGATGGGTTTGCGTAGATTTTGGCAGCCGACTGCGCCAAATCTGTGAAAGGCTCCATCAGCGAACGTTGGGTTTCGTAAAGTTTGTAGAGCACGGTAGTACCTTGTTTGTGAAAATGTTGCAGTGCAATATAACAGGACTTGCCTTCGCGGCGCTGATTCAAATCAGATAATGGTCTCGAAAGAAAGGTGTTTTTGATGATTGGCCTGAAAATTTTACAAAAATCTGCCCGAATGCCGGTTTTTTTTGTCGGCCATGGCAGCCCGATGAACGTGATTGAGGACAACAACTACCGGCAAAGCTGGCAGGCGCTTGGCGCTGAATTTGGCATCACACGGCAGCAACCCCAGCTCATTTTGTGCATTTCTGCGCACTGGCTTACCCAGGGCTGGTGGCTGACTGCCATGGCAAAGCCCAAAACGATTCACGATTTTGGTGGTTTTCCCCAGGCGCTGTTTGATCAGCAATACCCGGCACCGGGCCACCCGCAGGCAGCGCGTGCACTGGCGAGCCTGCTGCAGCAACCGTCAACCGACCAGCCACTGGGCCTGGACCAGCAGGCTTGGGGGCTTGATCATGGAGCCTGGGGCGTGCTTAAACCCATGTTTCCCAAGGCTGACATCCCGGTTGTTCAGCTCAGCATGGACTACAGCCGCCCGGCCGCCGAGCATTTTGCGCTGGGCCGGCAGCTCAAGGCCTTGCGCAATTTTGGCGTGCTGATTGTGGCAAGCGGCAACATCGTGCACAACTTGCGGGCTTTGCGCATGGATGTGGCTGATGGGCAGGTCTATGACTGGGCGCAGTCGTTTGATCAGGCCATCGCTGAGCAGATTCAGTCAGGCGATCTGGTTGGCTTGAGCAACTTTCAAAGCTTGCCAGGTGCCGTGCAAGCGCATCCGAGTTATGAGCATTTCTTGCCGCTGTTGTATGCGGCGGGGGCAGTTGATGCAGCCGAGCCCGTGCGTTTTTTTAATGCCGACTTTCAGGCCGCGTCCATCTCGATGCGATCCGTCATTTGGGGTTAACTTTTTGCCAGCTTTTCGGCCAGGGTGCTCAAGGCTTGGTAGGCCGCGCCCGCTTGCGGGTTCCATTGCGTCACGGATTTGGCCTGCGCCGCCACCAACGCTGTATCACCGCGCGCTGCCGGGCCGGTCAGCGCGGCTTTGGGACCAAGGGCCACAATGTTGTTGATGGCGTTTTGCAGCAAGCTGGTGCGCATCTGTTGCACCAGTTCGTCGGGCATGCCGCTGTGCTGCCAAAGCTGCTCGGCCAAGTCTTGCAGGACGGGTAAAAAGTTGGTGGCAAACACGGCACCCGCGTGGTAGAGCAGCTTGTGCTGCGCCTGCAGGGTAAAGCATTGCGCACCAATGCGCGTGAATGCCGTCGCGAGTTCAACCAGTGCCAACGCATCGCCTTCCAGTGCGCACGGCGTGTCGTCAAACTGGCGCAAGGCGATTTCAGGCTGGGCAAAACTCAACAAACAGTGGGCGCTGGCGATTTGCCAGCCGCGCTGCTGCAAGGCTGCCAGTTCAGATGAAGCCAGCGCGCCGCTGCAGTGAAAAGCCAGGGCAGGGTGCAGAGCTACATCCAGCTTGGCCAACGATTGCGCGGCCAGCCTAATCTGTGCATCCGGCACGGCCAGCATCCAGACATCGGCAACCGGCATGTCTGCCAGGTTTGTGCAGGGCTGGCCAGCGCCAATGAAGCGCACCGCTTGCCCGGCGCTGACCGCTGTGCGAGTCAGCACGCTTTGCACCTGGTAAACCCCGGCGGCTTGAAACAACTGCCCCAGCGTTTGGCCAACCCGGCCCGCGCCAATCAGATTGAGGGTTTTCATGAAGTCTCTTTTAACTATCAAAAAAATAGCTGCTAACGCCCTGTTGACAAGGGCTAGGCAGCTATTTCTTATATAAAAAACGATCAGATCACTTTGGCAATCGAGGCGCAAACGTAGTCGACATTTTTGCTATTGAGCGCGGCCACGCACATGCGGCCGGTGTCGGTGCCGTACACACCAAACTCGCTGCGCAGGCGCACCATCTGGTCTTTGTTCAGGCCCGAATAGCTGAACATGCCGATTTGCGTGGTGATGAAGCTCATGTCTTGCTGGATGCCAGCAGCCTTCAGGCCGTCGACCAACTTTTGCCGCATGGCCTTGATACGTACGCGCATTTCACCCAATTCGGTTTCCCACAGGGCGCGCAATTCAGGGTTGCCCAGCACACCGGCCACGATTGCGCCGCCGTGCGTGGGTGGGTTGCTGTAGTTGGTGCGGATGACCACTTTGAGCTGACTCAGCACGCGGGCCGCTTCGTCCTTGTTGACGCACAGCACCGACAGCGCGCCAACCCGTTCGCCATACAGGCTGAAGCTCTTGCTGAATGAGGTTGACACAAGGAAATCAAGGCCAGCGGCGACAAACTTGCCGATGACAGCACCATCTTCGGTAATGCCATAGCCAAAGCCCTGGTAAGCCATGTCCAGGAAAGCCGTCAGGTTTTTGGCCTTGACCACTTGAATGACTTCATCCCACTGGGCTGGACTGATGTCGTAACCGGTGGGGTTATGGCAGCAGGCATGCAGCACGATGATGGTGCCCGCTGCGGCGGCATTCAGGTCAGCCAGCATGCCGGCAAAGTTCAGGCCACGGGTGGCTTCGTCGTAGTAGCGGTAGCTTTCGACCGTGAAGCCGGCGTTGGTGAAAAGCGCGCGGTGATTTTCCCAGCTTGGGTCAGAAATCAATACCTTGGCATTGGGGTTGAGCCGTTTCAAAAAATCAGCGCCAATTTTCAACGCACCAGTGCCGCCCAGGCCCTGGATGGTGGCAATGCGGCCGGATTTGACAGGCTCGCTGTCGACACCGAACACCAGACTTTTGACCGCTGCGTCATAGGCGGCAATGCCGTCGATGGGCAAATAGCCGCGCGGCGTGGGCTTTTCCATCATGGTCTTCTCAAATGCCTGGACGCATTGCAGTAACGGCAGCTTGCCGTTGTCGTCAAAATACACACCAACGCCCAGATTGACTTTGGCGGGGTTGGTGTCAGCGTTGTACTGCTCGTTCAAACCCAGAATCGGGTCGCGCGGGGCCATTTCGACAGCGGAAAAGAGTGACATGACAAAGTCCTGTGGAGTTGGGGAAAACCCGTATTTTACCAAGGACACGGCACTTCAAACCGATGTCTTGGCGAGCAATTTTGGGCATCAATCGTGGCGAAAATGCTCGCGTCGTCGTGCTTCAAAGACAAATTCTTCGAGTTCCGGATCCATCGCATTGCGTGATGAGATGACCCCGATGGGGTGGCCGCCTTCAACCACCGGAAGGTGACGAAAACCGTTTTCCTGCATTAATAACAACGCATGGCCATAGGATTGATCCGGCTGCATCGTCATGGGCGATGCGGTCATCACAGCAGATAACGCGGTAGTGTCCGGGTTAAGTCCCTTGGCGATGACGCGGAACACGGCATCGCGTTCGGAAAAAATGCCCACTAGGCGCTTGTCTTGCACCACCAGCACGGCACCGGTATTTTTGTTGGCCATCAATCTGGCAGCACTGCTAACCGTCATTTCAGGTGGCGCGGTCAGAAATTTTTCCCGCTCCATGACATTTCGGATGGGTTGATCAAACATGGTTTCCTCCAGCATCAAATGCTAGTGGCATACCAACGTGGCGCTTTGATCTGCATCAGCAATTGATTACACAAAATCATGGTTCGGGTAACCAACCGGGGCGGCGCGCTGCGGCTGTCGCGGCAGGCTCAAGTTCCAGTCATTTGACGGTGATAAGAGTCCACATGCCCAGAACATAGTGACCGGCAATATTGCAGTAGAGAATGTACTTGCCGGGCTTTAAGTCGATTGTCAGGGCGCCACTTTTTCCAGGCTCCAGTTCTGCAACTTCACCAAGGTGTCCGGCGGCATCTTCATCGACTTTTTGGGCCGCCTTGTCATATGGTAGAGCAACCTTATCAGACTTGATGGGCGATAACACCATCTCATGCACCATCTCCTTGGATGTGTTGGACACTGCAAAGGTCACCGTGCCGGCTTTCACCGTGGCAGAGGATACGGTGATTCCCATGGAACCCATTGACCCGGCTGTTCCCGTGTTTTCCATCATCATTCCCATCATCGGGCCTTTACCCAGCATGTTCATGGACATGGCCCCCTTGTCCCAAAGTGAGACCTTGATGACAGCACCTTTGGCAAACGCCTGCCCTACGGACAATGTGATGGCTAAGGTAGTGGCGAGTGCAAAAATTCTTCTACGGTTGAGTTTCATAAGAGTCCTCTTTCTGTAAGTTTGGTAGACCGGGCAAAGTTATTGACAGCTTATGCAAGAAGAAGTTCCTGAGTCCGTTTGATGGCGTTCGCGCGTGTTGATTGTGCTGGGTGCGCGATCCAATGCTGCGAACTTAAGATAAAATGATTGTTGTAACCCGTTGATTTGGTTAAATATTTTCTAAATTGTTGCAAAAAATGACTACTACTATGGCAACAAAATATAGGGTTAACCCTTATGTCTTTTTTCTCCGAACTCACAGAGCGAATCTGCTCGACTGAATTCGCTGCCGATGCCCGGCATTTCTTATCTCCCACCGCCTTCACTCGTTCGCGCAAGCTGCCCCTACCCAGTCTGATCGCAGCCTTGCTGTCAATGCGAGGCACTTCACAGCAGGTCATGCTCGATTCCTTCTTTGGTAGCCTGGGGCGTGACGGTGATCTTCATCGTGGCGTCTCTGATCGAGCGTTCGCCAAAGCACGTGATCACCTATCCTGGAACTCCCTGCAGCGTCTGAACACCTTTGTCGTGCATACGGCTGATCGTCTGGGGCTCATTGAGCGCTGGCAAGGCTTGCGCGTGGTGGCCGCTGATGCTTCGGTTTTTTTCCTGCAGTTCGAGCCTGTCCAACCCTCAAGGGGTTTGCCGCCAGCCCCAATCAGCGCCTCTTCAGTCTGTTTCTGCCCGGCGCTGAGTTGACCCTGTACGCACAGGTGCATGGGGAGCACACTTCTGAGCGCCAGATGTTGTTTGAAGCATTGGC
>JBBQZI010000061.1:0-15226 GCA_038207855.1 Burkholderiales bacterium
TCGTTGAAGTCAGGAATGATATTGTTGACCGGGCAGCCGCTGTTGCAAAACGGCGTGCCGCAGTCCATGCAGCGCGCAGCCTGCTTGGTGGCTTGCGCATCGTCCAGACCAATGACGAATTCCTTGTAGTTTTTCAAGCGCTCGGGTACCGGCTTGTAACCCTCGTCAATGCGTTCGAATTCCATGAAACCTGTGACTTTTCCCATTTTTTTTCCTTTGCTTACTTAGCCACCAACAACTTTTTGTCTACTTCTTTTTTTGTAGCAGTCTGCGCACGTGCCATCTTGGCTTGAGCCTCTTTCTTTGCATGAAGCTCACCCAATGCCCGCTTGTACTCGTTCGGAAACACCTTGACAAATTTCAGGCGACTGGTGTCCCAGTTGTCGAGCAGTTCACGGGCCCGGCGACTGCCGGTCCAGCGGTTGTGGTCTTCCAGTAGTTTTTTCAACTGGGCTTCATCGGGCTGGCCGCGGTGCCAGAGTTTCTCGTCAATGTCGATGCGCTGGTCGGCAATGGGCAGCACTTTTTCAAGCGACACCATGGCGGTGTTGCAGCGCTTGGCGAACTTGCCGTCTTCGTCATACACGTAGGCAATGCCGCCACTCATGCCAGCGGCAAAGTTGCGCCCGGTGTTGCCCAGCACGGCCACAGTGCCGCCAGTCATGTACTCGCAACCATGGTCGCCGGTACCTTCGACTACGGCAGTCGCCCCTGACAGGCGCACCGCAAAACGCTCACCCGCCACACCACTGAAAAACGCCTCGCCACTGGTGGCACCATACATCACGGTGTTGCCCACAATGGTGTTGCGAATCGGGTCACCGCGGAAATCAATGCTGGGGCGGACCACGACACGACCGCCCGAGAGGCCTTTGCCGGTGTAATCATTGGCATCGCCAATCAGATACAGCGTGATACCGCGCGCCAGGAAAGCGCCAAAGGACTGACCACCGGTGCCTTCAAGCTGGATGCGAATGGTGTCATCGGGCAAGCCTTCAGGGTGAACCTGCGTGACGGCACCCGACAACATGGCCCCGACCGAGCGGTTGACGTTGCGCACCACTTCAATGAACTTGACGCGCTCACCCTTGTCAATGGCCGGTTTCGACTTTTCAATCAGGATGTTGTCCAGCGCCTTGTCCAGGCCATGTTCCTGCGCCTCGGTGTGAAACTTTGACACATCGTCGGGCACCTGAGGCATGGCAAACAGGCGGCCAAAGTCAAGGCCGCTGGCTTTCCAGTGTTCAAGCCCAGAGCGCATATCGAGCAGGTCAGCGCGGCCAATCATGTCGTCAAAGCGGGCGAAGCCCAGCTGCGCCATGATCTGGCGCACTTCTTCAGCGATGAAAAAGAAGTAGTTCACCACATGCTCGGGCTTGCCGGAAAACTTTTGACGCAACAGCGGGTCTTGCGTGGCGACCCCCACCGGACAGGTGTTCAAGTGGCATTTGCGCATCATGATGCAGCCTTCCACCACCAGCGGTGCGGTGGCAAAGCCGAATTCATCAGCACCGAGCAGGGCACCAATGGCGACATCGCGACCGGTCTTCATCTGGCCATCGGCCTGCACGCGGATGCGGCTACGCAAGCGGTTGAGCACCAGCGTTTGCTGGGTTTCCGCCAGGCCGATTTCCCACGGGCTGCCAGCATGCTTGATGGACGACCAGGGCGAGGCGCCGGTACCGCCATCATGCCCGGCGATCACCACGTGGTCGGCCTTGCATTTGGCCACGCCTGCCGCAATGGTGCCAACGCCGATCTCGGACACCAGCTTGACACTGATGCCGGCCTTGGGCGCGACGTTTTTCAGGTCGTGAATCAGCTGAGCCAAGTCCTCGATTGAATAAATATCATGGTGCGGCGGCGGCGAAATCAAGCCGACACCCGGCACCGAGTGGCGCAGCTTGCCAATGTAATCCGACACCTTGGTGCCGGGCAGTTGACCGCCCTCACCCGGCTTGGCACCTTGGGCCATCTTGATCTGGATCTGGTCGGCACTGGTCAGGTATTCAGCCGTAACCCCAAAGCGGCCTGACGCGACCTGCTTGATGCGCGAGCGCAAACTGTCGCCATCTAGCAGCGGCATGTCGACCTCAACCACATCGGCACCAATCACGCTCTTGAGCGAGTCACCGACCTTGATCGGGATACCTTTGAGTTCATTGCGGTAGCGCGCCGGGTCTTCGCCGCCTTCACCGGTGTTGCTTTTGCCACCGATGCGGTTCATGGCCACTGCCAGTGTGGCGTGCGCCTCGGTGCTGATGGAACCCAGCGACATGGCACCGGTGGCAAAGCGCTTGACGATTTCCTTGGCCGACTCAACCTGGTCCAACGGGATGGCTTTGGAAGGATCAATTTTGAACTCAAACAAACCGCGCAGCGTCATGTGGCGCTTGCTTTGGTCATTGATGAGCTGGGCGTATTCCTTGTAGGTGTTCCAGTTGTTGGCACGCGTGCTGTGCTGCAACTTGGCAATCGCATCGGGTGTCCACATGTGCTCTTCACCGCGGGTGCGCCAGGCGTATTCACCACCGGTATCGAGCCGGCTGGCCAGCACCGGGTCAGCGCCATAGGCGGCCTTGTGCATGCGAATGGCTTCCTCGGCGATAGAGAACACACCAATGCCCTCAACGCGGGTGGGCGTGCCGGTGAAGTATTTGTTGACGGTGTCGCTGGACAAGCCAATGGCCTCGAACAACTGGGCACCGCAGTAACTCATGTAGGTTGACACGCCCATCTTGGACATGATTTTGGACAAGCCCTTGCCGACTGCCTTGACATAGTTGTAAATGGCCTTATCGGCACTCAGATCGCCAGGCAGTTCCTTGCAAATGCCAGCCAGGGTTTCCATCGCCAGATACGGATGAACCGCTTCGGCACCATAACCGGCCAGCACGGCAAAGTGATGCACCTCGCGGGCGGTACCGGTTTCAACTACCAAACCGGCCGTGGTGCGCAGGCCCTCAATCACCAGATGCTGGTGCACAGCGCTCAAGGCCAGCAACGCCGGAATGGCGACCTGAGTCGCGCTCAGGGCGCGGTCGCTGATGATCAGGATGTTGTGGCCGCCATTGATGGCATCCACCGCTTCGGCGCACAAGGAGGCCAGCTTGGCCTCGACACCCTCGCGGCCCCAGGCTAGCGGGTAAGTGATGTCCAGCGTGTAGCTGCGAAACTTACCCTGCGTGTGCTTGGCAATATCGCGCAACTTGGCCATGTCGGCAAAGTCCAGCACTGGCTGACTCACCTCAAGGCGCATCGGTGGGTTGACCTGGTTGATGTCAAGCAGATTGGGCTTGGGGCCGATGAAGGACACCAGGCTCATCACAATCGCTTCGCGAATTGGGTCAATCGGCGGATTGGTCACTTGCGCAAACAGCTGCTTGAAGTAGTTGTATAGCGGCTTGTTGCGGTCACTCAGCACGGCCAGCGGGCTGTCGTTGCCCATCGAGCCCAAGGCTTCTTCGCCGTTGGCCGCCATTGGCGCCATCAAGAATTTGATGTCTTCCTGGGTAAAGCCAAAAGCCTGCTGGCGATCGAGCAAGTTGCTTTCGGACTCGGCTGCGCTGGCTGGCTCACCGCCACCTTGCACATCATCGAGGCGAATGCGCAGGTTCTCGATCCACTGCTTGTAGGGCTTGCTGTTGGCCAGGGTTGACTTGAGCTCTTCGTCATCGACCATGCGACCTTGTTCGAGATCGATCATGAACATCTTGCCGGGTTGCAAACGCCATTTGCGCACAATCTTGTTTTCCGGAAAAGGCAACACGCCAGACTCAGAAGCCATCACGACCAGATCATCATCGGTGATGCAATAGCGCGACGGGCGCAGGCCGTTGCGATCCAGCGTGGCACCAATTTGCCGGCCATCGGTAAACACGATGGAAGCAGGGCCGTCCCAGGGCTCCATCATGGCGGCGTGGTATTCGTAAAACGCACGACGACGCGGGTCCATGGTGGTGTTTTGCTCCCACGGCTCGGGGATCATCATCATCACCGCCTGGCTGATCGGGTAACCGGCCATGGTGAGCAATTCCAGACAGTTGTCAAAGGTCGCTGTATCAGACTGGTGCGCAAAACTGATCGGGTAGAGCTTTTTCAGGTCAGCCCCCAACACCGGCGAGCTCATCACGCCTTCACGCGCCTTCATCCAGTTGTAGTTGCCTTTGACCGTATTGATTTCGCCGTTGTGCGCCACGTAGCGGTAAGGGTGCGCCAACGGCCACTCGGGGAAGGTGTTGGTCGAAAAGCGCTGGTGTACCAGGCCTAGCGCCGAGACACAACGCTCATCACGCAGGTCTGAGAAATAGGTTCCAACCTGATCGGCCAGCAACAGCCCTTTGTAGATCACCGTGCGGCTGGACATGCTGGGCACGTAATACTCTTTGCTGTGCTTGAGCTTCAAGGCCTGAATATGCGCACTGGCGGTCTTGCGGATGACATACAGCTTGCGCTCCAGCGCGTCTTGCACGATCACGTCGTTACCGCGGCCAATGAACAACTGACGCAGGATCGGCTCCTTTTTGCGCACATTGGGTGACATCGGCATGTCGCGATTGACCGGCACATCGCGCCAGCCCAGCAGCACCTGGCCCTCGGCCTTGACGGCACGCTCAAGTTCCTGTTCGCAAGCCAGTCGCGAGGCATGCTCTTTGGGCAAAAATACCATACCGACACCGTATTCGCCAGGTGGCGGCAGGCTGATGCCCTGGGCAGCCATCTCTTCACGGTACAAGGC
Source organism: Burkholderiales bacterium (assembly GCA_038207855.1). Lineage (GTDB taxonomy): Bacteria > Pseudomonadota > Gammaproteobacteria > Burkholderiales > Burkholderiaceae_C > Rhodoferax. Next base: position 4,739 of record JBBQZI010000061.1, read on the forward strand.
ATCGGGCAGCTGAATCAGAATGCCAGCGCCATCGCCCATCAATTTATCGGCACCAACAGCGCCCCGATGATCCAGATTTTGCAGAATTTGCAAAGCATTTTTGACAATGTCATGCGACTTGATGCCCTTGATATGGGCCACAAAACCCACGCCGCAAGCGTCGTGCTCTTGCGCAGTGGAATACAAACCGTTGTCCGTGAGATGCTTGATCTCGGCAGCCGTTGTCATGGGTGCGCTCCTAAAAAGTGTCAGATAGTTCGACTTTACCGCAATGCAGCAAGCATGCCAAAAAAATTAATTGGGGTCAGATAACGATTAATTTGTAAATTTATCTATTTAGAATTAACTAGGGACACATCAAATTAATAGCTACTTACGCAGCATTTATAATGACTACAGCCTATTTTCATACCAAAACATTAACTGAAAATGGCCGGCCCGCTGCAGCTTTACTGATGCGACGTGTGGTTCGATTTTGTAAATCAGCAACAAAATCGGGCTCACCCAAAGCCCACCCACTCACCGTGGCATCAGTCAAAGCAGCGTGCTGCACCGCGCTGATGCCACTTTGCACCAATTCGGTGTACGCAGCTTCGCGAGAAAACGGTGTGTTACCAAGCTCCCAATACAAGGCATGCGGCGTGATCAGCCGATCGACACGTAGACCTGCGTAATGTGCATAGCTGGACCAAGGATAGTCCTGCGCCAGCGCCACCATGCCACCGCGCACCGGATTCAGGTCGATATAAACCATACAGGCTAGCAAATAGCGCTCGGACTGGATCACAGTGGATTTGTAGCGCCCTTCCCACAAGGTGCCGGTACGCTGCTGCGTGCCATTGAAGTAACGCACATAGGTGCGGCCCAGCGACTGCATCATCAGCGGCAAGCCCTCGGCAGTTTGCGGTGTCGCCAGCAGATGAATATGGTTGCTCATCAACACATAGGCATGGATGGCGACCTGAAACTTGTCTGCATTTTCCTGCAGCACCTCCAGCAACCGGCGGTAATCTGCTGGCGTGGAAAAGATGGGCTGGCGATTGTTGCCACGCTGGATAACATGGTGCGGGTAATCTGCAACCGTCAATCGAGGCAACCTAGCCACAAAAACGCTCCCAAACTAAAAAATAATCGTTATCTGACCCCAATTAATTGCTCAACTATCTGGGGGCCCTGGCGACGCGGACTTTGCCGCCGGTGGTAATCAGGATTACCGCATCGCCCGGCAGCAGCACTTCGCCGCCCTTGGCCTGCACCACGGCGCGACGCTCACCGCCCTTCAGTTGAATTAGCAGTTCAGTCGCCTGCTCGCGCGTGGCCATGCGTTCGATGGCATTGCCGGCTACAGCACCGGCCACCCCTACCAGCAACCCGATCACATTGCTTTCAGCGTTCGACCCGCCACGCGTGGCTCCAGCCACCGCGCCGGTGACACCACCCACTGCCGCACCAATGCCACTTTGGCTACCGTCCACCGTGACCGCGCGCACCGTCAACACGACACCGTCTTCTACCCTGGAAAGTCGCTGCGCATCGCCGCGCTGAATCACATCCGGACTGCTGGTGGCGCAAGCACCCAGGGTCAGGACCAATAACACTGACAGACTGGCAAAAAATAACTTGTTCATACCTCGCTCCTAAAAAAGGTCACACACCGACAGTTGACGCAACATTGTCCGGCAAGCCTGTAAACCGCGTGTGAAGCAGCTCTATCAACCCAAACTCATCCAGCAACGCGCGCAGGCGCTCGGCTGCGGCGCGCTTCTTTTGTCCGGTGTAGCGGGCGATGATGAGTTCGTTTTTCATGCTGTGTTCCCAGCCCACCAGTTCGGTCACGGTGACCTGGTAACCGCAGGCCTCCAGGTACAAACAGCGCAACACATTGGTGATCTGACTGCCCATTTCACGCGTGTGCAGCGGGTGACGCCACAACTCGGCCAGTGGTGTGCGCGATAGATTCAAGGCCTTGTGCTGGCTCAAGACCCGCGCCACTTCGGCCTGGCAGCACGGCACGATCACCATGAAGCGCGCCTGCTTTTGCAGGCCAAAAGCAATCGCATCGTCGGTGGCGGTGTCGCAGGCGTGCAGCGCGGTCACCACGTCAATCTGCTGCGGCAACAAGTCAGACTGGGCCGACTGCGCTACCGTCAGGTTCAAAAATACCATGCGCTGAAAACCCAGCTTTGCGGCCAGATCACGGGATTTTTCGACCAGTTCGGCGCGCGTTTCGATGCCAAATATCCGTCCATTGGGCCGACCTTTGAAAAACAGATCGTACAAAATGAAACCCAGATACGACTTGCCCGCACCATGGTCGGCCAGTGTGATGCCGTCACCCTGGCCTGGCGCGACCTCCAATTCCAGCAGCAGTTTTTCAATGAACTGGTACAGGTGGTAGACCTGTTTCAGCTTGCGTCGCGAATCCTGGTTGAGCTTGCCTTCACGGGTCAGGATGTGCAGTTCTTTGAGCAGCTCGATGGACTGGCCAGGCCGGATTTCTTCGCCCAATGGGTTCAGTGTGCTGCCTGCCTGCGGTGCGCGTGCAGATTTATTCATGGTTTTGCTTGCATTCATGGGCGGATGATGCCACGCCCAAGCCACCGGACAACAGGCACATCACGCATCGGGCGTCACCCCAACATTTAACGCCATCCACCCGTCCAGCCCCAACTTTTCCATGGTCTGCATATTCGTCTCAAAAATCGACTCCGGATTGGGGAAGGCCGCCACTGCCCGGTCAATACTGTCTTCGCGCAGCAGGTGCAAAGTGGGGTACGGCGAACGGTTGGTGTAGTTGGTGATGTCGTCCAGATCGGTGCCGGCAAACTGGTACTGCGGGTGTAGCGAGGCAATTTGCATCACGCCATCGAGGCCCAGATCAGCCAGCGCCTGATCCGCCTTGAGCAAAAAGTCTGTGAACGCCGAGAAATCCTGCAAACAATAAGGCGCTATTAATAACGTAGTGTCTCGCGCTTTCGCATCAAGGGCTAGAAGGCTATTTAGCTCTTCAATAAGATCTTTTAGCAAAGCCTTGGGTTTGTTGGCCTGGCTGACGGCGTAGTGCACTTGCCCCTTGACATGCACACTTTTGGCAAACGGGCACAGGTTCAGTCCAATCACGGCGCGCTCCAGCCAGGCTCGGGTGTCGTCAATAATTTGTTGGTCGGCGTTCATTCATTTCCTTGTGGCAGAAGTTGCTGTCCAGTCAAGCGCTGGTGCTCGCGCGCGGCAAAGCGGTCGGTCATGCCGGCAATGTAATCGGCCACCACGCGGGCCGTGGCGGACAACGGGTCGACCCGCGCCGTGCCAGCCCCCGCAGCCTGCAACGCCACCCGCGCGCGACGCTGGTAGCGCTCGGGCAGCTCATGGGGCGCGTCCAGATACACCTCAAACAGATCGCGCACCACCTGGCGGGCCAGATCAGTGGTTTGCACCACCTGCGGGTGTCGATAAAGCTGCTTGAGCAAAAAGGCTTTCAGTGTTTGCGACTTGACACGCATGTCCGCGTCAAATTGCACCAAAGGCGGCAGTTGGCGCACCGCAGCCGCATCGTGCGGTGTGGCTGCATCAATGGCCGCTTGGGTGGCGGCAATCACGTCATAAACCTGAGCGCTGAGCATGCGGCGAATCGACTCGTAAAGTAGCCGATGGTCCTGATCGTTCTCGTTGAGGTGCGGGTAGTCGGCCAGCGTTTGCCGCCTGAAATCATCAAACAAAGCCACCTCCTGCAGCTGCGCCAGCGTGATCAGGCCGGAGCGCACGCCGTCGTCAATGTCATGTGCGTTATAGGCAATTTCATCGGCCAGATTGCACAACTGCGCTTCCAGACTGGGCTGGCTGCGCTGCAAAAACCGCCGGGCGACACCATCGGGCTCAAAGATTTCCAAGCGATGCGCATTGGCGGCAGAGCAGTGTTTGAGGATACCTTCCCGCGTCTCGAAGGTCAGGTTCAGACCATCAAAGTCCGGATAGCGCTCTTCCAGATGGTCGACCACGCGCAGGCTTTGCAGATTGTGCTCAAAGCCGCCAAAGGTGGCCATGCAGTCGTTGAGTGCATCTTGTCCGGCATGGCCAAACGGCGTGTGGCCCAGGTCGTGCGCCAGCGCAATGGCTTCGACCAGGTCTTCATTGAGCTGCAGCGAGCGTGCTATGGAGCGGCCCAGCTGCGCCACCTCCAGCGAATGGGTAAGGCGGGTGCGAAACAGGTCGCCCTCATGGTTCAAAAAAACCTGGGTTTTGTAGACCAGCCGTCGAAAAGCCGTGCTGTGCACGATGCGATCGCGGTCGCGCTGGTAGTCCGTGCGGGTCGGTGCTGGCGCTTGCGGGTAACGCCGACCACGCGTCGAGAGCGGGTCACAGGCGTAAGGTGCCAAAATCATAAATTTATATAAGAAATAAGGCTCTAGCCCTTATAGAATAAGCGCAAGATGCTATCAATAACAAAGCAACTAGATGCAACAAGCATCAATCACCTGGCGCACCACGGCGTCTGGTGCAGAGCGCAGCACGGCGCGACCGGGCTTGTCGATCAGGACAAATTTGATTTCACCGGCCTCGGCCTTTTTATCGACACGCATGAGTTCCAGATAGCGTCCGGCGTTGTCATCGCCCGGCAAAATTGGCGCTTTGATGGGCAGACCAGCCTTGTGAATCAACTGCGTCAGGCGATTGACAAAAAACGCATCAACCAGGCCTAGGCGTGCCGACAACTGCGCCGCCATCACCATGCCGCAGCCAACCGCCTCGCCATGCAGCCAGGTGCCAAAACCCAAGCCCGCCTCAATGGCGTGGCCAAAGGTATGGCCGAAATTCAAAATCGCGCGCAGACCCGCCTCGCGCTCATCCTGTCCCACCACCCAAGCCTTGATTTCGCAACTGCGTTTGACCACATGCGCCAACGCCGCCGGCTCACGCGCCAGCACAGCCGCCAGATTGGCCTCCAGCCAAGCCAGAAAATCCATATCTGCAATCGGTCCGTATTTGATGACCTCAGCTAAGCCCGCGCTGAGCTCGCGCTGCGGCAATGTCTTGAGCGTATCAAGGTCGCACACCACCTTGAGCGGCTGGTAAAACGCGCCGATCATGTTCTTGCCGAGCGGGTGGTTGATGGCCGTCTTGCCACCCACCGATGAGTCAACCTGGGCCAGTAGCGTGGTCGGCACCTGCACAAACGGCACGCCGCGCATGTAGCTGGCTGCGGCAAAGCCGGTCATGTCCCCCACCACGCCACCGCCCAATGCAAACAGCGTGGTCTTGCGGTCGCAGCCGTGCGACAGCAAAGCGTCAAAAATCAGGTTCAGACTCTCCCACGTTTTGAAGACCTCGCCATCGGGCAACACCACCGTGTGCACCTGAGCGTAATGGTTGCTGATGGCCCGCTCCAGTCGCTCGCAATACAAGGGCCCGACCGTGGTGTTGGTCACGATTAGCGCGGCACCGGCTTTGGGCAGCTCGGCGTAACTCAAGGGGTTGTCAAACAGCGAGCCACGAATGGCAATGTGGTAGCTTCTCTCAGCCAGGTCAATGGCCACGGTTTGGAGGTCTGGGGTGTTCATGGATTATTCACTTTTTGGAAGTTTTCTGGAGGTGTGAACTACATCAACCACCTCCCAGACTGTGCTGTCGACTTGCCGGATGAAGGCCACGTAAGGCAGGTTGGAGATCACCAACTTGCGGGCTCCGGGAAACAGCTCGCTTGCGGGAATGCTCATGGGACAACTCTCAATTTTTTCTACTTGCCACCAAATCCGATTTTGAATGGAATCGGCAACCTGACGACCTGCTTCAAGCTCGTACCAGAAGATGATTTCTTCCAGACTTTGCAGCGCAAAGTCTGACCATTGAATCGGCATGGCGAACTGGTTTAAACGGGCAAACTGGTATTGCGGCGAGCTTCCAGGCGTGCGTGCAGCACGGCTTTAGCCGTTTCATTGGAGTAGCTCTTCATGGTGCCACTGTCCAGGGCATTGATGGTTTTTTTCAGACGCTCGCGCAGCCAATCGTTGTAGCCCGCCTCCGCAGTAAGGCCAGTAACATCTGCGTCGGCCGAAATGACCAGCGGGAGTGTGCGGGTCCTGTAGACCTGGGTCATAAACACGCGCATCGCCTCCGACGGGCTGATGCCCATGTCACGCAGGACAGCAAAAGCGCCCTCCTTGATGGTCGAATTCATGCGGAACTGGATGGTGGCATCCGCTTCATGTGCAGTCGTCATAGTCATACCCTCTGGAATGAAATTGTGCTGCCATTGTATTGACAAGCTATCAGATTGGCTCAGCTTGAGTTGGCAATCCCCGCCATCTCCAATTGCATCTGAATCATGTTGACCAGGCTGGCCACTGAGGGGCGACCAGTATCGACGCTGAAGTGGGCCGTTTCGCGGTACAGCGGGTCGCGCAGGGTGTGCAGGTCACGCAGGCGGCCAAGCGGGTCAGCCACCTGCAGCAGCGGGCGGTTTTTGTCATGCCTTAGCCTTCTGAACAATTCATCGGGCGAAGAATTCAGGTACACCACCTGGGTCCGATCGTGCAGGTGCTGGCGGTTGACTTCTCGCAGAACAGCCCCGCCACCGGTGGACAACACGCCGCTTGGAATTTGGCTCAACTCATCGATCACACTGGTTTCGATGTCGCGAAAGCGGTCTTCGCCTTCACGTTCGAAATACTCACGAATCGAGCAGCCCAGGCGCTGCTCAATCACATGGTCAGAGTCAAAAAACGGCACCTGCAGCCGCCGGGCGAGCTGGCGGCCAACCGTTGACTTACCGGAGCCGGGGAGACCGATGAAGGAGATCAACCCCACGCAACCAACTTACGCAAAATCAAGGGACAGTGAAGTTCAGCGCCTTCACCAAGCCCGGGGTTGTGACGGTTATTTTGACTTGATCTCCGGCAACGCATTCTTTCAGGTAAATACTCAATGGAAGCCCAGCTAAAGAATTTGGAACGGATGTATGCGATTGGCCTGTCAAAGCGCAGCTTCCAAACTTTGGAGCTGTGGGGTCGCCGTCGGACGGCAACTTGACTGAATTATCGACTACAGAAACAGCAATCGTGCTGCCAGACGGCACACTGTTGCCATTTAAGTCCACAATGGTGGCAGATAGCTGTGTCGTAACCATTGCACCGCTCCACTGGGAATCAACCCCTTGTGTCCAATTGACACCACCAATATTGAAGTCATCCGTCGAAAAGATCATGACGGCCTGACGCCGAACATCTGCAGCACCCCAAACACGATCGCCAACACTCGGCGAAGGCGTCACACCTGTTGTACACGCACTCGCAGAGGGCGCCCGAGGAACAGAAAATTCACCTGTATCAAATGCCCCATTTTCATTGTCATCGCGATAAGCGGTTCCCAAATCAGTGAATGTTTCACCGCAGTCAAAGACGTTATTGAAGTTGGCATCGACGAAATCCTCTTCCCCTGCTGCGTAAGCAAGTATTGATACGCGACCATCCAACGGCCGCGGACTGCCCGAGCGGATGTTCACGGTACAACGCGAATCACCAGGCACAGCCCCCGTTGTACAAGTCGGAGGAATCATGACTCCGCCTTCAGTCACAAAGTTAACCGCGGTTCCATCCGGGACTGGGTTGCCCTGGCGATCCGCCATGGAGAGTGTGACCGTGGTTTCTTCACCATCGAAGTTAAATCCACGGATGGCAAACTTTCCGAGTGACAAACTTAACCTGGACTGAACTGGCCGACCCGATGCGATCGCCAAGGTGGAAGAGTCCGTTTGAACTGCTGGATTAGAAACCAGTGCTGCATTGACCAGTACATTAGTTGGGACAGTCCCCGAAAATACGGGTACAGACACCTTGCCGGATGAGTCGGTGATTGCAATGACAGGGGCCACACTGCCCACGGTTCCAAACGACGCTTTCGGAATGCCACCGTTGAGTGTCTTCAAAGTCAAGCGTACGTCTTGTCCCAAAATAGCCTCCCCCTGGGCGTTAACCAATTGAAAGGTCGCAATCGCTTGCGTCGTCCCACCAGAGTTAGCCAAGTAAATTCTGGCAGGGCTCACCGAAATAAAGCTCATGTTGGTTGCTGGTGCCGCTGCAATAACTAAAGTTTTGGAGACCGCTGCTGCACCAACCGTACTGGCAGAAATTTCCACCGTCTTACCACTACAGCCCAAGGTGCTCACGATTGCGCCCACGACATCTGTCGCGGTGTAACTTACCACGGCCAAACCGCTACTGTCAGTGGACGCTGATGATGGGGATACCTGCCCACAAGTCGTCGTAAAGTTCACTTGAACTGGCGTTGAAGACGCAGCGACCCCATTGATGTTGGCTTGAACCGACACTTGACGCGTTCCATAAGCGGCCAGCGTTGAAGTGCCGACATCCAGATTAGTCAGCGTGACACTGGCTATTGATAACTGATAACCGACATAGGTGGCGTACACCTTATCAGCAGTTGGCGGCACCGACCCATTGGGGTATTTTGTCAACGAGCCTACTTTGTAACTATAGGCAACCGTCAGCGAGCCTGCCCCTGAAGCAGTGAGGGATGCACGCGCCACCTTAACGGTCGCGATACCAGCAGAACTTGTAAGCCCGGTACCGCCTTCCGGGAAAATAACTTTTGCACTGTCGCCGGAGACATCAATCACTTGATTAGCAATCGCCATACCGCTTGGATCCGTCAGTTTGACACTGAGCACGGTATACCCGGAGGCACTGATGGAGGAGGTAGCTGCACCTGCACCATCAACTAAACCGGCAGCCAGCAGCGGGTCCGAATTGACAACTGTCGCAATAGGAGGTACCGGAGTCGCCCCGGAAGAGGTCCCAGGATTACCCCCGCCACCGCCGCAAGCGGCCAAACCAGCAGCCAGAACCAAAGCCGAAAAATAGCGCGTCAATTTCATACTCATCTTTCCATCAATCATTTGTTTGACTGGCCTTACCGGGCAGCCTTGTCAGCCACAACCTTCGGTGTAATGAACACCAGCATTTCCTGCTTGTTGGCAACTCTGGAGAGGCTCTTGAACAGATTACCGACACCCGGCAAGTCGCCCAGCAATGGCACTTTGGTTTCGCTGTCGGTCTCGGTCAGCTCGAAAATACCGCCGATCACCACAGTGCCGCCATTTTCAACCAGCACTTGCGTTTGAATGTGCTTGGTATTGATGGCAAACCCCGCCGCAGTGGATTGCCCCACAGTGTCCTTATTGACATCCAGCGTCAAAATAATATTGCCTTCAGGCGTGATCTGCGGTGTGACTTCCAGCTTCAAATTGGCCTTTCTGAAGGCGATCGATGTTGCTCCGCTGGAAGATGCCACCTGGTAAGGCAACTCGGTACCTTGCTCGATCAGCGCCTTGATCTGGTCGGCGGTCACCACACGTGGGCTTGACACCACTTTGCCCTTGCCATCCGCCTCAAGCGCCGACAGTTCCAGATTCAGAAAACGGTTGGCTGCCGAGCTGAAGATGGACAGCGCAAAGGTGGCCGGGTTGTAGCCGTTTTGACCTATTGCGGGCAAGTTCACAAAGTTACCTGTCAAGTCGACGGTACCGCCCGCCCCGCTGCTGGCCACTGCATTACCGTAGCTGCTACCAAAGGCTACACGGTTGCCGTTACCGACCGAGTAGCCGCCATCACCACCTTGCTGTGCGCGCAAATCAGCACCCCCCAGCTTCACACCCAGCGAACGGCCAAAGGTGTCCGATGCTTCAACGATGCGCGCCTCAATCAGCACTTGACGGGCCGGAATATCCAGTTTGCCAATGAGCTCCTGCACCTGCTCAAGCTTGCTCGGAATGTCCGTCACAAACAATTGGTTGGTTCGCGCCTCGGAAATCACGCTGCCACGGGGGCTGAGCAAGCGCGCGCCCGTGGTTCCTCCGGTTGAGGCCGTGAGCTGCGCCGCCACTTCCGTGGCCTTGGTGTAATTCAGCTGGAAGGACTGCGTACGCAACGGCTCCAGGCCCTGCAGCGCGGCAGTGGCCTCCAAATCAAGCTTTTCCTTGGAGTTGATTTCTTCCTTGGGCGCAATCCACAGCACGTTACCGGTCTTGCGCATGCCCAAGCCCTTGGCTTGCAAAATGATGTCCAGCGCCTGATCCCACGGCACATCCTGCAGGCGCAGGGTGACCGAACCATTGACCGAGTCCGAGGTGATGATGTTGAAGTTGGTGAAATCTGCAATCACCTGCAGCAGTGAGCGCACCTCAATATTCTGGAAATTCAGTGACAGTTTCTGCCCCGTGTAGCCCGGCCCTTGGGTCAGTTTGGACGAATCCACTTTAACAGGCTTAAGCTCCACGACAAACTGTTCATCGCTTTGGTAGGCGCTGTGCACCCATTGGCCTTGAGGCTCAATGACCATGCGCACGCGGTCGCCAACCTGAAAGGTGGTGATTGTCTTGATCGGGGCCCAAGCTCCTGGCCGACTTCGCGTCTACGCCCGGTCCGGGGTATCTCTCGGCGGTGGGCGTGAGGCTCATGGTCGAGAGCTACGTCGACC
>JBBQZI010000062.1:0-15193 GCA_038207855.1 Burkholderiales bacterium
GCGCTTCAGTTCGCCCTTGGGCGTTTATGATTTTCAAAAGCGCAGCAGCATCATTGAAGTCAGCGAAGCGGGCGCGCAAATTCTGGGCCAGATTGCCTCGGTGCTGGCGCACGGCGAGGGCCTGCAAGCGCATGCCCGGGCGGCCGAGATGCGGCTGAAGTAATTCGCCCAACTTTCACAGCGTTAGCCATTCCAAATCATGAAATGTCGCCATCCCGGCCAAGAGCAATCGTCTTGACGATCGAGCCATCCAATGCCTGAACTTGAAACACTGATCTCCCGCCGCATTCGCCCCGACATCCTGGCCATGCACGCCTACGTGGTGCAAGATTCCAAAGGCATGGTCAAGCTCGATGCCATGGAAAATCCGCACCGCTTGTCGCCTGAGCTGCAAGCACAATTGGGTCAACGCCTGGGCGCGCTGGCGCTGAACCGTTACCCCGATGGCCGTATCGACGATTTGCGCCGTGCCTTGGCAGCGCACGCCAGCATGCCCGACGGGTTTGATCTGATGCTGGGCAATGGCTCGGATGAATTGATCAGCCTGCTGGCACTGGCCTGCGCACTGCCGCCGGACGCAGCCCACGGGTTCAAAAAGGCCTGCGAAAAAGCCTGCGTGCTGGCCCCGGTGCCGGGCTTTGTGATGTACGCCATGAGCGCGCAGTTGCAGGGGCTTGACTTCGTTGGTGTGCCGTTAACGGCTGATTTCGAATTGGACCAAGAAGCCATGCTGGCGGCCATCGCTCGGCACCGCCCCGCCATCACCTACCTGGCCTACCCCAACAACCCGACCGCCAATTTGTGGTCCGATGAGGCGATGGACGCGGTCATCACGGCTGCCGGCGAGCGCGGCGGTCTGGTCGTGATCGATGAGGCGTATCAGCCCTTTGCCGCCAAAAGTTACATCAACCATCTGGCCAGCCACCACCATGTGCTGCTGCTGCGCACCTTGAGCAAATTTGGACTGGCCGGTATCCGGCTGGGTTACCTGATCGGCCCGAAGGCGCTGATCGATCAGATTGACAAAGTGCGCCCGCCCTACAACGTCAGCGTGCTCAACTGCGAAGCCGCCCTGTTTGCGCTCGAGCATCACGAGGTTTTTGAGGCGCAAGCCCAGAAGATACGGGCACAGCGCGCTCTTCTTTTGGAGGCGTTGTCAGAGTTTGATGGTGTGGTGGTTTTTCCCAGTCAAGCCAATATGATTTTGCTGCGCGTGCCGGATGCAGAAAAAACCTTTAACAGCATGAAATCGCGTGGCGTGCTGGTGAAGAACGTTTCTAAAATGCATGCTCTATTGACCAACTGCCTGCGCCTGACGGTGGGCACGTTTGAAGAAAATCGCCACTTGTTGGCAGCTCTGGAAGCCTCACTATGACCAATTTCGCTTTGACCGAACGCGCCGAACCACAGGGTACTCAAGTGCCGCGCATCGCCGAGCTGACGCGCAACACCGCCGAGACGCAAATTTCAGTGCGCGTCAATCTGGATGGCACCGGCGTGTCGCGCCTGCACACCGGCATTGGTTTTTTTGACCACATGCTTGACCAGATCGCCCGCCACGGCTTGATTGACCTGGACATTGATGCCGAGGGCGATTTGCACATCGACGGCCACCACACGGTTGAAGATGTTGGCATCACACTGGGCCAGGCGGTGCACAAGGCGGTCGGTGACAAAAAAGGCATTCGCCGCTACGGCCACGCCTACGTGCCGCTGGATGAAGCCTTGAGCCGCGTGGTGATTGATTTTTCAGGCCGCCCCGGTTTGGTGATGGATGTGAAGTTCACCAGCGGCATGATCGGCACGTTTGACAGCCAACTGGTGCATGAGTTTTTTCAAGGCTTTGCCAACCACGCTTTCATCACCCTGCACATCGACAACCTCAAAGGCGACAACGCCCATCACCAGTGCGAGAGCGTCTTCAAAGCCTTCGCCCGCGCCCTGCGCAGTGCGCTGGAGTTTGATCCGCGCGCCCTGGGGCAAATTCCGTCGACCAAAGGCTCTTTGTAGTTTTATATGAAAAATCGGCCTCTAGCCCTCGTGTTCATTGCGTAACAAGCTATGAATATAGTAGCAAATAAATGGTCTGGTAAAACCGTTGCCGTGGTCGATTACGGCATGGGCAACCTGCGCTCCGTGACCAACGCTGTGCTGGCCGCAGCCCGTGGTGCGCAGATCGAGGTGGTGTGGGCCCAGCGCCCGGAGGAAGTCATGGCTGCCGACCGCGTGGTGCTGCCCGGGCAGGGTGCCATCCGCGATTGCGTGCGCGAGTTGCATGATTCGGGTATGTACCCCGCAGTGATGCACGCGCTGGCAAACAAACCCGTGATGGGTGTCTGTGTGGGCATGCAGATGCTGCTGGACCACAGCCATGAAGGTCATGCCGGTGATGAGGGGCAAGGCACACCCTGCCTGGGGCAGATTCACGGCGAAGTCATCAAATTTGAGCTGGCGGGCCAGTTGCAGCCCGACGGTAGTCGCTACAAAGTGCCGCAAATGGGTTGGAACCAGGTCTGGCAAAACAACCACGGTGCCCCACCGCATCCGATATGGGGCGATGTGCCCGATGGCAGCTATTTCTACTTTGTGCACAGTTTTTACGCCAAACCGTCGGATGCGCGCCACAGCGTGGGCCAGACCGACTACGGACAGCGCTTCAGTTCGGCGATTGCGCGTGATAATATTTTTGCCACCCAATTTCACCCTGAAAAAAGTTCTGAGCACGGTTTATCTCTGTACCGCAACTTCCTCCACTGGAATCCCTGATTCAGTCAATCCTGCCGATGTGTCCCGTTGCCCTCCTGTCGTTTCATGCGCCTGAAACCGACGCGCCAAATTCTCCGTCACGCTGTGTGCGCTGATTTACACGGCATTTTTTCTTTGGCTTTTTTATCCACTCCACCCAAGCATCATGCTTTTAATTCCTGCGATTGATCTCAAAGACGGCCATTGCGTGCGTTTGCAACAAGGCGACATGAACCTGTCCACCACCTTCAGCGAAGAGCCTTCTGTGATGGCGCGCAGTTGGGTTGACAAGGGGGCGCGGCGCGTGCATTTGGTGGATTTGAACGGCGCGTTTGCCGGTCAGCCCAAAAACGAAGCGGCGATCCGCAAAATCCTCAAAGAAATTGGCAGTGAGGTCGACGTGCAGTTGGGCGGCGGCATTCGCGACCTCGACACCATCGAGCGCTACCTCGATGCCGGCCTGCGCTACGTGATTATTGGCACGGCGGCGGTGCGCAACCCCGGTTTTCTGCAGGATGCCTGCACCGCCTTTGGTGGCCACATCATCGTCGGCCTCGATGCCAAAGACGGCAAGGTGGCGACCGACGGCTGGAGCAAGCTGACGCGCCACGACGTGGTTGATTTGGGTAAAAAGTTTGAAGACTTCGGCGTGGAGTCCATCATTTACACCGACATTGGCCGCGATGGCATGCTGTCGGGCCTGAATATTGAGGCGACGGTGCGCTTGGCGCAAGCGCTGACGATTCCGGTGATCGCCTCCGGCGGCCTGTCCAACATGGCTGACATCGAAGCGCTGTGCGCAGTCGAAGACAGCGGTGTTGCTGGTGTCATTTGCGGACGCGCCATCTACAGCGGCGACCTTGACTTTCAAGCTGCGCAAGAGCGGGCCGATGCGCTCAATGGCTGACCCTCAGTGCTAGCCAAACGCATTATCCCCTGCCTTGACGTGACCGGTGGCCGGGTTGTCAAAGGGGTCAATTTTGTTGAATTGCGCGATGCCGGTGACCCGGTCGAGATTGCCGCGCGCTACAACGAGCAGGGTGCCGACGAACTGACCTTCCTGGACATCACTGCCACCAGCGATGGGCGCGATCTGATTCTGCACATCATCGAGGCGGTGGCATCCCAAGTGTTCATCCCGCTGACGGTGGGTGGCGGCGTGCGCACGGTTGACGATGTGCGCCGCTTGCTTAACGCGGGGGCCGACAAAACCAGTTTCAACTCGGCAGCGATTGCCAACCCGCAGGTGATCAAAGACGCATCGCGCAAATACGGTGCCCAGTGCATCGTGGTCGCGATTGATGCCAAACGCCGCTTTGGCAACGACTTGCTCGACCGTGGTGAAGGTTGGGATGTCTACAGCCACGGTGGGCGCAAAAACACTGGCCTGGACGCGGTGGCTTGGGCCACGCAAATGGCGGACTTTGGTGCTGGTGAGATTTTGCTCACCAGCATGGACCGCGACGGCACCAAGGCCGGGTTTGACTTGGCCCTGACGCGCGCCGTGAGCGATGCGGTCGGCGTGCCGGTGATTGCCTCGGGTGGCGTTGGTACGCTTGACCACCTGGCTGACGGCATACAACTCGGCGGTGCTGATGCGGTGCTGGCTGCCAGTATTTTTCACTACGGCGAATTCACCGTGGCGCAAGCCAAGGCGCGCATGGCTGAACGCAGCATCCCCGTCCGGTTATAAGCATTTTTGGCCTCTAGCCCTTATGGATACTGCGCGAGCAGCTATTTATTTTGAAGCAAATCAAATCACCGACAATGCCGCCATGAACTACTTGGATACGATCAAATGGGACGCGCAAGGGCTGGTGCCGGTCATCGCGCAAGAGCAGGGCACAGGCGACGTGCTGATGTTCGCTTGGATGAACCGCGAGGCCTTGCAAAAGACCGTTGAACTGGGTCGCGCAGTTTATTTCAGCCGTTCGCGCAACAAGCTGTGGTTCAAGGGCGAAGAATCGGGCCACGTGCAGACCGTGCATGAAATCCGTGTTGACTGTGATGCCGATGTGGTGTTGCTCCAGGTCACGCAAATTGGCCACACGCCGGGTATTGCCTGCCATACCGGGCGTCACAGTTGTTTCTTCAGCGTGTATGACAATGGTGTTTGGCGTGCCGTTGACCCGGTGCTGAAAGACCCGCAAACCATTTACAAATGACCCCTTCTCAATCCACATTGACAGATTCTCTTAGCGCCCTGGCACAGGTGATTGAAAGTCGCCTGCCCGCGCGTGGCGGTGATCCGCAGGCCAGCTACGTGGCGCGCTTGCTGCACAAGGGCCCCGATGCATTTTTGAAAAAAATCGGCGAAGAGGCCACCGAAGTGGTGATGGCGGCCAAGGATGCCGATCATGGCGGTGACAAGACCAAGATTGTCTGCGAGGTGGCCGACCTGTGGTTTCACTGCATGGTGGCATTGGCGCATTACGGGCTGAGCCCGGCCGATGTGGTGGCCGAGTTGCAGCGCCGCGAGGGCACCAGTGGGCTGGAAGAAAAAGCCTTGCGCAAAGTCAACGCGCGTGAAGGCGACGCGGCCGGAGAAAAAACATGACGCAAGATTTCACCGGTGGCGAGCCGCCAGGTTCGGCTGATGGCATGAACCTGGAAAAGCTCAATGCGCTCAACACGGTGGGCACCATCAGCTATGTGCTGCATTTGATCGTGGCCGTGGCGGCGCTGATTCCCGGTGGCCAGTTTGGCCCGGTGTTGTTGATTGCCGCGTTGGTGCTGGACATGGTCAAGCGCGATGATGCGCGTGGCACTTGGCATGCATCGCACTTTCGCTGGCGCATCCGCACGGTGATCATTGCCGCGCTGTTGTATCTGGTGACAACACCCTTGTGGTTTTTGTTTATTTTGCCGGGCTGGCTGGCCTGGATTTCAATTTCAGTCTGGTTCTTGTACCGCATCATCACCGGCATGGTGCGCATGAACAAAGGCTTGCCGATGGAGATACCTGAATGATTGAGCACGTTGTAGACCATGACCCAGATTGCCTGTTTTGCAAAATTGGGGCGGGCAAAATCCCGTCCAAACTGGTTTATCAGGACGATGAGTTTTACGCCTTTCACGACATTCATCCGTCGGCTCCGGTGCATTTCTTGATCATTCCGAAGTTGCATATTCCGTCGATGGCGCTGTTGACCGATGCACATGCGGCGATGATGGGGCGCATGATGGTGATGATTCCGAAGCTGGCTCTGCAAGAGGGTTGTAATCCCTACCCTGCGGGGGGCTTTCGGATGCTTTGCAACACCGGGGCCGAAGGTGCGCAGGAAGTGCACCACCTGCACATTCATGTGATGGGCGGCCCGCGGCCTTGGTTGCGGGGTTAAATACTGGTTCGGGTGCGCCTGTGGTGGGCGTGCCGTTTAAAATTCAGATCATTCCTTAGGAGAAAACAATGGGTTCATTTTCAATTTGGCACTGGCTGATCGTTCTGTTGATCGTCGTCATGGTGTTTGGCACCAAAAAACTCAAGAACATTGGCGGCGACCTGGGTGGTGCGGTCAAAGGCTTCAAAGAGGGCATGAAAGAGGGCGGCTTGACCCCGGAAGAAAAACCAGCAGCACCGTCGCAGGTGGCCAATGCCGCGGGCGTTGAGAAAACCACGATTGACGTGGAAGCCAAGCAAAAGTCTTGATTTCGCATGATTGATCTGGGGATTTCCAAGCTGGCGCTGATTGGTGCCGTGGCGCTGATCGTCATCGGGCCGGAAAAGCTGCCAGGCGTGGCCCGCATGGTGGGGACCATGTTGGGCAAGGCGCAGCGCTACATGGCGGATGTCAAGGCCGAGGTCAGCCGCTCCATGGAGCTCGATGAGCTCAAAAAAATGAAGGAGTCGGTGGAAAGCGCGGCCAAGGACGTGAGTCAATCCATTCAAAGCAACGCAGCAGATTTCGAAAAATCGTGGGCTGAGGCCACCAACACAGCATCAGAAGGCATCTCGGATTACCGGCCATCGATGCCTGGGTCTGTGCCCGAATACCACCACCCCAAAAAGAACTGGCGCCTGAAACAAGGTGCCATGCCCAACTGGTACAAGGCCCGTTCCGGTGTGCGTACCAAGGCATTGTCGGGCGCGGCCCGTGTGGCGCGCTTTCGGCCAACTAAATTCAATTGATGACAGATTCCTCTAAAAAAGCCGACGAACTCGCTGGCACCGAACAGCCGTTTGTCGCCCACCTTGTCGAGTTGCGTGACCGTCTGGTCAAGGCCGCTATCGCCGTGGCAGTGGCGGCGGTGGTGCTGGCTTTTTTCCCCGGACCGGGCGCGCTGTATGACCTATTGGCCGCGCCGCTGGTGGCACATTTGCCAAAGGGTTCGACGCTGATTGCCACTTCGGTTATTTCACCGTTCATGGTGCCGCTCAAGGTGATGATGGTGGCGGCGTTTCTGATTGCGCTGCCGGTGGTGTTGTACCAGTTGTGGGCGTTTGTGGCACCGGGACTTTATTCTCACGAGAAAAAACTGGTGCTGCCCTTGGTGATTTCCAGCACCGTGCTGTTTTTTACCGGTGTCGCGTTCAGCTACTTTCTGGTATTTGGCCGGGTGTTTGCGTTCATTCAGAGTTTCGCGCCGAAAAGCATCACCGCTTCGCCCGATATTGAGGCCTATCTGGACTTTGTGTTGTCCATGTTTTTGGCTTTTGGCATGGCGTTTGAAGTGCCAGTGGTGGTGGTGGTGTTGGCCCGCATGGGTATTTTCAGCATCGAAAAACTGAAAGAATTTCGCGGCTATTTTGTCGTGCTGGCTTTCATCATTGCAGCCATCGTGACACCGCCTGATGTGGTGTCGCAATTGGCGCTGGCCATTCCGATGGTGCTGCTGTATGAGGTCGGCATCTGGGCTGCGCAGTTGTTCATCCGGCACACCAAGGCGCCCGCAGATGATGACACGCCAGCCCCGGCTTCCTGACGCTGTTTTTACTGCTGCTGCAGCTGTTGACGCGGCCTGGGCCGCAACCCTGGGGCAATCTGCAAATTGACCGTGCCATTGGCGCGCTGAACCTCAAAAGAGGTGACCGCACCCGGTTTCAAAGCGGCCACGTCGGACAGCAACTCTGAGACGCTGTGAATATCTTGTTTAGCCACCCGAACCACCACATCGCCCGGCTTCATGCCGCCCTTGGCGGCTGGGCCGTTTTGCAAGACGCCGGTGATGATGACGCCTTGTTTGGCATCCACGCCAAAGGTTTGCGCCAACTCGGGCGTCAGTTCATTGGGCTCCACGCCAATCCAGCCGCGTGTAACCTGACCATCTTTGACGATGCCCTCAAGCACCATCCTGGCGGTTGAGACCGGAATGGCAAAGCCAATGCCCATGCTGCCGCCCGAGCGCGAATAAATGGCAGTGTTGATACCCAGCAGACTGCCGTTGGTATCTACCAACGCACCGCCCGAGTTACCCGGGTTGATGGCCGCATCGGTCTGGATGAAGTTCTCGAAGGTGTTGATGCCCAATTGGTTGCGTCCAAGCGCACTCACAATGCCGCTGGTAACCGTCTGACCGACGCCAAATGGGTTGCCAATGGCCAGCACCTGATCGCCCACCTGCAGCACATTGGAGTCGCCCAGCACAATGACTGGCAGCCGATCGAGCTCGATTTTCAGAACCGCTAGATCCGAGTCCGGGTCTGTGCCAATCACTTTGGCACGGGCGTGGCGGCTATCGTTGAGCATGACATCGATCTCATCGGCACTTTCCACCACATGGTTGTTGGTCAGGATGTAGCCGCTGGCGCTGACGATCACGCCACTGCCAAGACCAATTTGAGGCTCGTTTTGCTGTTCACCAAAGAAAAATTTGAACCAGGGGTCATTGCTGTGCGGCCCCGGGCGGGCGTTTTTGCTGGTGTTGATACTGACCACTGCGGACGAGGCCTTTTGTGCGGCCAGCCGAAAACTGCCTGCCGGAGTCACACCCGGTCCGGCTGCCGGAGCCTCCAGCACGGCGACGGTTCCAGATGGATTGCGCAGATTGATCCAGCCGGGCTTGAGTGTGCCGATAACAAAGTAGGCCGCCAGCAAGACGGTGACTGATTGTGAGAACAATAACCAAAAACGTTTCATGGACAATGCAGAGGGTCAGCCCTGTAGAAGTTGTGAGGCAACTCTTGCGCTTTGCTGGCCCACAGGTGGCTATGAAAAAAGACGCGATGGGTAGCAACTGGTATTAAATTGTAGTTGTGCCCTCAAATTCAATGCCGTCAACCACCACAATCCCCATTTTTAGCGATGCCCCGTCCAAGCCTGCGCTGGGTGCTGCGTGCAACGGTTGCGGTGTCTGCTGCCTGCTTGAGCCGTGTCCGCTGGGCGTGTTGCTGTCGGGTCGATTTCACGGGGCCTGTCGGGCGCTGCGTTGGCAAACTGAAGCGCTGCAATACCGCTGCGGTGGGATTGTTGCGCCGCAGGAGGTCATTCAGGCGGCTCTTGCGCCTCGGCTGCATTGCCTGACACCTTTGCTGGTCTGGCTTTTGGGGCGGTTTGCACGCCGTTGGGTGGCTGCTGGCACGGGTTGCGACTGCGATGCCCAGGTAACCGATGCACCGCCACCGTGATCCCGTAAGTCGTCGATGACCGCTGTGCCCACAGGGCGCAATTCCGGCCGGCGGGCAGTGGTTGCCGGACTACTGTATCTTCCAGCCATGACTATTTCATTCTTGCGCTTGGGGTTGCGCTCACTCACCCGTGATTTGCGCGCCGGTGAACTGCGCTTGCTGATGGTGGCCGTGACGCTGGCGGTGGCGGCGCTGACTGCGGTTGGTTTTTTTGCCGACCGGCTCAAAGGTGGCTTGCAGCGTGATGCAAGCCAGTTGCTTGGCGGTGATGCGGTGGTGGTCAGTGACAACCCGATGCCGAAGGCTTTTTTGGCGCAGGCGCAAGCACTGGGGCTGTCACAAGCACAAACCCTGAGTTTTCCGACCATGGCGCGTGCGCCTGAAGCGCAAGGCGGCCAGACCAAGCTGGTGGCATTGAAAACGGTTGAGCCCGGCTACCCACTGCGCGGCAGTTTGCGGGTCAGCGCCAGTCCGGGCGAGCCCGGGGCGTTGACGCATGAGGTGCCTGCAGCGGGTCAGGCCTGGGTTGACGCGGGGCTGCTGGAGAGCTTGAATCTGCACATGGGCGACACGCTGCTGCTGGGCGACAGCCGATTCAACATCGCGCGGATCATCGACAACGAGCCTGATCGTGGTGCCGGCTTCATGAGTTTCGCCCCGCGCGTGATGATCAACCAGGCCAGTGTGGCCGCCACCGCCCTGATTCAGCCTGCCAGCCGCATCAGCTACCGGCTGGCGGTAGCCGGACCTGATCAGGCCGTGCAGGCCTTTGTGGATTGGTCGCAGGCACAGATTCTGGCGCGTTCGGTGCGCGGTGTCAGGGTGGAATCGCTGCAAGGTGGCCGCCCCGAACTCAGCAGTACGCTCGAACGAGCCGAGAAATTTCTCAATCTGATTGCCTTGCTGGCTGCGCTATTAAGCGCTGTGGCCGTGGCGCTGGCTGCGCGCGGTTTTGCCGCCAGTCATCTGGACGACTGCGCCATGCTGCGTGTGTTGGGCTTGCCCCAGCGCACCATTGCGGCGGCTTACAGCTTTGAGTTTGTCCTGATCGGCCTGCTGGCCAGCGGCCTGGGCGTGGCGCTGGGCTTTGTGGTGCATTACGGCTTTGTCGCTTTGTTGGCCGGACTGGTGGATGCCAGTTTGCCCGCTGCCAGTGTCTGGCCGGTGCTGTTTGGCATGGGCATGGGGCTCACGCTGCTGCTGGCGTTTGGCCTGCCTCCGGTGTTGCAATTGGCGCAGGTGCCGCCGTTGCGGGTGATTCGCCGCGATGTTGGGGGGCTCAAACCGGCATCGCTGACCGTCTTGGGGTTGGGCATTTTGGGCTTTGCTGCCCTGTTGATGGCCGCCAGCAGCGATGTCAAGCTCGGACTGATTGCGGTGGGTGGTTTTGCTGCTGCCACCTTGTTGTTTGCGGGCTTGAGCTGGCTGGCGGTCAAGCTGTTACGCCGGGTCGTCAACGATGCCACCGCCCCTACCGCGCTGGTGCTGGCGACGCGGCAAATCTCGGCCCGCCCGGCCTTTGCCGTGGTGCAAATCAGCAGTTTGGCGGTCGGCTTGCTGGCGCTGGTGCTGCTGGTGTTGTTGCGCACCGACCTCATCAGCAGCTGGCGACAAGCCTCTCCGGCAGACGCACCCAACCGCTTTGTCATCAACGTCATGCCTGATCAAAGCGACGCCTTTGGCCAGGCACTCAAGACGGCAGGAATTAGCAAATTTGACTTCTATCCGATGATTCGCGGCCGGCTGGTGGCCATCAATGGCCGTGACATCAGCCCGGATGATTACAGCGACGAACGTGCCCGCCGGCTGGTTGATCGTGAGTTCAATCTGTCGCACAGCGCACGCCAACCCGTGCAAAACATCGTCGTTGCCGGGCGCTGGCAAGCCAACGAAGCCGGCGCCATCAGTGTCGAAGAAGGCATTGCCAAAACGCTCGGTCTGAGCGTTGGTGACACACTCAAATTTGACATGGGCGGCATGCAGGTTGAATCAAAGATCACTTCACTGCGCAAAGTCGATTGGGGCTCGATGCGGGCCAATTTCTTTGCCATGTACCCGGTAGACAAGCTCGACAATGTGCCGGCCACCTACATGAGCGCCTTCAAGGCCCCGCCGACACCGGGTTTTGACAATGCGCTGGTGCGGCGTTTTCCCAACATCACCACGGTGGACATGACGGCCACCATCGCTCAGATTCAGCGCGTGCTCGACCAGGTGATTGGCGCAGTCGAATTCTTGTTTGCCTTCACGCTTGCGGCTGGTTTGGTGGTGTTGTTTGCTGCTGTTACCGCCACCCGTGAGGAGCGGGCGCGTGAATTTGCCATCATGCGTGCTGTTGGTGCCCGCGCCAGCTTGCTGCGCCAGGTGCAACGCATTGAGCTCATCGGGGTCGGCCTGCTGGCGGGTTTTTTGGCCTCGGTTGTGGCAAGCATGGTGGGGTGGGCGCTGGCGCGCTACGTGTTCGATTTCACCTGGGTGGTGTCGCTCTGGGTGCCGTTGCTGGGTTCATTGGCGGGTGCTGTGTTGGCGCTGGCGGCGGGCTGGTGGGGCTTGCGCGATGTGCTGCTGCGCCCGGTGGTAGAAACGCTGCGGCGAGCCGCGGTGTGAGACTAAATCAATGCACTTACTAAAGTAGGTACATTGTTTTTTTTGTGCTATTTAATTTATAGCTATTGACGCACTATCTATAAGGGCTGGAGGCCAATTTGACTATGATGACTGAAGAAAAACCGATAGTTGCGACACCGTTTGAAACAATCGGTGGCGAGGCGCGCGTCCATGCGCTGGTGGAGCGTTTTTACGACCTGATGGACCTGGAGCCGGCCTACGTTGAGCTGCGCGCCGTGCACGGCAACGTGTTGGACGATGCCCGGCAAAAGCTGTTTTGGTTCTTGTGCGGCTGGCTCGGTGGCCCACAGCATTACACCGACCGCTTTGGTCACCCGCGCCTGAAACAGCGGCACATGCCGTTCAAGGTGAACCTGCAGGGGCGCGACCAGTGGCTGGCCTGCATGAACCAGGCCATGCTGGAGACGGGCGTGCCGAATGATTTGCGGGCCAGTCTGAACAAATCATTTTTACAGACGGCTGACTGGATGCGCAATCAACAGGAAGCTGTTTAGGCCTGCCGCCCTTGTAACTGCTGCATAAGCAGCTACTAAATTAATACTAGCTTTCAGACATCAGTGGTTTTGGCTCACTCGGAACGACAGACTCAGCTGCCGGTTCTGGACTGGCCAATCGATCTTGTCCCCAGGCAAGCCAATCTTCACCAAACAGTTCTTCAGGGTGTGGCGAACGCTCGTTTGAGCAGGCCATCGAATCGGTCGCGCAGAACTTGTCGCAACCCCAGCAAATGCGCCCAGGATTTGCCGGGTGTATGGGAAATTTTTTGGCCATGTCAGTTGTGTCAATTGCAGCGAATGGGCGGTCAGGTCTGCGCTACGTGATGTGGGCTAGCGAGGAACATAAAAAGTCGATTTTTCATCGGCGGTTTCGACCTTGTCATGGTCCAACACCTGCACCCGAAAAACGATTGGACTGGTCACACCATGCAAGCTTTGCGCGGCATGAGCGGGCAAGGTCAGGCGAATGGTCAGAGAGCCGATGCCGGTGGCGGCAACCGTCAGTTTGGGTTCGGTTGCCATCAGCAGTCCCGGTATGCCAGAGACATTCGTTGTGTAGGTTTGAGCACGCTCTGTGGCATTCATGATTTGGAGTCGATAGACATTTTCAATGTCACCGTTGCCAACCTCGCGCGCCATCGTGCCCCGGTCCTTGATCACATCCACCGAGAAACCGGTGCGAGCCGACAGACTGATGATGAAGACGCTGCTGGTGATCAGCAACAAAATGGCATAAATCCAGACCCGTGGCCGCCAGACCCGTTTCACCATTTGCGCGGTGCTCAGCTTGTTGGCAATGCCATTGCCTGATGAATACCGGATCAGCCCTTTGGGGTAATCCATCTTGCTCATGACTTCGTCGCAGACATCAATACACGCAGCGCAAGCGATGCATTCGTTCTGCAGACCGTTTCTGATATCGATACCGGCGGGACAAACCTGAACGCACAGGGTGCAATCGACGCAGTCGCCCAGCCCAACCGACTTGGGGTCCACCGTGCGCGCGCGTGACCCTCTTGCCTCGCCACGCTCAGTGTCATAAGCGATGACCATGGTGTCCATGTCGGTCAAGGCGCTTTGGATTCGAGAATACGGGCACATATAGTTGCAAAACTGCTCTCGCATGAATCCGGCGTTGCCGTAGGTGGCAGATGCATAAAAGAGTATCCAAAACCATTCCCAGGGCGAGAATCCGAGTGTGGTTAATTCAGCCAGTAGTGCCGAAATCGGCGTGAAATAACCCACGAAAGTAAAGCCGGTGATCAGGCTGGCGGCAATCCATGCGGCTTGCTTGGCACCTTTTTTAGCTATCTTTTGCATGCCCCATGGAGCCGCATCGAGTCGCATGCGGGCCAGGCGATCACCTTCGGTATGGTGCTCCAACCACAAAAAAAGCTCGGTATAAACCGTTTGTGGACAGGCGTACCCACACCAAAGTCGACCGGCCATGGCAGTAAAGAAAAACAGCACCAGTGCTGCCAGCACCAGCAGAGCCGCCAGATAGATCAAGTCCTGGGGGTGAAGCACCAAGCCAAAAATAAAGAACCGACCGCCAGCCAGATCAAACAGCACGGCCTGCCGACCATTCCACGGCACCCAGGGGGTTCCGTAAAAAACCAGTTGCGTGACCCAGACCATGATCCAGCGCCAGCGTGCAAAGCGGCCACTGACGGCACGTGGGTACAGTTTGACCTGCTTCGCGTACAAGGAAAGCAGTTCATTGGAACTCTCCCGAGCCGGCAGCGCCTGAATCGGGATCACTCGGGCCGGGGGGCGATTCGCACCGTTTTTCATGTCAAAAATATCCGATCCAGATTCGTCTTCGGTTCCGTAACGCATCAAGCCATCGAAGACCGAGGTGGGGTTTCAAACTGGACAAACAGCACGTTATTTTCCAGGTGAATAGGCTCGGTGCGTGCTGCCGGATCGGTCGCAACCGGCGCTGCGCTGAAGGTCACTTCACCCGATGGATTGGTCTTTGGACCCGTGTTCATGATGTCATTTCTTTTTAAAGATGAATATTAAATATATGTTTAATAATTCTATAACATTCATAAACACGGCATCTTTTAACGAGAATTTTTTAACCATGCACCTGACCTAAAGTCGCGTCGTACGCCACCGGTGGCTGGTCTTCCCACGGTTAATACCTGGCCAGCACGCGGTCAAGCCGAATTTTTACGCAGCGTCTAAAAAGGGGTTCGTCCCGGACTTTCGGTAAGAAGTTTTGATGCTGTTAATATGTCCTTCATGATCATTTAATATGGACATATCATGACCTGGAACATCGCCCAAGCCAAACAACAGTTTTCTGAAGTCGTGCGTTTGACGGCGCAGGAGCCCCAAGCTATTTACAACCGCGACAAACCCGTCGCCGTATTGGTCAATCCGGACGAATTTGCCGAGTTTGACCAATGGCGGGCCAGGCAACGCGAGTCGTCTTTGATAGACCAGTTCAGCGAAGGCCGTGCCGCCTTGGCCGCCGCCGGGGTGTCTGAAATGGTTCTGACGGATCGCCATGCCACAGAGCGGCCCAACGCTTTTGTGCAGATGCTTGCTGATGAGGCCGCGCATGCAGTTGGTTGATACCAATATTTTGAGTGAGTTAATGCGTGCCCAGCCCGATGCGGGGGTACTGCGCTGGCTGCAAACCCGCCAAGGAATCAACCCCAGGTTGACGATCTCGGCGGTGACGGTCGATGAAGTCATGTTTGGCCTGAGCTGGCATCCAACGGCGCGCTTGTTGGCGTGGTTCGAT
>JBBQZI010000063.1:0-15003 GCA_038207855.1 Burkholderiales bacterium
AGGAAGCCAAGAAACTTCAGTCCAAATGTGACGATAAGACCAGCGATGGCAATGCCGCCAAAACCCAACAACCATTCTGGCAAGGCAGGTGAATAGCTGTTGATCACACCGTCTGAAAAGCTACTGCTGACTTCACGGCCCGGAAAAAGCACCAGCGGAAAGGCCTGCCCACCAATAATGGTGACGTACATTTGTGCAAAGCCTCCACCAACGACCAAGGCGGCACAGGCCGTAATGCGACCGCGCATTTGACCGATACGTGGGTGCAACAGCAAAATCACCGGTAGCACACCGCCGAGCAGCACCGGCCCCAGCCAGAATAGCCAGGTGTAAACGTTGCCTTCGAGCAAAATAAACCGATCAAACGCGTGATGGCGGGTGAAATACAAATTGGTCAGGTAGTAAATCACGATGAAGTAGAGCCCAGCCGAGATGAAGATCACTTGTAGGCGGGCCAGCTTGGCCATCATGACATCACCCAACACACGCCCGCTACCCTTGAAGGCCAGCATCAGCACCAAAAGGAAAACAGCCAATCCATAGCTAAACGACAAGGCAATGAACAGTGGTGCCAGCAGCGCAGAATCATAGGCTTGGCGCGCCACCAGAAAACCAAATATCGAGCCCGTGCCAGTGGTCAGGGCCATGCGCCAGGTAAAAGCGAAAAGCCCCGCCAGAGGGGTAAAACGGTTCATCCGATGTTCCATCATGGTCCACAGGTAGACCACGGTAAATCCGATAAAGCCGGAATAAAGAAATATATTCAACGCAAAGATGGACTTGAAGTTGTAGTACGTCATGGCCGTAATCAAACGGTCTGGTCGACCCAGATCAAGCATCAACACCGTCAACCCACCCACCAGTAAGGCAATTGCAAGCACGCCTGACAAAGGTGCCAATGGCTTGAGATCGGTCTTTCCAAAGACAGATGCCATTGACGCAACATTCAGCGCACCGGACGCTGCCACCACCAGAAACACGGCGAACACATGGGGCAAGCCCCAAACGATCTGATTGTTCATGCCGGTCACGATATGCCCATGGTGCTCCATGTACCAAACGGCACCCAGTCCAATTAGGGTAACCAGCGACAAACCGCCCAGCAGAGCATAGTAGCCACGACTGTTTCCATGGAGTTCACTTAAAGATATCTTCATGATTTAGATTCCAAGGTAGCGAACGCCGGTGTCGAGGTCGAGGTTTTCACGGATCTGGCGTGCCGGGTAACTGGCAACCCGCTTGGCGATTTCGCTGGTCGGGTCATTCAGGTCACCAAACAAAATAGCTTCATGTCCTGCTTTTGAACAGGCACTCACACAGGCGGGCGATTCGCCTTTGTCGACTTTATGAACGCACATGGTGCAGGACTCTACCGTGCCCATTCCGCGCGGCACGTCAGGCTTCTGGTCGGTTTGGGGTTCATGGACGAAAGAGCGCGCCTTGTAGGGGCAGGCCATCATGCAGTAGCGACAGCCGATACAAATGTGCTTGTCAACCAGCACGATGCCGTCTGCGCGTTTGAATGATGCGCCGGTTGGACAAACGTCAACGCAGGGTGGCTCGGCGCAGTGTTGGCACATCATGGGCAGCGACTGGACTTTTCCGGTGCGTATTTCTTTGATCTCGATCTTACGAATCCATTGGGAATCCGTGCTCTTTGTTCCACCAGACAGACCGTTTTCAGTGTTGCAAGCGGTCACGCAGTCATCGCACCCTGTGCTGCATTTTCCGCTATCAATCAACATTCCCCAGCGGACCTTACTGCTAACCGCCTGACTGGGCGCATTGCTGGGCGCGGCATGTGAAATCTCAATCAGGCGGACACCGGGCGCTATCAGAATACCGGCAATGCCGGCTGCAGCGACGCCAAGAAAACCGCGTCGGCTACTGCCAGAGTGGGTCGATTCCTTGTCTTGTGGCGTGTTATCTGGTTTCATGGCTTGCTCACTTGCGGCTTATTGGCGTGGCATTCAAAGCAGTCAATCTTGACGGCGGCGTAACTATGACAACTCTGGCAAAAATTGGTGCTACCGGAAGCTACGCTGTTGCTCGTCTGACTGGCATGGCAGGCCACGCATTCTTTCAGGCTGAATTGCCCACCACGAATTCCGTCGCGCAATGTGTCGACGCGCTGGTGTTTGAGCAATTTCATGTGGTTGCGCCGCATGAAGGCTGGATCACCCACACACTCGCCACCGCGGGCGGTCTCAATGACCGGTTGCGGCACCCGTTCGCTGCCGGCCGGAGTCGCCGCATGCGCAACTCCGGCCAGACTGGCAATCAGCAACAAGCCAACACCAACCCACTGGCGCGGCGTTGAGTAGAAAAAAGCGGATGACCGTGACATAAGCCTAGTCCCCCAGACCCATTTGGATGTAGCCAGTCGGGCAGACATCGGCACAGATGTGGCACCCGATGCACTTGCTGTAGTCAGTGTCCACATAGCGGCCAACGGTTGATTTGGCTTTTGGCACCTTAAATACAGCCACCTGCGGACAATAAACCACGCAGTTGTCACATTCAAAACATTGCCCACAGCTCATGCAACGCTTAGCCTCGGCTACCGCTTGAGCCTCCAGCAGGGGCTGCAGGCGTTCCTCAAAATTGCTCAGAGCCTCTGTCTCGCTCAGCGTGATCAATCCGCGGCGATTGCGTGCCACAAAGGGGAAGTGCCCCAGGAACAATTCTTTGTGCGAAATGACATAACGATCCGAGCGGTTGTCAAAATTATGAATTGCCGCAGAATTTTTGTCGGTGCCGCGAATCGGCTCATGAACTTCGCTGAAGGTATAGCCCTTTTCGAGCATCTTTCGCTTCAGGTCAAATGCGTGCACATCAATCTTGGGACGCTTATCAAGCGCTTCGTGTTGCAGAAACCGATCAATACCATCGGCGGCAATGGCGCCGTGTCCAATGGCAGTCGTCAACAGGTGCGGGCGTACAACGTCGCCACCTACAAAGAATCCAGGTTGGCCTTGCACCTGGTAATTTTTGTCGCTGTTAATGGCACCCTTGCCGTTGTTGAACTCGTCGAGACCCGTGAAATCAACAGCCTGGCCAATGGCTGACACGATCAAATCAGCGGGAATGTCTTCTTCGGTGCCTTCAATATTTTTGATTTCCAGACGGCCACCGACGATTTTTGCTTCACAGCGAATCACACGCAGGGCAATCGCGCGACCGTCATCGCCCCGAATAACGGCCACTGGAGCCAAGCCACCCCGAATGGCAATGCCTTCAGCCTGGGCTTGCTCAACTTCGTGCTTGGTCGCCTGCATCTTGTCCACTGCAAAGATCGATGTCAGTGTGACATCGGCACCTTGGCGTACAGAGGCTTCGGCAACATCGTGTGCGACATGGCCAGCAATGGCGTGCTCAGGGCGGTCAGATTCATGAATCTTGTCAATGTGACCCAAACGACGTGACACGGTTGCGACGTCGATAGAGGTATCACCACCACCGACAACAACAACGCGTTTACCGACATGCTGCAAACGCCCATCGTTGAACGCTTTGAGGAAAGACGTGGCAGTGACGCAATTGGGCGCATCGGCCCCTTCCACCGGTAATGCCCGACCCGACTGAGCACCCAAGCCCAAAAATACCGCATTAAAGTCGGCGCGAATTTGCGCCATGGTGATGTCGGTGCCGATGCGGCAGTTCATTTGGGTTTTGATACCCAGATCGAGAATACGCTGGATTTCGGCATCAAGAATGTCACGCGGTGTGCGAAAGCCCGGAATACCGTAGCGCATCATGCCGCCAAGCTCAGCGCGCTCGTCAAAAATAGTCACATCGTGACCTTTGAGCGCCAATTGGTAAGCGGTTGACATACCGGCTGGGCCACCACCAATCACGGCGACAGATTTGCCGCTGTGAGTGGTTGGTTTGTTATAGGCCAACTTGTTCTTGATGGCGTAGTCCCCCAGAAAATGCTCGACAGAATTAATGCCGACAAAATCTTCAACTTGATTGCGGTTGCAACCAGACTCGCACGGAGCAGGGCAAACACGGCCCATGACAGAAGGGAACGGGTTGGCTTCGGTCAGTCGGCGAAATGCGTACTCTTGCCAAATCATGCCTGCCGGCGGTTTCTCGATGCCACGCACGATATTGAGGTAGCCGCGAATGTCCTCGCCCGCTGGGCAACTACCCTGACAGGGCGGCGTGCTTTGAATATAGGTTGGGCACTTGTGCGAGTGGCCTGCGTCAAAAATGTCCTTTTGAAAGGAACCAATTTTGCTGTCGCCGTCTTTGTAGCGGCGAAAGTTAAGTGTTTGGACGGGCGTTGATTCGAGGGAAGCAGACATGTTTGGATCTCCTGATATTTGTACTTGAAGTCAGTGTGCGGGCTACTTGTCTCCAAGGCGGATAGCCTTGCTGACCAACTGGTGGACACCACCCACCATACTCATGTTGAAACCGTAATAGGGCAGTACCTTGGTGAACTGCGCCTTGCAAATCGCGCAAATGGTGGCCATGAAATTGACATGATGGTCATCGACCACGTTTTTCAAGGCTTCCATGCGCGGCAAAGCACCCTTGACGCGTACTTCCATCAAGTCATCGGTCAATACGCCGCCACCGCCACCGCAGCAAAATGTGCTCTCAAGAATGGTCTGCGGTGCCATATCATGAAAATGGTTGGCGACCGACGTAATGATTCGCCTGGGAATGACGAACTGGCCGCCCGGCATGTTGCCCATGCGCGATGCCCGTGCCACGTTGCATGAATCATGGAACGTAATGATGCGGTCATCGTTCTTTTCTTTGTCAAATTGCAGGGCGCCGCGCTGGATCAGGTCATCGGTGAGCTCACAAATGTGTTGTGGAACCGGGTAGCGCTGATCAAGATAATCGAAAGGCCCAATCAGCGTGTTCCAAAAACTATAGGCAATTCGCCAAGCGTGGCCGCATTCACCGACAACAATGCGTTTGACACCCAATTCAAGGGACGCCTCGCGCACACGCATCGAAATTTTGCGCATCTGCTCGTAATTGCCAATAAACAGGCCGAAATTACCAGCCTCTGAGGCATGCGAGCTTAAAGTCCAACTGATACCAGCTGCGTGAAACACTTTGGCGTAACCGATCAGGCTTTCCACGTGAGGCTCAGAAAAGAAGTCAGCTGATGGCGTGATCAGCAATACTTCAGCCCCTTTGACATCAAGCGGAAACTTGATGTCCAAGCCAGTCTCGTCTTTGGTATCTTCTTCCAGGCCTTCTAGTGTGTTTTCAAGCGCTGGACCCGGAATGCCCAAGTTGTTGCCGATGCGGTGTACCTTGCCGATGATCTCCTTGGCATATTTTTGTCCCAGACCCACCGAGGCCATGATCTCTCGGGCTGCCATGGTGACCTCGGCCGTGTCGATGCCGTAAGGGCAAAAGACCGAGCAACGACGGCATTCTGAGCATTGATAAAAATAGTTGTACCACTCGTCGAGAACTTCGCGCGTCAGGTCAACTGCACCAACCAGCTTGGGGAAGTGCTTGCCAGCAAATGTGAAGTAACGGCGGTAGACTTTGCGCATCAAATCCTGACGCGCCACCGGCATATTTTTCGGGTCTCCTGTGCCCAAGAAATAGTGGCATTTGTCGGAGCAGGCACCGCAATGTACACATGCATCCATGTAGACCTGCAGCGAGCGGTATTTTCCCAGCATATCGCCCATCTTTGCGATGACTTTTGCCTGCCAGTCCTCAGCCAACTCCTCGGGGAATCCCAAAGCCTTCTGGATGGGGCCAGAGGCCGGAAAAGATTTGATGTGCGACATCGCTCCCACTTGTATCAGTGGAATGACGGGGTAGCTTTTCAGCTTGGGTGTTTCAAATGCAGCAGTTGCCATGATGCGTACCTGTTTTCAGGAGCGTTTTTCAAGCGCAGTAGCCCAGGCCGATATGTGTCGAACCTCACGGGCATTGTCGGCTTGGTTACGGGTTGGGCTGAAAAACACGCCAGGAGCGTGCAGCAATTTACTGATCGGGAAAATAAGCATGAGCAGCGCGACCAACGCCAGATGCACCAGCAGGATCGGATCGGCTGGCAGTGGCTGCCAACTGAAGCGCATCAAACCTAGAAAGAAAATCTTGACGGCAATGATGTCGGTATGCGCTACAAAACGCATCCCCAAGCCGGTTAGTCCAATGGCCAGTAATAAAGCCAGCATCAAGTGATCTGAAGGAGTCGATATGTAGCGCACCCGGTCAACAAACCAGCGTCGTGCCCAAAGACCACCCAGCGAGGCGACCATGATGAAGCCGGCGTAGGTGCCAAAGGGTTGAACCAAGGTGATAGGAAACCAGACAGGTTCCTGAAAATAGCGCAAATGCCGCAATGTCACCAACAGCAGCGTCATGTGAAACGCCCAGCCAAAGATCCAGGTCCATTTGCTGGACTTGAACAGACTGTTAAAGAAAATCACCTCACCTGCCATGCGCCAGCCCACCCCTGCGGTGGTGATGGGTGCTGGTGTTGTTGGAATCTTTAGCGGTGCTGGCACCTTGGCATAGCTGCGAATTTTCGCGGCAACGCCGATGACGAGGACACCGGTAGCGATATAAAACAAGACTGCATAAAAAATGGTCAGCAGCGTCATGGGCAGTCCCGTTAAGGTGGAGGTGAATCAGTCCGGGCGAGTAACAACTGGCTTAGATACAGCCAGTTGGTTTGGGCAAACCGGCGATCTTGCAGGCCTGCTTGGATGGGCCATAGGGGAACAGGTCGTACAGGTATTTGCTGTTGCCTTTTTCTTCGCCAAATTGCTTGCCAATGGCTTTGGTCAACACGCGCACTGCCGGTGCAATCTGGTACTCGTTGTAGTACTCGCGCAGAAAGTTGATGACTTCCCAGTGGTTGTCAGTTAATGGGACTTTTTCTTCTTCGGCCATGTACGCGGCGGCATCAGTGGTCCATTCAGCAAGGTTCAGCAAGTAACCCTCTTCGTCAGTTTCGTATGTTTTTCCGTTGACTTCAAAGCTCATGTTTATCTCCAAAAATAAAAGTAATAGGGAATCAGTTTGTTATAGCCAGGAATGCGAAGTCTTGTACTGCGCAACCAGATCGACAAATCCGGCGTAGTCGACCAAGGTGATGCCCTCGATCAACTTGGGTGTCATGCCGCGCGCATCCATATCGGGTTGCAGCGCGTAGAACTTGACGGAGGCACTGGCTTGGCGAACACGGGCCTCGGTGCCAGAGCCAGCAGTAGCCCCGTAGATACCGTCTTCAATGAGCAGCACGGCGCTGCCGGGCTGCGCCATACGCAGGCAACTTTCCAGCGTGCTGGTTTGAAACGGTGATTTATTGACAATGTGCAACATAGGTAGGTATCCTTTTATCGATGATGCAAATTAAAAGCTCAGGACAACGTCTTGCTGCGCCATGAGTTCTCCCATTTGCTGGGCATCGAGTACCTCAACCGGAACCAGCAGGTCTTTTTCGGTCAGACCGCGCAAGTCCAATGAGGCTTGGTCAACATAGAGTTTTTCCACGTCGTAGCCATCGAGCGCACGGTAGCTCGGCGAAAAGTTCTTGATTCCGATGTCTTTGGTTTGCTGGCCTTTGACCAACTCATAGACACCATCGTCAATGAATACCAGGCTGACATCCTGATCGAAAGTGGCGGTGATCAATACCACTTCCAGGCTTTCCAGTGCGTAAATGGTGCCGTAGGGGGCCTTGCGGTTAACAAACATGAATTTCTTCACTTTTGGGCCGCTTGCGCTTGCTTGTTCTTGTGTCATTTTTAATCCCCAAAGGTGATCATGCGGTCAGCCTTGATGCCACTGTCCACCAGTTGACCCAAGCCTGAAATACGAAAACCCGGTGCCA
Source organism: Burkholderiales bacterium (assembly GCA_038207855.1). Classification (GTDB taxonomy): domain Bacteria; phylum Pseudomonadota; class Gammaproteobacteria; order Burkholderiales; family Burkholderiaceae_C; genus Rhodoferax. The sequence goes on from JBBQZI010000063.1 coordinate 7,832, forward strand.
GCACTTCGTCCTTGATACCGCGACGCAGTGCAGCGGCAACACAGACGACCAAGTCCACTTTGTGATCAGCAGCTATTGCTGACCAGCGGTTCACCACATGCCGGTCATCTTGCGGCGGCTCAGTGAGCCGGGTCGCGTTGTTAACCCCATCGTGGTAGAAAAATACACGCTGGATTTCATGACCCTTGGCTATTGCGGCCACCACAAACTGGTAAGCGCTATCGGACGCCTGGTGGGTGTACGGGCCTTCACTAACAAGTAAACCGAATTTCATGTTGAGGTTTGTTCCGGTGAATTAATCGGTGCAGGACAGAACTGGTGCGCGAGCGCAAACTGTGTTCTGTCCTGCATAGGCTCAGAAGCGGATATGGGTTGAAGCATTCAGACTGGTGCGAGAGCCGCGCCAGTCGTCTACCAGATACTTGGTAAATGGCAAATCGCACTTCTCAAAGAAGGCTGGCCAGCCAATACGTTCGATCCAGTCCGCCACACGTTCCCATGAACGTGCATCTTCTTTGTAGGTGTACAGAATCTTTTTGACCATGGCTGACACTTCTGGCCAGCGTGGTGGATTGTTTGGCAAACCGGTGGCTACCATCTTCATGAAGGTTGGTTTGCCACGCGCGTTGGAGTTTTTACCGCCAACCCAAATTGCCAGCTTGCTGTGCTCTGGGTCGTTGATCTGCATTGGAGGGCAGGGTGGGTAGCAGGCGCCGCAGCACATACATTTGGTTTCATCAATTTCCAGCGACGGTTTGCCGTTGACCATGGCAGGCCGAATGGCAGCAACTGGGCAGCGTGCAACCACGGTGGGCCGTTCGCACATGTTGGCGACCAGATCATGGTTGATCTTGGGCGGCTTGGTGTGCTGCACGATGATCGCAATGTCGGCCTGACCGCCGCAGTTGATTTCGCAGCAGGAGGTGGACAGGTGAACCCGGTTGGGCATCTCTTCCTTGATGAACTCCGCATGTAGATCATCCATCAGCGCTTTCACCGCACCCGAGGCATCGGTACCAGGGATGTCACAGTGCAGCCAGCCTTGAGTATGCGCAATGGCAGATACAGAGTTGCCAGTTCCGCCAACCGGAAAACCGCTGTTGGTGAGTGCCTCAACCAATGGCTCTACACGTGCCGGGTCGGTCACCATGTATTCAATATTGCTGCGAATCGTGAAGCGGACATGCCCATCGGCATAGGTGTCGGCAATGTCGCACAGTTTGCGAATGGTGAACAAGTCCATCTGCCGCTGTGTGCCAGCACGAACTGTCCAGATTTGATCGCCGCTATGGGCTACGTGGTGCAGAACGCCTGGACGTGGCCGATCGTGGTATTTCCATTTGCCATAATTTCTAAGCATCAGCGGATGAAGGTACTGCTTGTTGTCAGGTACGCCGCTCTCAATGGGGGTGCGCATAGTTGCCATGTGTGTCTCCTTGGTCTTTGGTCGGGTAATCAGGCGGCTGCTTTGCGGGCATTGATCTTGGCCACTTCGTCGTCCCAACCATCGGTACGAACGTACGGGTTGGTGCGCGGTGTGGAAACCATGTTAGGGTCAACTTCGAGTTCGATGCCTTCCAGGAAGTTGATCAGGCCAATACGCTCAATCATTTCACCGGTGCGCTCGTGCTCCAGTGCGTTTTCGGCGAAGAAGTCGATTGACTTTTGGCCCAGTTCAACCAGTGCCTGGTAATCTGCATCGGTTTTCATTGGCATGAATGGCACCACTACGGTACCCATCAGGTCACCGATTTTGAGTGTGCGCTTGCCACCCATCAGTACCGTCACGCCGGTATCGGTACCCGTTGCCAGTGCACCGGTCATGACGTTGATGCAATGCATGCAGCGCACGCAGTTGCCGTTGTCAATTTCAAGTGATTGCGTGTCGTTGATCGCCACGCTGGTAATCTTTGCGCCAGTGGAGACATCTTTGGTCTCTTTCAGCATGATGGCCTTGGTTGGGCAGCGGCTGACGACGTCGTTGACGAGCTCGGTCATGCCATGCTTGGCAAACCATTTGCGTGCCAACGGCTCATCGGTGCGCATGTTGTCGCGCCAAGTGCCAATCACGGCCATGTCGGCACGTTGAATCGAATTCATGCAGTCGTTGGGGCAACCCGAAAACTTGAATTTGAACTTGTACGGGAGTGCCGGACGGTGCATGTCGTCCAGAAAGGTGTTGAGAACCTGGCGGTGGGCCCGGGCTTCGTCGAAACAGGATTGTTCACACCGCGCAGCACCGACGCAGGACATGCTGGTGCGCACGGCAGGGCCGGCACCACCCAGGTCAAAGCCCAGTTCATTCAATTCATCAAACGCACCCTGCACATTGGCGGTGCTGGCACCCTGGAACATGATGTCGCCAGATTGACCGTGAAAGGCGATCAAGCCGGAGCCGTGACGCTCCCAGATATCGCACATTTTGCGCAGGACATCGGAGTTGTAATGCATGCCGGCTGGCGGTTGAATCCGCAGGGTATGGAATTCTTTGGAAGCCGGGAACATATCCGCAACTTCGGAGAAACGCGGAATCACGCCACCACCGTAGCCAAACACACCAACCGTGCCACCTTTCCAGTAGCCTTTGCGGGTTTTGTACGAGTGCTCTAGCTGACCCATCAGGTCAGACATGTACTCACTGTCTTTTGCTAGGCGCTTCAAGCCAGTCACAAAGCTGGGCCATGGCCCACTTTCCAACTGGTCAAGCATGGGGGTGTCGTGTTGCTTTATGGTCATTACGTGTCTCCGATCTGTGGCGAACAAGGGGCGTTGATCTGTCAATGATTAAGCCGACCGCCAACCGCTTAAGGCCAGACTGTCTGCATCATTGGGGTAAATAATACAAGCCGAGTGGACTTTGACGCTATCACCCTCGTTGAGTAGTTCGTGCTACCCATTCGGTCTATATCCGCTAACCTGAGTCGGTAATAGACGGTTGGCTCAAAATTGCGCCAAATAGCGCTATGTCAAACATTGTTTCAATTGAAAAATTTACCTGCCCATTGGGCGGACAAGTCGTTGAACTGCAGCGGTTCAGCTACGATTCTGGCGGCATGGAGTTGCTGCGCACGCGCATCCGTGAGAAAAGCCGTTTCACCGTGTTTGAAATTGATCCACAGACGGCGCGGCTTTGGGGTGAGGCCCTGATAGGCTGGGCGCAGGCGCAACCCGCAGTGCCAACAGTTGAGTCCGCGCCGCTTGATTTGCCATGACCGAGGTAGCCACTTTGACCGATATCGCTGTTGATGCAGTGTTCCCGATGGAGGCGCAGTCGTTGCCGCGTGACCATGCGCAGGCACTGCAACAGGCATTGTGCGGGCAATTTCCCTGGCTACAAACGGATGCCATTGCGGCGGTACACCCGATCAAACTGGTGGCTGGCAATGGTGACCAAGGGCTGTTGTCGCGTCGCACGCGGTTGATATTGCGCGTTGCCAGCCATCGCATGCCGGAGTTGATGGCGCTGGTCAGCACAGAACTGGATGTTGCTGGCTGTCGCTTGAGGCTTTCGTCTGCGCATCCACATGAATTACAGCCGCACAGCACCTTGTACTCTTACATGGTGGCTTCTGATGGCGCTGGCGAAGTGTCATTTATGGCGGCTGTCGAGCGCGAACTGTCAGAGTTGACTATTGGTGGTGAACGGGTGTGTGGCAAGCGTGGGCAAATGTTGGTGTCGGGGCAGGTTATTGAGACCTTCAGTCTGATGCTACACGCGCTGCCACTGGATCAATCTTTGCGTTTACAGCAGCATGGCCTTGGCCCTCTCCGGTTGTTGGGTTGCGGGGTTTTTGTGCCCCACAAGTCGGCAGCCGCCGTTTAAACAGATTTCTTAACTAGCAATTCAGGAGCAGATACATGAGTTACAACATCAATGGCACAGAGTATGAAATCGACAAAGAGGGCTTCCTGCTGGAGCCGATTTTCGATGACGAGGCAGTACGTGTCATCGCAGAATCTGAAAACATCACCTTGACCGATGCCCACTGGGAAGTGGTCAATTACTTGCGCGATGAATACCGCGAAAAAGGCCACACCCCGAATTTCCGGGCCATGCTCAAAGGCATGGCAGAGATCCGGCCAGAAGTTGACAGCAAGTACCTGTATGACCTGTTCCCCATTGGACCTGCCAAACAGGGACCGAAAGTGGCTGGCTTGCCGCAGCCGCTGGGCAAAGGCGGCTATTGAACGCACGAGCCTGACACTGTGGCCAAAATACGCATCAAGAGCCAGTGGTTTCGTGCCGGCACTACCAAGACCCCGCAACAAACCGCAAGTGCCATGGCTTTCATTGCCTGGCGGGTAGCACAAAACACGCTCAAACAGATGCGTGTGGCGCACTTTGACATCGAAGTGGGGCCGCAATACTTTGCTTTCACGCGTGAGGTGCTGGTGTTTCTGACGCTGGTACTTGATCGCATGGCTTATGAGCGTATGGAGCCCGAGGCGCGTGGCGAGTTTGTCACGGCGCTGGTTCAGCGCGTGGCAGAGGTGTTGCAAGACAACCAGGACACCTTGATGGGTGTCCCACCAGAAGGGCAACCCAGTTATTACGCCCAATTCATTGACCTGTTCAATGAATTGGCTGATGACTATGCGGACTTCGGGTTCAACGCCGATGGGCCAGACTTTGCCTTTGTGCGCTATCTCGGACATCGCATTGAGTTGCTCATGCCACAAAAAGACCAGCGCTGGGTTGTTGATCAAATCATGGCTGCTGAAGTGCCGGATGCCGTGCAATATATGCAGCGCGCGATGGATGGCGTGTTGTCCACCGAGGAGCGCCCGCAGCGTGCCGCACGTGCAGCGGCATCGGGCGATTGATCGAAATATATGTCCTACACCCCGTTTAGCCTGGATGCCACTGCCGACTATTTGCGTTGGCGCGAAGCCAAACTTGCCAGTCAGCCACAGCTGGCGCAGGATTTGGTTGTTGATGTACTTGACGCGCGGAGTTTGAGCGCGGTCGAGCGGAAAGCCTTGCTGCAACGCTGCGTGACGGCCAATATGGCCATTTATCGTAGCCCGTTGGTGAATGAAGACAAAGAAATTCCGCGTCAGTTGGGTAAGCAGCTTGGGCTGCATCGGCTGGACTGCAACTGGCTGGCCGACGAAGATGGTATTTCGCCGATAGCTGTGGCCGCACATCCGGGCGATCGACCGGCGTTCATTCCCTACACCAATCGCCCCATCAAGTGGCATACCGACGGCTATTACCAGCCGCAGACCAGGCTGATTCGGGCGATGGTTTTGCACTGCGTGCGCTGCGCTGCCGAGGGTGGTGAGAGCGCCTTGATGGACCACGAGATGGCCTATATGGCTATTCGCGATGCCAACCCCGATTGGATTCGCGCCTTGATGGCACCCGATGCCATGACGATTCCCGAGCGACTCGATGACGATGGCGTTGCCCGTCCCGAGCAGGCTGGTCCCGTGTTTTCAGTTGACGCAGTGGATGGTAGCTTGCACATGCGCTACACCGCGCGCACGCGCAGCGTGGTGTGGAAAGACGATGCGCCGACATCTGCTGCCGCGGCGTTTTTGGCCAAGTTGCTCGATAGTGACAGCCCCGGCATCTTTCGCTTGAAGCTGGAACCCGGCATGGGGCTGGTTTGCAACAACGTACTGCACGATCGCGCTGGTTTTGTTGACGATCCAAAGCAGGCTCGGCTGCTGTACCGAGCGCGCTACCTGGACCGCATTGTCAAACCGGAATATATAGAAAATAGTGCTCTATCCCTTGATGGTATTGCGTAAGCAACTATTAATAATATAGCGAATAATTCCATGTCACATCAAGTCAGCGTTTGGCGTGCCGCGCAATTGCTTGGGGTTGCACGGGGTGTGCTGCAGCAGCATGTGCGTGACGGCACGCTTGCGCTCTGCGATGGCATGGTGTCGACCGATGTTTTGCTGCGGCTCTATCCGGGCGCCGAGCTCGAAGAATCAGGCATGCTGGAGCGCGTGGCACAAATTCGCGATGATGCCTTTGGCAAGCGCATGCGCGAGCGCATGTTGCCCAGCCAGGAGGTGCTATCGCTGCGTTTGTTTGCGCAAAGCCAGGAACTTGGCGATGTGCGGCGGCATCTGCAACGCTACCACGGCCTGGTGATTTCCTTGCAAAAACGTGCTCGGGAATTGGCTTGCCAGCTCCCGGATGACAGCGATTGGCGCGCGCTGGAGCAACAAGTGACCGGTGGTTTGGCCGATGTCCTGGCGACCGAATCGGTAGATTTGCTGGAAGTGATGGACGATATGCTCAAAGTTGTGGAAGCGCAGGTCACCGTTCGCCCCAGCGGGCATCAGTTTCTAGTGGAGGGACATTCCAATTTGTTGCAATCTGGCTTGCATGCCGGACTCAAGCTGAATTACGGCTGCGGCAACGGAAGTTGCGGCATGTGCAAGGTGCGGGTAATTTCCGGCGAGGTTGTCAAAACCCAGCATTCTGATTATTTGTTATCGGAGGTAGAAAAAGCCCAAGGCTACACCTTGATGTGCTGTAACACTGCCGCTAGCAGCGAGCTGGTTCTGGAAATGCTGGAAACTGTCGGACCGCGGGATATACCCGAGCAGCACGTGGTGGCCCAGGTGCGTGCCGTTTCAGAGTTGGCGCCAAACACCCGGTTATTGCATTTGCAGACACCGCGCACCCACCGCTTGCGTTTTCTTGCTGGGCAGTCGGTGTCATTGGGGTGGACCCTGCCGGGTTTTGCAAGTGTGCAGGCCAGCTACTCGGTGGCGAGTTGCCCGTGTGATGACCGCAATTTATTGTTCTTTATTTCGCGGGATGCCTCAGACGAACTTGCGCAGCATCTGTTTGCGGACGATATCAAATCGGGTGCTGCCGTCACGGTGGTCGGTCCAACGGGCGAGTTTGTCTTGGCGGAAGGGTCCCGCCCCTTGGTATTTGCCGCCTGTGACGGCGGCTTTGCACCAATCAAGAGCCTGATTGAGTACGCGCTGTCGCTGGATGCATCGCCCTCACTGTCCTTGTTTTGGCTGGCAACCCAAAGTGACGGCCATTTTCGAGCCAACCAGTGTCGCGCCTGGTCTGAGGCGCTGGACCAGTTTGAATATGAACTGGTATCGCATCTGGATGTCGAGGTGGGTGCCCGCGAGATCGCGCATGCCATGCGCGCTGACCTTTTTGACATCGACTGCGAGTTTTACCT
>JBBQZI010000064.1:0-14972 GCA_038207855.1 Burkholderiales bacterium
GTGTTGCTGATCAAGACCGTCAAGGGCTTTGGCATGGGCAAAAGCGGCGAAGGTAAAAACAATGTGCACCAGACCAAAAAGCTCACCGACGAGGACATCAAAGCCTTTCGGGATCGTTTTAATATTCCGGTGCCCGACAGCCAGATTGCCGAAATTCCGTTTTACAAGCCGGCCGACGACACGCCCGAAATGAAGTACCTGCACGAGCGCCGCAAGGCCCTGGGTGGCTACTTGCCACATCGGCGCACCAAGGCTGACGAGCATTTCACTGTGCCGTCGATCGACAACTTCAAAACCGTGATGGAACCCACCGCTGAAGGCCGCGAGATTTCGACCACGCAAGCCTATGTGCGCTTTTTGACGCAACTGCTGCGCGACCAGGCGCTGGGCCCACGTGTGGTGCCGATTCTGGTTGACGAGGCCCGCACCTTCGGCATGGAAGGCTTGTTTCGCCAGATCGGCATTTACAACCCGGCCGGCCAGCAATACACCCCGGTCGACAAAGATCAGGTGATGTACTACAAGGAAGATGTCAAGGGGCAAATCCTGCAGGAAGGCATCAACGAAGCCGGTGGCATGAGCAGTTGGATTGCTGCTGCCACCAGCTATTCAACCAGCAACCGCATCATGGTGCCGTTTTACGTGTACTACTCGATGTTTGGCTTTCAGCGTATTGGCGACCTGGCCTGGGCCGCTGGCGACATGCAGGCGCGCGGCTTTTTGCTGGGCGGCACCAGTGGTCGCACCACGCTCAATGGCGAAGGCTTGCAGCATGAAGACGGCCACAGCCACATTTTGGCGGGCACCATTCCGAACTGCATCAGCTATGACCCAACCTTCGCGCACGAAGTTGGTGTCATCCTGCACCACGGCTTGAAGCGCATGGTCGAGCAGCAAGAAAACGTCTTCTATTACCTGACGCTGCTGAATGAAAACTACGCCATGCCGGGCCTGACTCCAGGTACCGAAGAGCAGATCATCAAGGGCATGTACCTGTGCAAACCCGGTGCCGCTGACACCACTGGGCCACGCGTGCAATTGCTCGGCTCGGGCACCATCCTGCGCGAGAGTTTTGTGGCGCAAAAGCTGCTGGCTGCCGATTGGGGTGTGAACGCCGATGTCTGGAGCTGCCCGAGCTTTAACGAGTTGGCACGTGACGGCCAAGCCTGCGAACGGCATAACCTGCTGCACCCGACCGATGCCCCGGCAGTGTCGTTTGTGGCACAGCAACTCAGCAGTTCAAGTGGCCCGGTGGTGGCATCAACCGATTACATCAAGGCGTATGCCGAGCAGATTCGCTCGTTCATCCCGAAGGGCCGGACCTACAAGGTGCTCGGCACCGACGGCTTTGGCCGCAGTGATTTCCGCTCCAAATTGCGCGAGCACTTTGAGATCAACCGCCACTTCATCGTGATTGCCGCGCTCAAGGCGCTCAGCGAAGATGGCAGCATGCCAGTGGCCAAGGTGGCCGAAGCGATTGCCAAGTACGGTATCAACACCGACAAGGTTAACCCGCTGTACGCATAAGACAGCGCCTCAGAACTGCGCATTGCGAGGAGCACAGCGCGGCAATCCATGACATCCTGGACGGCCGCGCTGCGCTCGCAGTGACAACAACAAATTTGGAGACACATCATGGCAATTATTGAAATTAAAGTCCCTGACATTGGCGACTTCGACGAAGTGGCGGTGATTGAGCTGCTGGTCAAGCCCGGTGACAGCGTCAAGGCCGAGCAAAGTCTGCTGACGGTTGAATCCGACAAAGCCTCGATGGAAATCCCGTCCAGCCACGCCGGTGTGGTCAAAGAGCTCAAAGTGGCGCTAGGCGACAAGGTCAGCGAAGGCTCGGTGGTGCTACTGCTGGAAGTGGCGGGCGAGGCGGCTGGCACCAGCACTGCGCCTGCGGCCGCATCGGCTGCCCCGGTTCAAGAGGAAAAACAGGCTCTAGCCCAAGCAGAGCCTGCGCAAGTAGCTATTGTTTCTGTAGCGCCTAGCGGCCCAATCGAAGTGCGGGTGCCAGACATTGGCGACTTCAAAGACGTGGCCGTGATCGAGGTCATGGTCAAAGTCGGTGACACCATCAAGCTGGAACAAAGCCTGATCACGGTGGAGTCGGACAAGGCTTCAATGGAAATCCCATCCAGCGCCGCCGGGGTGGTGAAAGAGCTCAAGGTCAAGCTCGGCGACACCGTCAATATTGGCGACTTGCTGGTCATTCTGGAGGGTTCTGCCGCCACGCTTGCCGCGCCAAGCCCGGCCTCTCCGCAAACCCATGTTTCAGAGCAAAAAAGCCCGCTAGCCCAGGCAGCACCTGCGCAAGCAGCTCCTGTTTCAGTAGCAACGCAAGTCGCCGCTGTGGCACCCGCACATAATCCCACGGCCGCCGCCGCGCTGGGCTTGCCGCACGCCTCACCCTCAGTGCGGAAGTTTGCCCGCGAGCTCGGTGTGCCCTTGACCGAGGTCAAAGGCTCTGGCTTGAAAGGCCGCATTACCGACCACGATGTGCAGTCCTTTACCCGCTCGGTCATGAGCGGCGCGGTGCAAACCGTGGCGATTGCCGTCCAACAAGCCGCCAAACCGGTCGCGGCCAATGACGGCGGCGGCTTGGGTCTGATCCCCTGGCCGAAGGTGGACTTTGCCAAGTTTGGCCCGATCGAGCGCAAGGAGATGAGCCGCATCAAGAAAATCAGCGGTGCCAATTTGCTGCGCAATGCTGTTCTGATTCCGGCCGTCACCAACCATGACGACTGCGACATCACCGACCTGGAGGCCTTCCGCGTCTCGACCAACAAAGAGAATGAAAAATCAGGTGTCAAGGTCACCATGCTGGCCTTTTTGATCAAAGCCTGCGTGGCCGCGCTCAAAAAATTCCCCGAGTTCAACAGCAGTCTGGACGGTGACGCGCTGATCTACAAGCAGTTCTATCACATCGGTTTTGCCGCCGATACGCCCAACGGCCTGATGGTTCCGGTGATCAAGGATGCCGACAAAAAAGGCATCATGCAGATCTCGGTCGAGATGGGCGAGCTGGCCAAAAAGGCGCGTGACGGCAAGTTGAGCCCGGCTGAAATGTCGGGTGCCTCGTTCACCATTTCCAGCTTGGGTGGCATTGGCGGACGTTATTTCACGCCCATCATCAATGCACCTGAAGTGGCCATCATGGGCGTTTGCAAGTCCACGATCCAACCGGTGTGGGACGGTAAAGCCTTCCAGCCGCGCCTGATGCTGCCGCTGTCGCTCACCTGGGATCACCGCGTGATTGACGGTGCCGCTGCGGCACGTTTCAACGTCTACCTCGGCCAAATCCTCGGCGATTTCCGCCGGGTGTTGCTCTAAACCTCAGGGATACAAAATGGCACTTATCGACATCAAAGTTCCTGACATTGGCGATTTCGCTGAAGTCACCGTGATCGAATTGCTGGTGAATATCGGCGACACCATCAAGGCCGAGCAAAGCCTGATTACCGTCGAGTCTGACAAAGCCTCGATGGAAATCCCGGCCAGCCACGGCGGCGTAGTGAAAGAAATCAAGGTCAAGCTTGGCGACAAAGTTTCTGAAGGCTCAATGCTGCTGGTGGTCGAAGCCGCTGGCGATGCGGCTGCCTCAGGCACAGCATCGCCAGCGCCTCAATCTTCAGAGAAAAAACAGCCTGTAGCCCTTGTACAGCCTGCGCAGGCAGCTACGCAAACTGTAGCACCGAGCGCTGCTTCGGCGGCGCAGCCTGCAGCCGCCAGCTTTGCTGGCACGGCTGATCTGGACTGCGACCTGCTGGTGCTCGGTGCCGGCCCCGGTGGCTATTCGGCGGCATTTCGCGCGGCTGATTTGGGGCTCAAAGTCATCCTGGTTGAGCGCTACGCGCAACTTGGCGGTGTCTGCCTGAACGTCGGTTGCATCCCCAGCAAGGCGCTGCTGCATGTGGCCGCCGTCATGGACGAGGTGGGTCACTTGGCCAAACTGGGCGTGGACTTTGGCAAACCCGTGGTCAACATCGACACTTTGCGCGGCCACAAAGAAAAGGTCATTGGCAAGCTCACCGGCGGGCTGGCGGCCATGGCCAAAATGCGCAAGGTGACGATTGTTCGTGGCTACGGCGCCTTTGTCGGTGCCAACCATGTGGAAGTTGAAGAAACGACCGGCAGCAGCCAAGAGAAAACCGGAGTCAAAAAGACCGTGGCGTTCAAGAAATGCATCATTGCGGCTGGCAGCCAAGCGGTGCGCCTGCCCTTCATGCCGGACGATCCGCGCGTGGTCGACAGCACCGGTGCCCTGGCATTGAAAGATGTGCCCAAGCGCATGCTGATTCTGGGCGGCGGCATCATCGGGCTGGAAATGGGCACGGTCTACAGCACTTTGGGCGCGCGCCTGGACGTGGTGGAAATGCTCGACGGCCTGATGCAGGGCGCGGATCGTGATTTGGTCAAAATCTGGCAGAAGATGAACGCGCCACGCTTTGACAACATCATGCTCAAGACCAAAACGGTGGGCGCGAAAGCCACGCCCGAGGGCATTGAAGTGACGTTTGCCAGCGCGGAGGAGGGCGGTACCGCCCCGGCACCGCAAACCTACGATTTGGTTTTGCAAGCCGTGGGCCGCACGCCCAACGGCAAGAAGATCGCCGCCGACAAGGCTGGTGTGGCCGTCACAGACCGGGGCTTCATCAACGTCGACATCCAGATGCGCACCAATGTGCCTCACATTTTCGCCATCGGCGACATCGTCGGCCAGCCCATGCTGGCGCACAAGGCGGTGCACGAGGCGCATGTGGCCGCCGAAGTGATTGCCGGTGAACTGCAAGGCAACAAAGAGCTGGCCGCTGCCGCATTCAACGCCCGCGTTATCCCCAGCGTGGCCTACACCGACCCCGAAGTGGCCTGGGTCGGCCTGACCGAAGACCAGGCCAAAGCGCAGGGCATCAAGGTCAAAAAGGGACTGTTCCCCTGGAACGCGTCTGGCCGTGCGATTGCCAATGGTCGCGACGAAGGCGTCACCAAGCTGCTGTTTGACGACTCCCCGGAAGCCCATGGCCACGGCAAGATTCTGGGCGGCGGCATGGTCGGCACGCATGCGGGCGACATGATCGGTGAAGTGGCGCTGGCGATTGAGATGGGCGCTGACGCCATCGACATCGGCAAAACCATCCACCCGCATCCCACCCTTGGGGAATCCATTGGCATGGCGGCGGAGATCGCGCATGGCAGTTGCACGGATGTGCCGCCGGCGCGGAAGTAGGTCAGAAGCTAGCCGACGCGAGCGCTACAAATTCAGTAGCTTGCCGCGCATATTCCACGGTGGCTGTGCGGCTTTTTTATCAGCATCCTCACTCAGCGCAACACCTTAAAGCAGGGTTGCGGCCTCAGTCCGTCTGTTGGTTAGTCTTGCGCGCCTACTAGCTCCATATCCAGCTCACGTGGATTGTCGGTGCTTTCGCTCACGTCCAGCATTTCAATGCCCAGCACCCGGCCCTCAGCGTCGAAGTCAAACACCACACCGGGTCGCACCTCTTCGCTCTGGGCTACGGTTCCCACCCGCAGGCGGATACACATGGCATCTGCTTGTTGGTCGTATTCGATTTTCATGGTGTAACCCCGTACTTTTCAAACTTGCTGGTGGTCATCATGGTGATGACAAGTACCACCAATGTGCCCTCTGTTGGGACGCGCAGTAACTGTGGCTTGTGTTGAAAAATGACAAAGTTGTCACGCGGACTGTCCCGCGCAACAATTACAGTATTTCGGTTTGCTACACCACACACGCAGGTACACAAGCTACGCCACTCTCAGGGTAGCAAATGCCTCCAGTTTTAAGTTTGAAAGCCTTGTAAACATGCAAGTTCTGCTGATTGAAGACGAACAGCGCATCTCTGCCCTTGTGGTGGAGGGCCTAAGCGCTCGCGGCTTTCACATGCAGGTGTGTGACGATGGAAACGCTGGTTTTGAGCGTGCATGCCACGGAGTCTATGACGCCATTGTTTTGGACCTGATGCTGCCGGGCCGCGACGGCCTGTCTGTACTCAAAGGTTTGCGCGCAGAAGGAATCGAAACGCCCGTGATGTTGCTCACGGCCCGCAACGAACTGGGCGACCGGGTTGAAGGCTTGAACCTAGGCGCCGACGATTACTTAGCAAAGCCCTTTTTCGTTGAAGAACTCGCGGCAAGGTTAACGGCAATGGGCCGTCGCCAGATGGGCACGCGGCAGAATATTTTGCAGGTCGGTGACACCAGGCTGGACCGCATTACGCGGCAAGTTAGCTGCCAAGGCGAAACGATTCAACTCACCACGCGTGAGTTCAGTTTGGTCGAATACCTGATGCGATCAGCGGGCCAGTTATTCACGCGCACCCAGATACTCGAGCACGTCTGGGGCTACGACTTCGACCCCGGAACCAATCTGGTGGATTCGTGTGTCAAACGTATTCGTAAAAAGATGCGAGGTGCCGATGCCGTGGTTGATACGGAATCCAGCATTGAGTCGGTGCGGGGTGTCGGCTACCGATTTAAACAAGAGCCATGAGGCTCCAAATCTCATCGTTTAGGACACGCATTTTTCTGGTGTTCTTTTGGGTCGTCGCCCTGATTTTGGCGCTGGTGAGCGCGCTCACCTGGAACCGTGCCATGTCCTTCGAGGTCGATCGTTTGGATGCGCGCCTGTGCGATGAAGCCCGCCGGTTCGCATCGCAACCCCTTCAAGCCGATGCGCTGGACCACCTCGCTGATGATGCCTATCGCAAATTGCGATTGCAGTCGCCCAAACAGGTGCTGCTGTGGCTTAAGTCCGACGCTGCAGCGCAGCAGATACGCTCTGCACACTGGCCCGACGGCCTTGAACCGGATGTTTTTGGGTGGCGTGTTGTGCCCGATGCAAGGCCTGAGCCGGGTCACGGCGACCCACCTGGCGCGGCGCTGGTTGAGCGGCCACCGCGCCCGGAAAATGAGGCCAAGCGCCCGCCGCGCCTGGTATGTCAGGTGGCGAGTTTCAGCGCCCGAGGTGCCGACTGGCGCGCAGCGCAGGTTATCAGTCCAGATGCCAGAGGGCTGGTTGCCGCGAATCTGGCGGGTATCAGCGATGAGCTGAAAGCCGGGCTGAGCCGCATTGCCTGGCCAACAGTCCCACTGGCCTTACTTATCACCGCGCTGGGTGCCTGGCTCATGTCCACATTAGCCCTGCGTCCGGTTGCCCGATTGCGTGCAACGATGGAGCGCGTCAATCAGCAGTCTCTGAACCACCGCCTTTCGCTAGACCGCGAAGACCGCGAGTTCAAAGACCTCATCCGTGCGTACAACAGCATGCTGGCGCGGTTGGAGGCCAGCTTTTGCCAAGCTACACGCTTCTCGGCCGACGCAGCGCACGAGTTGCGTACACCGCTGACCATTTTGCAGGGGCAGATTGAGCAAGCCATGCGTGTCTCGGGCGACCAACCGATTCAGGTGCATTTGTCACAGATGCTCGATGAAGCCGGACGCCTGTCTTCGATCACGCGCAAACTACTTTTGTTGTCGCAAGCGGATGCCGGGCAGGTGGCTTTGCTGCGAACGCCGGTCGCGCTGGGTCAGATGCTGCAAGACCGGCTTGCCGATGCCCAGTTACTGGAATTACCCGACATAAAAATTTCTAGTGAAGTGCCAGAGCAGCTCATCGTGGCGGGCGATGCGCAATTGTTGGCGCAGGCACTGAACAACCTATGCGCAAACGCCTTTAAGTACACCATACCTGGCGGGTGGATCAAGGTCATCGCGCGTCGCCACGCTGCAGGCGTGGAGATGATTTTTGCTAACCAATCCCAAGCGATTGCAGCGCAAGTGCGTGAGCGCTTTTTCGATCGCTTTTTTCGCGGTGACGTTGCGCACAACCGACGTGTCGATGGACATGGTCTGGGCTTGAGCCTCTCACGTGTGATCGCCCGTGCGCATGGTGGCGACTTGACACTTGAACCCAGCCCGCCCGACGAGGTGCGGCTGCGGCTGTGGTTGCCCGGCGCTTAAAGGCGCGCTGAGCACCTGAGGGGATGCTTTGCTAAATGGCAAAAGTGTCATTTTTCTAGACAAGCAGATTCTTAAACTCAAGCAATTCAGACATTCAGGAACTGCAAATGATGAACTTGACAAGACCTTTTCTTTTAGCCGTCATGGCTTGCACATTAGCCGCGTGTGGCGGCGGAGGGAGTGGTGATGCAACCACAACCACAACCACAACCACAAATACAGGCACAGGCACAGGCACAGGCACAGGCACAGGCACAGGCACAGGCACAGGCACAGGCACAGGCACAGGCACGGGCACGGGCACGGGCACTAGCCCCGTCAGCCCCGTGGTGGCGACAAGTTCAATCACCTATACCGCTGCAGCGCCGTTTTCAACGCTACTGGCCAGCAGCTACTCGCCTGGAAATCTGACGGCAGCGAGTGCCTTGGCTACGCGCGGCCGTTACTTGCTCTCTGATCAAGCCAGCGTCAGCACTTCGGCAAATTACCTGACCATCGGCTCCACTTACAGTGCGACTACCGGCTATGCGGTGGCGTCTGACACGATCACGTCGGCATCCACGTATCGGACTTATTTCACCAAATTGATTCAACTGGTGGCAGATGCAAGCGACCCGTCTTGCTATCGGATGGACTCGCACCTGCACCCGAATAACGCGATCGACGTTGATTCCAACAATTCCAATACATTGAAGTTCAGGAACAATTTTGGCAAGGCCTCGGTGGCTTATGGTTATGTCTGTTTCAACTACGACACGACAACACACCTGCTCAAGGCAAGCAAGCGCTACAACTACAGCACGACCACCTACGCGCATACCGCAGATGCCAGTTTTGCCGCCGCGAACTACTACGTGAAACTGCAAAGTGGCAGCTACACCTTGGTCAGTAGCGCCGCCAATGCAACGCCTTTGTATTTTTATTCATCACCGATTGACTTCAGCATCCCAAGCGACTTCAACCCCGGTAACACCAGCATCGTGAGTAATGCGGCGACTGCTTTCCAGACCAAGTCGGTTGTTGCCAGTGCCGTGGAAAACCCCACAACAGGTATTTCTTCCAGAGTGAATGCCACTTACAAGTCTCAGGTGTCGGCAGCGGGTACCAATGCCGCCACCAAAACAGCGGCAACCAGCATGTTGGCAAGCATCAAGGTATCGGTGGAAGCGGCTGGCGAAACGCTGCGCTACGACACCGCGGTGTACGCCGCATTTCGCGACGGTTTGCTAGCCGGCACGTTGCAAAGTGATGCCATATCCGATGGCGTACCGGGCCAGAACCTCGTGCCCTATGTGTTCTTTACCAATGAGAAAGACAGCAGCGGCAAATACCACCCGCTGATGGTCATCGTCAGCTACGGTAACGGCGGCAACCCCCATGGCCTGCAAGATATCGCCAGGCCACCGGGTGACGGCACGACAGGCTCGGGTTACGCCTCACAAAAGGTGACCCGGTATTCAAATCTTGACGCTTACACCATTGGTATCCCGATGAAGGACTACGGCATCGTCAGTTCGGTCATCGAAAGCGGCCTCACGCCGACTTTGCTGAGTGACACAAAAGTCACCCCCACTGCAGCCAACGCCACCGTTTACAACTACGCCAGCACGGCTGATAACGGCATCATGATCACGGGTG
This sequence comes from Burkholderiales bacterium, assembly GCA_038207855.1. Classification (GTDB taxonomy): domain Bacteria; phylum Pseudomonadota; class Gammaproteobacteria; order Burkholderiales; family Burkholderiaceae_C; genus Rhodoferax. The sequence goes on from JBBQZI010000064.1 coordinate 9,619, forward strand.
CGGTGATGTTTCCGGTTTACAACAACGTCTTAGTGCCCTCCCAAGGAGCGGCCGAGTTGAGTGTGGGCGGTTGCCATGTCGGTCAAGGCGGTGGTGGGCCTCACTGCCATGCGGATGGCTATTCCACGGGCGGCATTCATGGCATCTACAACGACTCCGACTATGTCGGCCACACGCATCCGCCGTTGATTGGCTTCGGCTATGACGGAGTCGCCTTGTTTGGTCGGTACCGCAGTTCCGACAGCAGCTTGCTGGGGTATTCGACCACGCTGGATGCCTGGGGCGGCCATAACCATGACGGGCTCGGCTACCACTACCACGCCGATGCCAGCGTCACGCAAACCTTGATCGGCAGCAGCACAACCTACACGATTCGCTCGCTCATCCGCGGGGCCTACCGTGGCAAGACCAGCAGCCTCCCTTATGCCTTTGGTGTCAGAACCCCGGGTAACGTTTATCTCGGCGGTTTGTAGTGTGTCCCGGCGAGTCGTGTCCCGCTCGGTGGACAACCCGTTGCATTGGACTGCCAGATGGGTAGTCGGACTGTGCCTGGCGCTGGGCCAAATCGGGGCGCAGGCGCATGATCTTTTGGGCAACCAGCTCGTGCTCCAAAAGGCAACGCCCAAAACCTTGCTGCTGAACTTTCAGCTCGATCCCGCAGCCTTGCTGCACAAGGCTTTGGCCAGCGCTGTTTCTTTGGAAGCTTTCTTGACCCGGTACGCAGAAATGCCGGCTAAGCCTTTCGCGCAAGAGCTGAACAAAGCCCAGGTTTTGATCGCCAAAGACCTGTCCCTCGTTGGGGGAGATGGCAAGCCACTGAAAGTGCTTGCCTGGACATGGCCGACCCCCCAGCAATGGCAAGACACGCTGCGGATTCAACTGATGCTGTACAAAGTCAATCCAAATGATCTGGGCCACGCACCACGGATAGCGGTGGGTGCAGAGGCGCAGAGCCTGCGACCGCTGTCTCATGTGCAACTCAGCCTGCCCCGGGCTATGCAACCGACATGGGTTCAGGCCAGTCGCACCGATCAGTTTTGGTTGAATGAACAAATCCCCATGGCCGTGGTGAGTTTTTGATGGTTAAACCTTCCAACTTGACCGCCAAAGCCAGCCTTGTCATGGCCTTGATCATTGCGCTGTGCAGCTTCTGTGCTGCTTCATTGGCACACACCATTGCCTCGGGGCATGGGGTGATTCGAGTCGGTGACAGGCAAACGGTGACGCTGCTGGCCATGCCCGCCAAAGCCTTGGCTGCTGTGGATGACAACCAAGATGGTTTGCTCCAGCCGCAAGAGCTGGCGCTGCATCGGGCCGAGATACTTTCGCAACTGGACCGGCTATTCCAATTGGATGTGAGAGCGTCCGGCGGTCAAGTGATTCAGAACGACATCATGACGTCGTCTTTTGTCGGCAATTCCAACGGTGCCGACCAGTTGGATTGGATTCGCACGGTGGCTTACCCGGCCAGCTTGCCGGCCAACAGTCCGATCACGGTGACGTTGGATCGCACGCGTTTGGATTGTGCTTACCGCATCAAAATTGAGCGAGAAGATCAGGTTGATGCGGCGTTGTTGGAGCCCGATCAATCCGAGCACGTATTTTTTAAAAACAACTGGGAGACCTTCACCAGTTTTTTTGCACATGGCGTACAGCACATCCTCCAAGGCGCAGACCACGTTGTCTTTTTGGTGGTCTTGCTGCTCGACAAAATTCGCTGGCGCCGCTGGGTCGGTTTGCTCACCGCATTCACGCTAGCCCATGGAATGACGTTTGGCTTGGCAACTCTCAACCTGGTGGATGCACCGGTTGATATTGTTGAACAGCTCATTGCGGTGTCGATCATCCTCGTCGCCATGAAAAAGTTGGTCAACTTGCAGATTCGTTTCCGCTGGGAGCTGGCCTTGGTTTTTCTCATTGGCTTGGTTCACGGTCTTGGGTTTGCCTCGGCTATGGCGGGTGCGTCTGCGGTCATCCGCTTCCCTGTCATGACTATTTTGGGATTCAATCTGGGTGTTGAATTGGGCCAAATCATGATCGCCTGCGGCTTGCTGGTATTGGTTCGATTGTCCGCAGCCATGCGTTTATTCAATCCTGAATCCGAGAGCGCCAAGTGGCTAGCGATTCTTCCCGCTTCCATCGGACTGTATTGGCTATTTCAGCGGATATAGATTGATTTTTATCGTCAGCACGCGCTTTTTTCTTTCACTCACACGAAAAAAACTCGATGAAAAACTCACTGTTTTCTAAAGCGACCCCACTCGCTGTTGCACTTTTTCTGGCCGGTCTCAGTTCAGTCAATGGCTGGGCTCAAGTGGTATCGGCCCAATCCAGCCAACCCACTGGATCTGGTAAATCCTCGGTAGGTGAGCGCCGTGGGCCTCCACCAGAGTCCATTGCAGCGTGCAATTCGCTCAAGGCCGATCAGGCGTGTGGTTTCACATCACCCAAGGGGGCCGAGAAGGGCATTTGTGTGAAGCAAGACTCAAGCACAGCCCTGGCTTGTCGGCCTGAACGCCGCGGCCCGCCACCGGAGGCGATCATTGCTTGCAAAAGTAAGACGCTGAATGCGGACTGCACCGTTGATACGCCTGAGGGGGCGGTGAAAGGTCAATGCGTTCAACCGCCTGGTGGAAGTGCGTTAGCTTGCCGGCCTGCAGCTCAATGATGTAAGTCCTAGTCCTGCAAGCCGTGGGCCGCACGCCCAACGGCAAGAAAATCGCCGCCGACAAGGCCGGCGTGGCTGTCACCGACCGAGGTCTCATCAACGTCGACATCCAGATGCGCACCAACGCGCCCCAGATCTTAGCTATTGGCGAGATTGCGCTGGCGATTGAGATGGGTGCTGACGCCATCGACATCGGCAAAACCATCCACCCGCATCCCACCCTTGGGGAATCCATTGGCATGGCGGCGGAAGTCGCGCATGGCAGTTGCACGGACTTGCCACCAGTGCGCAAGTAAGCCAGCGTAAGCCAACTGCACGCTATCGATTTCTCCCCGCGCAGGAACACTGAAACGGCTAGACAACAGGAGAGGAAGTCATAGAAAGCTTCCCCAGTGCATTCAAAACGAATGCACTGCCTCAGTAGTCAACGCCTTTCCAATAATTTGGAGTGTCCACGTACTGGAAGCGATTGGGGTTGGCTTCCACCAATGCGTTGGCGGTAGTGTTCCAGGCCGTGCCGTGGGTGTTTTTGTTGTTGTCTTGAATGACAGTCTGGTCAAGCAGGTAATTGCTGAAGCCCTGATTGTTCCTCGCCTTGCTATTTTGTGATGCCCAATAGCCAGCATGCTGTGCGTCGTTGGCGGCGTTGGTAGCGGCCGACCGAGCCGCCGCCTCCCTCCCGACCTGGTGAATGGCCGCGATGGCTGGGGCGGCGATGGCACCGGCTTGGCGGTTGACGACGGCTGAATAAAGTGGGTAATCCCCCGGCTCTGCCGGGGAGACAGTAGGAGTTTGACTTTTACTTGGGTATGGATGTCCATCGCAGAAACTCTCAATCGTGAGCCGCCAAGCAAACGAAAGGAGAAACAGGATGGACAAGTTTGAAAGCCTAAACCACACGAAATGGGACTGCAAGTACCCCATCGTGTTTATACCGAAAGGACGAAGGAAACTGTTGTACGGGGAGTTGAGGCAACACCTCGGAGAAGTGTTTCGAGGACTGGCACAGACAAAGAATCCCGAGTTGAAGAGGGTCATTGGATGGTTGACCACGTACGCATGTTGTTATCGATACCGCCGAAATATGCGGTATCCAATGTGGTCGGGTACATCAAGGGGAAAAGTGCGACGCACTTGGCGCGGGTGTACCGCGATCGCAAGAGAAATTTTGCTGGGCAAAGTTTTTGGGTCAAAAGGAAGAAGGCGAAAAGCTGGAATAGCTCGGGCTGTGGAGATAGATTGCCACCGCCCCGGTGGCGCAAAGAGTTGGGGCGGCGTAAGCGACCCCGTTTGGCCGCTTCGAGCGGCTCAGAAATTTGAAAGCCCCCGGCTTTACCTGGGGATGGTTACTGATGGTTACTGATGGTTACTAATAGTATTTCTGCAGGCAGATGTGCCTGCTATTTGATTGAACCAACATGAAAACACCTGAACTGCTGGCCCCGGCTGGCTCTATTTCCATGCTGGAAACGGCGCTGGCCTTTGGTGCCACCGCCATTTACGCCGGCCAGCCGCGCTACAGCTTGCGCGTGCGCAACAACGACTTTGGCGACATTGAGGTGTTGAAACGTGGCATCGACACCGTCCATGCCCGTGGCGCCCGGTTCTTTCTGGTCAGCAACATCTTTCCGCACGGCAACAAAATCCGTCACTACATCGACAACATGGCGCCGGTGATTGACTTGAAGCCTGACGCCATGATCATGTCCGACCCCGGTCTGATCATGATGGTGCGCGAGAAATGGCCCGAGATGGAGATTCACCTCTCGGTGCAGTCCAACACCGTCAATTCGGCGGCGGTGAAATTCTGGCAAAAGGTCGGGTTGAAACGCATCATCCTCTCGCGCGAGCTGTCGCTGGACCAGGTGGAAGAAATTCGCCAAGCCTGCCCGGACATGGAACTGGAAGTTTTTGTGCATGGCGCGCTGTGTATTGCTTATTCAGGGCGCTGCCTGCTCTCAGGCTATTTCAACCACCGCGACGCCAATCAGGGCAGCTGCACCAACTCCTGCCGTTGGGACTACAAGACGCAAAAAGGCGTGGTCGATGCCTCGGGCGACGTGCTCACCCAACAGGCCGCAGACGAGCGCGAGCAGGGTGCCATCGCGCGTTCACCGGACGCCGATCAGGTCTACATGATCGAAGAAAGCCAGCGCGAAGGCAGCTACATGCCCATCGAGGAAGACGAGCACGGCACCTATGTGATGAACAGCAAAGACTTGCGCGCCATCGAACACGTCAAGCGGCTGGTCGATATTGGCGTGGATTCGCTCAAAATCGAAGGCCGCACCAAGAGCCCGTATTACGTGGCGCGCACCGTGCAAACTTACCGCCGCGCCATCGACGACGCGGTGGCCGGGCGCGAGCTTGACCCCGCCTTGCTCGGCCAGCTCGAAGGCTTGGCCAACCGGGGCTACACCAGTGGTTTTTTCCAGCGCCACACACCTGAGGCAACGCAGAACTACCTGCGTGGCTACTCCGAGTCCGGCCGCAGCCTGTATGTGGGCGATGCACTCGAATTTGACCCCGCGCGCGGCCTGATGAAAGTGAACGTGCGTAACCGCTTTGCGGTGGGCGACTGGCTGGAAATCATCCACCCCGCAGGCAACAGTGACGTGCTGCTGACCGCCATGGAAAACGTCGACGCGAAAGCCATCAGCGTAGCTCCCGGCAGCGGCCACACCGT
>JBBQZI010000065.1:0-14723 GCA_038207855.1 Burkholderiales bacterium
AACAGCCTGTTTGGCATGATCCGCCACACGCACCAGACCAACCCGCAGCACATGCTGGTGGCGTACTCTGACAACGCCTCGGTGATGGCCGGCGTGCAGATTGAACGATTCAGTGCTAAATCGGCCTCTCGCCCATATGAAATATGCGCAGCTAGCTATCAAAAGCAAAGCGCTTTGCAGCATATTCTGATGAAGGACGAAACCCACAACCATCCCACTGCCATCTCGCCTTTCCCTGGTGCCGCCACCGGTGCCGGCGGCGAAATTCGTGATGAAGGTGCCACCGGCCGAGGCTCCAAACCCAAGGCCGGGCTGACCGGTTTCACCGTATCCAAAATTAATTGGGGTCAGATAACGATTAATTACGGCAAGCCGGGTCACATTGCCAGCCCGCTGCAGATCATGACCGAGGGGCCGCTCGGCGGTGCCGCGTTCAACAACGAGTTTGGTCGGCCCAACTTGCTGGGCTACTTTCGCGAATACGAGCAAAACCTGAGTTACACCGTTAACGATGCGGCCGGGCAAGCGCAAGCGCAAACCGAGCAGCGCGGCTACCACAAGCCGATCATGCTGGCTGGTGGCCTGGGCGTGATTGACGCGAGCCAGACGCACAAGATCGAGTTTCCCGCCGGTAGCCTGCTGATTCAGCTTGGTGGCCCCGGTATGCGCATCGGCATGGGTGGCAGCGCAGCCAGTTCCATGACCACCGGTGCCAATGCGGCGCACCTGGACTTTGACTCGGTGCAACGGGGCAACCCCGAGATTCAGCGCCGCGCGCAAGAGGTTATCAACCAGTGCTGGCTGCTGGGGCAGGGCGATGGCAGCCAACACAGCGGCAACCCGATTCTGGCGATTCATGATGTCGGTGCCGGGGGCTTGAGCAATGCCTTTCCCGAACTGACCAACGACGCGCAGCGTGGCGCGCTGTTTGATTTGCGCTCGGTGCCACTTGAAGAATCGGGCCTGGCGCCCAAGGAAATCTGGTCGAATGAAAGCCAGGAGCGCTACGTGCTGGCGATTGCGCCCGAATCACTGGCCATTTTCAAAGCGCTGTGCGAGCGCGAGCGCTGCCCGTTTGCCGTGGTCGGTGTGGCCACACAGGCGCGCGACCTGATCGTCGGCGCGGTCGACTTGGCCGCGGCCCAAGTGGTGAGCGGCCCGGAGGCCGACTTGCCGGTCAACATGCCAATGAACGTGTTGCTCGGCAAGCCGCCCAAAATGCAGCGCGATGTGCAAACCGTGACCCGCACGTTCGCACCCATCAATCTGAGCGATGTGAGCCTGCAACAAGCCGCTATTGACGTGCTGTCGCACCCCACGGTGGCTTCCAAGCGGTTTTTGATCACCATTGGCGACCGCAGCGTGGGCGGCTTGACGCACCGCGACCAGATGGTTGGCCCATGGCAAGTGCCAGTGGCTGATTGCGCGGTGACGCTGGCTGATTTCAAGGGCTTTGCCGGTGAGGCCATGGCGATTGGCGAGCGCACGCCGCTGGCCACCGTCAACGCGCCAGCCTCTGGTCGCATGGCGGTAGCCGAGGCCATCACCAACTTGCTGGCGGCCCCTATCGAGTTGGATCGCGTCAAGCTGTCAGCCAACTGGATGGCCGCTTGCGGCGAGCCGGGTGAAGACGCGGCGCTTTATGAAACCGTCAAGGCGGTTGGGTTGGAACTGTGCCCGGCGCTGGGGATTTCGATTCCGGTCGGCAAGGATTCGCTCTCCATGCGCACTCAGTGGCGCGATGAGGCCACGGGCGAGGCCAAAAAAGTCACCTCGCCGGTGTCGCTGATCGTCACCGCTTTTGCCACGCTGGCCGATGTGCGCGGCACGCTGACACCGCAGCTCATCGCCACCGGCGACACCTCGCTGATCCTGGTCGACTTGGGTCGTGGCCAGATGCGCATGGGCGGCAGCATTCTGGCGCAAACCGTGGGTCAAATGGGCGATAGCGTGCCCGATCTGGATCACCCGCAAGACCTGGTGAACCTGGTCAACGCAGTCAACGCCTTGCGCGCACAAGGGCAAATTCTGGCCTACCACGACCGCAGCGACGGCGGCCTGTTTGCCTGTGCCTGCGAAATGGCGTTTGCCGGGCACGTCGGTGTGACCCTCAACGTCGACCTGCTGGTGACCGAAGGCGATGGCATTTCTGACAGCCGCATGGATGTTGGCGACAGCAAAAACTGGGCTGGCCAGGTCAGCGGCCGCCGCAGCGAACTGACGCTCAAAGCCTTGTTCAACGAAGAGCTTGGCGTGCTGCTGCAAGTGCCCACCACCGAGCGCAACGCCGTCATGCAAACCCTGCGCGACCACAGTCTGAGCGCGTTCAGCCATGTGGTTGGAAAAACCCGTCCAGCCGATTCGTCGATCCAGGTTGGTGTCGGTGAGGTGCAAGTCTGGCGCGATGCCAAAAGTATCTTCAGTGCCAAGCTGGCTGACCTGCATCAGGTATGGGACGCGACGAGCTGGAAAATCTGCCAGCAACGCGACAACCCAGCCTGCGCCGATGCCGAACACGCCGCAGCCGGTGTGCCGAACGACCCGGGTATGCACGTCAAGCTGGTTAACGCCAACCAAGCCGCTTCCGTCATTGCAACGGAAGCGCGCCAATCTATTGCTTCTTATGAACAAAATAAGCCTATAGCCCTTATGCAGAAAGCGCAAGAAGCTATTAATTCGATAGCTATTAATAACAGCGCTGCGATTGTTCTATCGCGTCCCAAAGTGGCGGTGCTGCGTGAGCAGGGTGTCAACTCGCACATCGAAATGGCTTACGCTTTCACCGAAGCGGGCTTTGAAGCCTTTGACGTGCACATGACCGACCTGCAGAGCGGTCGTGCCAATCTGGCAGGCTTCAAGGGCGTGGTGGCCTGCGGCGGCTTCTCTTACGGCGACACACTGGGGGCCGGTATCGGCTGGGCCAGGTCGATCACCTTCAACCCGGCTTTGGCCGACCAATTCAGTGCCTTCTTCGCGCGCCAGGACACCTTTGGTCTGGGCGTTTGCAACGGCTGCCAGATGTTTGCCGAGTTGGCCGACATCATTCCCGGCGCCCAAGATTGGCCGCGTTTCACCACCAACCAAAGTGAGCGCTTTGAGGCGCGGCTGAGCATGGTGGAAGTGCTGGAATCACCCTCGCTGTTCTTCAAAGGCATGGCCGGCAACCGCTTGCCGATTGCCGTGGCGCATGGCGAGGGCTACGCCAACTTCAAGCACCGTGGCAATGCGGCCAAAGCCATTGCCGCCATGCGGTTCACCGATAACTTGGGTGCCGCCACCGAAGCCTATCCGTTCAATCCGAACGGTAGCCCGGCTGGCTTGACGGCAGTGACCACCCTGGACGGCCGCTTCACCGCCATGATGCCGCACCCCGAGCGCGTGTTTCGCAACATCCAGATGAGCTGGACCGAGGGTGACAAGTCAGCGTTGAGCCAATGGATGCAGCTGTGGCACAACGCCCGCAAGTGGGTTGGCTAATTCGTACGGCTGGATAACGGCGTATGCCGGATAGGATCATTGATTAACAATTCATTCAGGGGATAGCATGACCAAAACGACTTTCGACACCAACCCAAAATCGCTTTTGAGTCTTCTCAAGGCTTGCGAGGAGGGCAAGCTTCAATTGCCGGATTTTCAACGGAGCTGGGTGTGGGAAGATGAGCGCATCATGAGTCTCATCGCATCGGTGTCGCGTGGCTTCCCGATGGGAGCGCTGATGACACTCAAGTCGCAATCCGGCGCAGTGACGGTACTTGCCAAGCGGGCCATTGAGGGTGCGCCCACTTCTGCGGAACAAACCCAGCCCGAACAACTGCTGCTTGATGGTCAGCAACGCATGACATCGCTCTATCAGAGCTGTATGCGCCGTCAAGTGGTTACAACCATCACAGCCAAGAAGCGTTTAGTCGAGCGCTGGTTTTACATCGATATGCGCAAGGCGATCAGCAATGAGGTTGATCGCGAGTTGGCCATATTTGCGGTGCCCAAAGATCGCAAGATCAAGACGAATTTCGACAAGGACATTGTTCTTGATTTGTCGTCGCAGCAGTTGGAGTATGAACATCTGATGTACCCACTCAACCAAGCTTTTAACTGGGACACTTGGCAGGAGGAGTTCGGAGACTATTGGATTGCCAAGGGTAAGCCTGAAATGCGCGAGGTGTTCAAACAATTCAAAAACGAGGTACTAAAGAACTTTACCGAATACCAGGTGCCTGTCATCGCATTGGGTGCCGATACATCACACGAAGCGGTTTGCCTGGTTTTTGAGAAGGTCAACACGGGTGGCAAGGCGTTGGATGCCTTTGAGCTACTGACTGCCATGTATGCCGCGCAGGGGCATAAGCTTCGCGATGATTGGTTGGGCACTGAAACACCCATAGATGGGTTAATCTATAGCTGGCTCGGTGCAAAGGTGCCAGCCGATCCTGAAGTTCGGTTGGGTTTACAAAAACGCTTGGCCAAATTTGGTATCGCAGCTGGACAAACACAAGGTGTGCTTGCCAATGTGGCTTCAACTGACTTTCTTCAGGCTATCGCATTGCTGCACACCAAGGAAATTCGACTTGCGGCGATGGCGGCTAAGCCAGATAAAGAAGGCGAGTGGCCCGCTGTGCGCGCCATCAAACAATCCCTGCTTGATCTGCCTCTGGATGCCTACAAAAAACATTGCAATGCGGTCAGACTTGGCTTTGAGCAGGCTGCCAAGTTTTTGCGACAGCAGCAAATTCTTCGGGTAATCGACCTGCCTTATCAGACTCAACTGGTTCCTCTCGCTGCCATCTTCGCCGAGATTGGCGACAAGGCAAAAAATGACACCAACATCAAAAAAATCGTCCGTTGGTATTGGTGTGGTGTGTTTGGAGAACTTTATGGGTCAGCAGTGGAAACCCGCTTCGCTAAAGATATTTTGGAGGTGCCTGCGTGGCTTGCCGATGGGCCGGAACCTTCAACCGTTGTCGATGGTGTACTTCGATCTGATCGTTTGTTAAGCATGCGTTCGCGCCTGTCCGCAGCCTACAAGGGCTTGAATGCGTTATTGATGCGTGAAGGCGCTTGTGATTTTCTTAGCGGGCAAGCCTTGGATCAGACTGTATTTTTTGATGAAACCGTTGATATTCACCATATTTTTCCGAAGGCTTGGTGTATTTCGCAAAACCTGCCTGCAGCCATTTACGACTCGGTCGTCAATAAAACTCCGCTGGCTGGACGTACCAACAAGATCATCGGTGGGGTGGCACCATCGATTTATCTGGACAAGCTTGAAAAAGGCAAGATAGATGCTGCGGGTCAAATAATTGAGTCAGCGATCGATAAGCCGGTTCTGGCCGAGCATTTAAAGACGCACTGCATCCCGGTGAAAGAACTCTACAGCAATGATTTCAACGGGTTCATCCAGGCACGTCAAAAACTATTGTTAGCACTCGTTTGCAGCATCACTGAGCAACCTGTTTCGATTGGCATCGAAACCATTGAGGAAGGTATTGAAATTCCCGCGTTTATTGCCCATGATAGCGGGCTTGAACTGGTGATGTCAGACTGATCCAAATCGTAAGGCAACCCATGAACCAAGCCGAATTGCTCTTTTCCCGCCTACAAAAACTCCCTGAGTCGGTGTGTGCTGAAGTGTTTGATTTTCTCCAGTTCCTGGAGCAAAAAAAGTCCATGTCAGTCAACACACAACCGCGCGTGCCGGGTAGCGCTCGGGGTCAAGTCCGGATGGCCGATGATTTTGATGCGCCGCTCAGTGACTTCGGTGACTATCAATGAATCTGCTGCTGGATACCCATATTTTTTTGTGGTGGATAGATGGCACACCCATGCCCCAGGCCACGATGGATGCCGTCAGCAATCCTGACAACGCGGTCTGGCTCAGTGCTGCTAGTGCCTGGGAGATCACCATCAAAGCCAGTCTGGGCAAGCTGCATGTACCGGGTCGGGCTGCACGATTTGTTGAGGCGCAGCGGGTGAAAAATGCATTTGGCTGGCTACCAATTGACATCAGTGCGATGGATTTGCTGCAAGACCTGCCCTTTCACCATCGTGATCCCTTTGACCGGCTACTCATCGCCCAAGCTATTTCATCGGGCTACACCTTGGTGAGCGCCGATAGCGCCATGGAACAGTACCCCGTCAGAAAACTCTGGTCGTGATTGGCGGCATTGTGCGGCAGCTATTCACCGGGGAAAAGTGACCGCTGGCCGGATCGGGACTTGACTATGATCAAAAAAGTTTCGATGCGCTGTAAAACTAAAAACAAGGACGTTGGATGAAGATATTGCTTGTGGACGATGCCCGCTCAGTGGTCATGGTGATGACCTCGCGGCTGGCCAGCTATGGCTATGACGTGGTGCATGCCGCCAATGGACAGGCCGCCGTGGAAGCCTTTGCGGTGCAGGCACCTGACCTGGTGCTGATGGACATCGAAATGCCGGTAATGAACGGCTTTGAAGCCACCAACCGCATTCGCGCCTTTGAGGCCACCCAGCAGTGGGCTTGGACACCGATCATCTTTCTGACTTCCTCGGACACGGTCGAAAACCTGGTCACCGCGATTGAAGCCGGTGGCGATGATTTCATGAGCAAGTTTGTGCCTGAGCCGGTGCTCAACGCCAAGATGAAGGCCATGAGCCGCATCGCCACATTGCGCCGTAGCCTGTCACATGCCAACCAGAAGCTGCAAGACCTGGCCAGCCAGGACGGGCTGACCGGCTTGTGCAACCGCCGCAGCATGGACGTGCGGGCCGACCACCAGTGGGCGCAAGCCGTGACGCAAAAACTGGCGTTTGGCCTGTTGATGCTTGACATTGACAACTTCAAAAAATACAACGACCACTATGGCCACCAATCGGGCGACGATTGCCTGCGCAGCGTAGCCCTTGCCATTGACGAGGCGACCCGCCAGGCCAATGCGCAAGGTCAAACCCAAGGGGCGTTTGCCGCCCGTTATGGTGGTGAAGAATTTGCGGTGGTGGTGCCCAACGCCACCGCGCAGTCGGTGGCTGCATTAGCCAACAGCATTGTTCAGGCGGTCAGCGGCCTGGCCATTGCGCATGAAAAAAATGAGGCGTGGGGCATCGTCACCATTTCAGTGGGTGGTGCGCTGCAGTCGCCTGCAAGCGGCGAACTGGTGAGCGCCTTTCGGCAAGCCGATGCGCGCCTGTACCAGGCCAAAGAGCAGGGGCGCAATCGGGCGGTAACGCTGGGCTGATGCAGTTTTAACGTCAGCCACTCAGTGACCAAAGGCCGGCTGTGGCCGGGTTTTGTGGAAGGTGATTGGAATGCCGCTTTGCGCAGCTGCCAGTTCCTGACGTGACTGGTTGGCCACCGACGTTTTCATCTTGCCCACCACGTGCATTTCACAGGCTTTGCAGTCAAAACGCAGGGTTAATTTCTCTTTGCCGTTGATGAGTTGCAGTGGCGCCGCTTTCACAAATCCTTGCACGCCGACAACACCCTTGGCCTGCTTGGGGCACAGGCTCAACGAGAAACGCACGCAGTGCTTGGTGATCATCAGACTGACTTCACCCATTTCTTTGATGGCTTCATAGGCGGGTGCGATCACCTTGACACCGTGCCGGGCGTAAAAATCGTGGGCCTTCTGGTTGAACACGTTGGCCAGGTAGCTCAAGCTGTCTTCGGGGTAGGGCGCGGGTGGCGCTACCGGCAGGGCACGCGGCAGCCGGGTCAATGCCTTGGTGCGGGCAGCCTCCAGCGCATCGACCGCCTCGCGGCGCAGCGCATTGAGCAGTGAACTGGGCAATAACTGTGCATCAAATTGGCCTGTAGCCCAAGTAACGTCTGTGCTGATAGCTATAAAAATAGTAGTTCCCAGTCGACCAAGCTGTTGCCGAACCTGCGCCAGCGCAGCGTCTGCGTCATGGGCCGGTTGGCGATTGGCTGCGGCAAAGGGCTGCTGCACGCTGGCTTGAATGCCGTCTTCGTCGGTCAGGGTTAGTTGCACGGTTTCTGCCAGCACCGCCAACGTGGCCCAGACACCGATGCGTCGGTCGCTGGATTTTTTGTCCAGCACGCGCAGCCAGTCCACATCACGGTTGCGGTTGACCTCAACGCCTTTGCGCAGGTCTTTGAGCATGGCCAGCGCATCTTTGGGGAACACGCGCCACAGGCCTTTTTTGGCGCTGAGCAACTCGGCCCGGTTGATGGCCAGGCCGACCAATTCTTTTTGCAAGTCGTAGTAGCACAGGCCGTCGCCGTTGTGCAGTTGCATGGCACGGTCGGTGATGATGAGCTCGACCCAGTTCGGACCCAGCAGGTTGACATGGCCAATTGGCAAACCCGGGTTTTTGGGCGTGTCAAACGCGCCAATGTCGTCCTGGCGGCCTTGCACAAAATAGTCGGTGAACTCGCGGTTGAAGTTCTGGTTCGGATCGGGTGTAAAGGTGAACGTGGTGCTGCCGCTGCTGGCACGCGCCAGCGGGTTGCCTGAGCCTTGGCGCGCTTCAATCACCTCATCGAGCAGTTTGCGGTAATGGGCCGTGATGTTTTTCACGTAGGCCATGTCTTTGTAGCGGCCCTCAATTTTGAAACTGCGCACACCCGCCTCAACCAGCGCGGCGATGTTGTCGCTTTGGTTGTTGTCCTTCATGCTCAAAACATGCTTGTCGTGCGCGACAAAGCGGCCCTTGTCATCGACCACCTGATACGGCAGGCGGCAAGCCTGACTGCACTCGCCCCGGTTGGCGCTGCGCCCGGTATGGGCGGCGCTGATGTAGCACTGGCCGCTGTAGGCCACGCACAGGGCACCATGCACAAAAAATTCGATGGTGCAAGCGTCGGGGTTGGTGGCCGCTCGAATCGCAGCAATTTGTGGCAGCGTCAGCTCACGCGCCAGCACAATCTGGTTCAAACCCACATCCTGCAAAAAGCGTGCTTTTTCGGGTGTGCGAATGTCGGTCTGGGTGCTGGCGTGCAGCTGGATCGGTGGCAGGTCAAGTTCCAGCAAGCCCATGTCCTGAATGATCAGCGCGTCCACGCCCGCGTCATACAACTGCCAGGCCGCTTGGCGGGCGGGCTCCAGTTCAGCATCGCGCAGGATGGTATTGAGGGTGACGAAGATGCGGCTGTTGAAGCGGTGTGCGTGTTTGACCAGCCGTTCGATGTCGGCCACCGAATTGTCCGCACTGGCGCGTGCGCCAAAACCGGGCCCACCAATGTAGACCGCATCGGCCCCGTGGTTGATGGCTTCAATGCCGATGGCGGCATCGCGTGCCGGGGCTAATAGTTCGAGTTGGTGAGGCAGAAGTGACATGGGGGGCGATTATCCCGGATCATTGTGTTTGACGCTGGTGCGGCCTCCTTACACTTGGCGCCATGAAACTACAACGATTTGACGCACTGGACGCCCTGCGCGGGCTGGCCATGGTCTGGATGACGCTGTTTCATTTTTCTTTTGACCTGAACCACGCTGGTTTCATTGCACAGGATTTTTACCGTGACCCGGTCTGGACCTGGCAGCGCACGCTGATCGTCAGCCTGTTTTTGCTCTGCGCGGGCGCCGGTCAGGCGATTGCGGTGGCGCAGGGCCAAAGCTGGCAACGCTTTTGGCAGCGTTGGCGCTGGGTGGCAGGGTGCGCGCTGCTGGTGTCGTTGGGCTCGTGGCTGATGTATCCCCAAACGTTTATCTATTTTGGTGTGTTGCACGGCATGGCGCTGATGCTGATCGTGGCACGGCTCACAGTGCATTGGGGCGGCTGGCTGTGGCTCTTGGGTGCCTTGGCAATTGCTTCTAAATTTATAGCTGCTTACGCAATGAATACCTGGGCTACAGGCCAATTTATTCATATTTTTAATGCGCCTATGTTGAACTGGCTGGGTTGGATCACGCAAAAGCCGATCACCGAAGACTACGTGCCGCTGTTTCCCTGGCTCGGCGTGATGTGGTGGGGCGTGGCCACCGGCAGCTGGCTGCTGCGCCAGCATCGACTTGATGGGCTAACGCTGTTGCCTCAGCTCAAGCCCCTGGCCTGGCTGGGCCGCTGGAGCCTGAGCTACTACATGCTGCACCAGCCCGTGCTGATTGGCGCACTGCTGATTTTCAGTAATTTTTGACGTAGATCAAAAGAAATTCGCCTCATTTTTTTAATAAACGCATCAATTGCACTAGGATTCGACAATATTTATTCCAGCCTTGCTGGGTAGAAAGAGATTTGATGATGAACGGTATTTCTGACTGGTGGAGCCGCATTGGCATGCAGTTGAAATTGCAATTGCTGATTCAAGGTTTCCTGATAGCCATTCTTTTTCCGTCCCAGTTTTGGCTGTCGAATTATCTTGAAGAGATGGAATTGTCGGCTGCACATGAGCGAGCCTTGACCGTGGCTGACGGGGTCAACAACGGCTTGAACACTCTGATGGATATCAAAGTCGGTGACAAAGATGTCATCAGCAACGAAGCCAGCCGTTCCCTGTTTATCAAACGGCTGGGTGTGTCGGACCGGCTCAAAGAGGTTCGGGTGATTCGTGCAGCGGGTACCAATGATGAATATGGCAAAGGGCTGGCCGAGGAGGAGCCGGTTGACGATCTTGATCGCAGCGTCATGGCAAGCGCCAAGCCAGGCTCCAAATTGACAATCGCGGCCAATGGTGAGGCGACTCTCAGAACCGTGATTCCATCCATTGCAAGAAAAGAGTACCGAGCCTCCAAATGTCTTGAATGTCACGCTGTCAACGATGGCACGGTGCTGGGCGCAGTGAGCGTTACCCTGGATATCAAGGATCACCTCGATGACATCAGGGCCACCAACATGTGGATTTGGGTAGGTCAGGGCACTCTGCAAGTGTTCTTGTTTTTGGCGATTGGTGTCATTGTGCGGCGTTCGCTGAGTCAGCTTGGTGCTGAGCCCGCTGCAGCCACAAAATTGGCGCAAGACGTGGCGCAGGGCGATTTGAGTCAGCGTATTGCCTTGAAGGCGGGCGACACGCAGAGCATGATGGCGCAACTGAAGTTCATGCAAGAGAGCCTGGCTGGGGTGGTGCGCACTGTTCGTCGGGGTTCAGAAGGTGTGGCCACTGCCAGTGCAGAAATCGCCATGGGCAACAATGACTTGTCGGCCCGCACCGAGCATCAGGCCAGTGCGCTAGAGCAAATTGCAGCATCCATGTGCGAGCTCGATGCCACCGTCCGGCAAAACGCTCAAAGTGCGAGTGAGGCCAATCAGCTGGCGCAGAGTGCGTCGGATGTGGCGGCGCAAGGTGGTGAGGTGGTTTCCCAGGTGGTCTCCACCATGAAGGGCATCAACGAGTCATCGCACAAAATATCAGAAATCATCAGTGTGATTGACGGCATTGCGTTTCAGACCAACATTCTTGCGCTTAATGCTGCAGTAGAAGCCGCGCGCGCAGGTGAACAGGGGCGCGGTTTTGCGGTGGTGGCCACCGAAGTGCGCTCGCTTGCCGGGCGATCCGCGCAGGCGGCCAAAGAAATCAAATCATTGATCAGTGCCAGTGTTGACCGGGTGGAGCAGGGCACATTGTTGGTGGATCGGGCCGGTGCCACCATGCAAGAGGTGGTGACCAGCATTCGCAGGGTGACTGGCATCATGGGAGAAATCAGCATCGCCAGCGATGCTCAAAGCAGTGGTGTGGCACAGGTGGTTGAAGCCATTACGCAGATGGATCAAGTGACCCAGCAAAATGCGGCCTTGGTGGAAGAAATGGCCGCTGCTGCTGGCAGTTTGAGCTCCCAGGCCCAGGAGCTGGTACAGACGGTTGCGGTGTTCCGGCTGAAAGACTGAACAACAATCATCTGCCTATATAAAAAAAGCGGCAATGAGCCGCTTTTTTATGAGCGCCGAAACGGCTTACTCGACGCGAGCCTTGCTGCGCAAATCTTCCTGGTATTTGGCCAGTTTTTGCTGCTGCAACTGTTGTGCAATTTGCGGTTTGACCTCTTCAAGCTTGGGCAACTGGGCATCACGCACGTCGTCCAGGCGGATGATGTGGTAACCAAACTGTGACTTCACCGGGGTCTCAGTCGTCTTGCCTTTGGTCAACTCGGTGAGTGCCTGAGCGAACTCTGGCACGTAATTGCTGGCGGGAGCCCAATCCAGGTCACCACCTTTGGCGCCAGAGCCGGGATCCTTGCTTGATTTTTTGGCGATTTCATCAAACTTGCCGCCTTTTTTTAGCTGGGCAATGATGGCCTTGGCATCAGCTTCTTTTTCAACCAGAATATGGCGTGCGTGGTATTCCTTGCCCGAATTGGCGGCGGCAAACTTATCGTACTCGGCCTTGATTTCTTCATCGCTGACGGCGTGGGTCTTTTGGTAGTTGCCAAACAGCTCGCGAATCAGAATGGTCTGGCGCGCCAGGTCCATCTGGGTTTTGAAGTCTTCAGAGCTGTCGAGCCCCATTTTTTGGGCTTCCTGGATGAAAATTTCACGGGCAATGACTTCGTCCTTGATCTGCTTTTCCAGCTCAGGCGTCACCGGGCGGCCTGAGCGGATAACTTGTTCTTTCAAGACTTCAGCGCGTGCCAGCGGCACCGCTTTGCCATTGACGATGGCCACATTTTGGGCGCTGGCGAGTGGCGCCAGGCACACCATCATGGCGGCCAGGGCAATACTGGTAACAAGCTTGTTTTTCATACAAATTTCCTGAGGTTCAAATTAAATAGGGTTTTGGGGTGTTTTGGCTTCAATCGCCAGCGCATGCAGGCCTTGGTCGATGAAATCTTGCAGCGCATCATACACAAGCCGATGGCGTGCAACCGGGCTCTTGCCGGTAAATAAATGTGAAGTGATCTTCACTCTGAAATGGGTGCCAAAACCAGTGCCATTGGCACCGGCGTGGCCGTTGTGCTGGCCGCTTTCGTCAATCACTTGCAGTGCGCTGGGTTGCAGCAGCTCCTGAAGTCGCTGTTGCAGTTGGTCGGCGCTCGGGCCGGTGGGGGAGGTGCTCATGGCTTGGGGCTCTCGGGTTCATCGCTCAGGTAACGCGAAATGTAAAAACCCTGGCCGACGATGAAAACCAGCGGGAACGCATAGCCCCAGATCTTGAAGTTGATCCAGGCTTCGGTGCTGTAGTAGGCCGCCACATAGCCGTTGACGGCCGCCATGAACACGCAGTACACCACCCAGATCATGTTCAGGCGCATCCACACCGGCTCGGGCAGGGTCAGCTGGCTGCCCAGCAGCATCTTGAGAAAGTTCTTTTTCAGCAACCAGACGGCAATGGCCAGGCCAATCGCCATGGCGGCATACAGCACGGTGGGTTTCCACTTGATGAAACGCTCGTCATGCAGCACCAAGGTGAGTGCACCAAAGATCAGCACAAGGGCCAGCGTGATCTTGTGCAAAGCCTGCAGGCGGTGGTCTATGCGGTAAATCAGCGCCATTTGCAGCACGGTCGCCACCATCAGCACGGCCGTGCCAATGTAGATGTCGTAGAGCTTGAAGGCGCCAAAAAACAGCAGGATAGGAAAAAAGTCGATCAGTATTTTCATGAGGGGGTGAAGTTTAACGAAGCCGAGTTCATGCAGTAGCGCAGCCCGGTATCCGTGGGGCCGTCGTCAAACACATGGCCCAGATGGGCGCCACATTGGCTGCAGACGGTTTCTACCCGCCGCATGCCCAGGCTGTCGTCGGTGATTTCGGTGATGGCACCCGGCACGGCCTGCGAAAAGCTCGGCCAACCGCAATGCGCGTCAAATTTGGTGCCAGCGTCAAACAGCTTGGTGCCGCAGCCAATGCAGTGGTAGCTGCCGTCGGCCCAATGTGCCGCGTACTTGCCAGTAAACGGGCGCTCGGTGGCGGCTTGGCGGGTGACCTCAAAAGCGCGTGCTTCGGCACCCTTTTCTTTGAGCAGGGCTTGCCACTGGGCGTCGGTTTTCTGGATGGGGTAGCTCATGGTTTCAGGCCTTTCAAAAAGATGCTCAGGAACTGCAACTGATTTCGATTTTGCTGGCCCAGTCGGGCGGAAAATCGGCGTAAGTCTCAAACTCCGGGTGTTCGTCAAATGGGTGCGACAGCAGACTGTGCAAGGCGGCAACACCCGAAAAATCTTTGCCTTGGGCGGCGCGAATAGCCAACTCGCCCAAGTGATTGCGCAGGACAAATTTTGGATTTGTTTTAAGCATCAAATCGGCTTGTAGCCCTTTATCTATATGCGCTGTGCGCTCTGAAAAAGTTAGCATCCAGACATCGAAATCGGCTCTGGTGATGAACAGGTCACGGACCGGTTCTGGCTTGCCATCGGCCTGCGCCTGGCTCAGGCGACGCCAAAAAATGGTGTAGTCGACCTGATCCTGTGCCAGCAGCGCCAAGATGTCTTGCCATAGATCTGCGTCAGTCTTGGCGGTCGCTGCTGCGGCATCCAGCAGCCCTAGTTTGGCGCACATCAGCTGGTGCAATGTGTCGGTAAATGTCGGCTTGAACGCTTCAAGCGCCCGCAGCGCCAATGGCTTGTCGGTAATCAGCGGCAGCAGCGCTTGCGCCAGGCAAAACAGGTTCCAGTGCGCGATGTCGGGCTGCTGGTCAAACGCGTAGCGCCCTTGCCGGTCGGTGTGGTTACAGATGTGGCCGGGGTCAAACGCGTCCATGAACTGAAACGGACCATAGTCAATGGTCAAGCCCAGAATGCTCATGTTGTCGGTGTTCATCACGCCGTGGCAAAAACCCACTGCCTGCCAGTGCGCCACCATCACCGCCGTGCGCACGGTGACAGCGTGCAGCAATGCTGCGTAGGGGTTGCCATCGAATTCG
>JBBQZI010000066.1:0-14688 GCA_038207855.1 Burkholderiales bacterium
CCCGGCTGGGCGCGGCGTGAGCTTAAGTATTGCCCCCGTGCGCCCGATTTATTCACGGAATCAACTTCTAGCCCACGGGAAACACCCCGGCAAGACAGCGCCGCACCCGCTAAACCCGCCACCCCCAAACCAAGCCTGCAACCCCGCCCCGTTTCCCGCGACTGGTAACCCGCTCATGAAAAACCCAACCCCCGTGCTGCAAAAAATCATCGATGCCAAGCCCGATTTAGTGGACCGCATCTTTGACTACATCATGGCCGAGCTGCCGCAAATTGCTGCCAGCGTGCAAAAACACAAAGACGCTGTGCGCGCCGAATTCAAAGGCGAAAAGGGCTACATCGCCGCGCGCCCGCCCACTACCCGCCAGCAGACCGTCAACCAGGTGTTGACCTTATTCAACGGCAGCAACGCCAGCGAGGTGGCACGGCGGCTGCAAATCAGTCGCGCCACCGTGTACCGTGTGCTCAAGCAGCCCGGCCGGGAAAAATAAACCGTCTCAGTTTTACTGGCAATGAGACACGTCATCGTTTACCGTGCCAGCCTACACGGCAACAAACAAAGCACCCACCATGGCACACACCCAAGCAGACCTTGACGCAGTCAAGTCGGCCATCGCATCCGGCGAGCAGTCGGTTGAGATGGGCGGGAGAAAAGTCGTCTACCGCAGCGTTGACGACCTGCGCAAAGCCCGCGACGACATCGCCACCGAACTCGCCAGCGCGGCTGTTGTCAGCACCGGCAGCGTGCGCCGTGGCAGCTACAGCGTGCGCTTTGCCACGGCGCGGGAATAAACACCATGTCCAACCTCATCACAGATGCGATCGACAAACTCATTGGCTCTGTCAACCCAGATGCAGGCCTGCGTCGATTGCGCGCGCGCGAAATGCTCACCCGCGCCTATGAGGGCGCCAGCACAAAAGACGGCTGGCGTCCCAAGCGCGCCGGCGCCAGCGCCAACACCGACCACCTGATGGACGGCGCCACTTTGCGCACTCGCGCGCGCAGCCTCGTGCAAAACGTCCCCTACATCGCGCGCGGCATCAACAGCCTGGCGGCCAACACCATCGGCACTGGCATCACCCCGCGCAGCCTGAGCAAGCAGGCCGCCAGGATCGACGCCCTTTTTGCCGATTGGACCAAGGTGGCCGACGCCGACGGCCACTGCGACTTTTATGACCTACAGCGCCTGGCCTATCGAGCCATGGAGCAAGACGGTGAAGTACTTATCCGCCTGCGCGCGCGGCGACCGGAAGACGACCTGCCCGTGCCCCTGCAAATACAGGTGCTTGAGATTGACTGGCTCGACAGCGCCCGCATGGGCAGCAACGGCGTCAACACCATCATGAACGGCATCGAATACGACCCGCTCGGCAAAATTACCGCTTACTGGCTCTGGAGCCAACACCCCGGCGAGCTCACCAGCGCGCGCAGCACCCGGTCCAGCAGCTACGCCGTGCCGGCCGACCGCATCATCCACCTCTTCACCAGCCAGCGCCCAGGTCAGGGCCGGGGCTTTAGTTGCCTGGCTCCCGTCATTGCGCGCGTGCGCGACACGCAACTTTATGAAGACGCCGAACTGCAGCGCAAAAATTTGGAGACCCGCCTAAGCGTGCTCGCCAGCGGAGACGTCGCTTCCATGAGCATGAGCGAAAGCGCTAACGAAGCCACCGTGCGCGCCACTGGCGAACTCGGCACCCTGGCCAGTGGTGGCATCACGCAAGTCCCGGCTGGCGTGAACCTCACATTGGTCGAGCCCAAAGCCGCCGGCGGCTACACCGACTACGTCAAACACCAGTTGCACCTCATCGCCGCCGGCATGGGCGTCACCTACGAAATGATGACCGGCGACGTGCGCGAGGTCAATTTCAGCAGTGCGCGCGTCAGCATGCTCGAATTTCGCCGCAACGCCGAACAAATGCAATGGCTGACAATCATCCCGCGCCTGTGCCAGCCCATCTGGAACGCCTTTTGCGCAGCCGCCAGCATGGCCGGCAAAATGTCCGCGGGCGACACCGCTGTCGACTGGGCCACGCCGAAGTGGGATTACGTCAACCCCGAGCAAGACGTTAAAGCCGATCTGGCCGAAATCAGCGGCGGGCTGTCAAGTGTCAGCGAGAAACTTCGCCGCCGGGGCTACAAGCCAGAGCTCGTCTTTGCCGAACTGAAAAGCGACTTCGACCGCCTGCAAGCCGACGGCACCCTGGCCATCATGCTGCAACTGCAAACCAACCAGGCCCCGCCCGTGGCGCCCGCCAAAACACCCGCAGCTTAAATTGTCTCAACTTTACTGGCAATGAGACAGGAAAACTGGTAAAGTGCCGGTCATGCTCCAAACCAACACCACCACAGTCGCCCCCGCAAGTGTCATGCTGCCCCTGGCCGGGCGGGCGATGGAAGTGCGCAACCTCACCCGCGCCGCTGAAGCAGACGGCGCAGCGCCACTTGCCACTGCTGAAATTGTCTTCACTTCTGGCGCGCCAGTGCAGCGCTATGACTGGATGCGGGATCGCCTCTACCTCGAAGAGCTCGCCGTCGAGCCCGGCTCCATCCGCCTGGGCCGCCTTGAGCGCGGCGCGCCGCTACTCAACACCCACGGCAACTACGATCTGAACCAAATTTTGGGCGTGGTGGAAAACCCCATCATCGCCAACGGCCTGGGCACCTGCACCGCCACCTTCAGCCGCCGCGACGACGTGGCTGGCTACGTGCAAGACGTGGCCGACAAGATCATCCGCAACGTGTCAGTGGGCTACGTCCGCCACCGCATGGAAATGATCGCCCCAGCGATCGAGGGCGCGCCCTGGGTCTACCGCATCACCGATTGGGAACCCATGGAAGTCTCTTTGGTCCCAATCCCCGCCGACATGGACAGCCAGATCCGCAGCGCTGGCGCAGACGGCCAGCCACCCGAACAAAACCAACTGCGCAGCTATGCCTGCGAAGTCATTGAAACCCGTAGCGCAGGCACCCCCGCCAGTGCCGCGCCCCAAGTCTCGCCCACGGTGGGCATTACCGCCGAAACCTCAACCCGAAAGGAAACTTCCATGCCTGGAAACCAAGCAGCCGACGGTACAACCACCTTGGCCACCGTCCCCGCAGTCGCAGCACCTGCCGCGCCCGCACCCGCGCCCGTAGACACCCGCGCCGCCGACATCGCCGATCTGTGCGCGCGCCACGGCGTGTCCACACTCGCGTCCGGCCTGATCCGCAACGGCTCCACCGCCGAGCAAGCGGGCCTAGCCGTGCTGGCTGAGCTTGCGCACCGCGACGCAGCCAGTGGCGGCCACCGCAACGTGGGCCGCATCGAGACCGTGCAAGACGAAATGACTGTGCGCATGGCTGGCATCGAGCAAGCCATTCTGCACCGCGTCAGCGCAGCCACCCAGCTCGACGACAACGGGCGCCAGTACCGGGGCTTGAGCCTGATCGAAATGGGCCGCGACTTCCTGGAAGCCCACGGCCAGAACACACGTGGACTGGACCGCATGACGCTGGCCAGCCGCATGCTCAACTTCCGCGCCGCCGGCCCCATGGGCACGAGCGACTTCAGCACCTTGTTTGCCAACGTGGCCAACAAACGCCTGCGCAGCGCCTACGACGAAAACGCCGGCACCTATGCCCTGTGGGCACGCCGCGCCCCCAATGCGCCCGACTTCAAAAACATGTCGGTCGTCCAACTCGCTGGCGCGCCTGACCTGCTGCAAACCAACGAAGCCGGAGAATTCAAGTATGGCGCCATGACCGACGGTGGCGAGACCTACGCCATGCTCACGTATGGCCGCATCGTCAGCCTCACGCGCCAGGCAATCGTCAATGACGATCTGCGCGCCTTCGAGCGCATGGTGTCGGCATTCGGCTTTGCCGCGCGCCGCCTCGAAAACCGCACGGTTTACGCTCAGCTCACCGCCAACGCCAATTTGGCCGACGGCGTGGCGCTGTTCCACGCCACGCACGCCAACCTGATCACTTCCAGCGCGCTGGCCATCGCCACGCTCGGCGCTGGGCGCACGGCAATGCGCCTGCAAAAAGGACTGCAAAGCGAGGAGCTCAACTTGGCGCCGTCTTACCTCATCGTGCCCGCCGCGCTCGAGCAAACGGCCTACAACCTCACCAGCGCCAACTACGTGCCTGCAACTACGGCAGCAATCAACGAATTCCGCGCCGGTGGCCGCACCGCCGTCACGCCAGTGGTTGAGCCCGTGCTCGACGCCAACAGCGCCACAGCCTGGTATTTGGCTGCCAACAGCAGCCAGGTCGACACGGTTGAGTACTGCTACCTCGACGGCGCCGAAGGCCCGGTTATTGAGAGCGAAGTCGGGTTTGAAACCGATGGCGTCTCCTACAAGTGCCGCCTCGATTTTGCAGCCAAAGCCGTCGACCATCGCGGCCTGCTCAAGGTTACGGCCTAACCACCAGCCACCGGGCAGCTTACCAGCACCGCCCGGTAGTTACCAACCCACTTAAGAGCAAACCCATGAAAACTTTTACACAAGACGGTGAAACACTCACCCTCACCCCCTCCGCCGCAGTTGCCAATGGCATTGGTTTTTTGTTTGGCGCGGGCCTTTTTGGCATTGCCATCAACGACGTGGCCATCAACACCCCCGGCGAATTTATCACCGAAGGCGTGGTAACCATCGGCAAGACCAGCGCGCTGGCCATTGCCGTGGGAGACCGCGTGTTTTGGGATGCCACCAACAAAGTTGTCAACAAAACCACTACCGCGCAGCTTTGCGTGGGCGTGGCGGTTGCGGCAGCAGCCAACCCCTCGGCCACCGTGGCCATGAAGATTGGTCAATACCTGCCGGTGGCGACTTAAACCGACGCCGCCGATAGCCAGCCCGTCACCAGCCCGTCACCAGCATCATGACCGCGCCATTTGCAGCACTGGAAGCACGCACATCTGCGGCCGTGATGCGTCATCTCGCAAACGCCACAGGAACGCTGGGCGGTATCGCGGTGTCGGGCATCTTCGACAATGCCTATCAGCTTGCGGGTGTCGGCGGCAACGGCTTCGCCTCGTCGCAGCCGTCCTATGCCTTGCCGTCCAGCAGCCTGACCGGCGACCCCACTGGCCTTGCGCTGGTGGTCAACGCCATCAGTTACACCGTGGTGGCTGCAGAGCCTGACGGCACGGGCATCACCGTACTGATGCTGGAGAAAGCGTAAGCCATGGCCACCGCATTTTCCGTGCTAACCGCCGCCCTGCTGGACGCCCTGCTGGCCGCCCTACCTGGCGCACCGGCGCTGGCTGGGGGGCGCATCTATGCCAACCGCCTGCGCCCCCTGTCGGCTGGCCAGAACACCGCACTGATCGTGCGCCTGGACAACAGCACAGCGCAAGAAGTTGTGCTGGGTGCGCTGGACTGGAACAGCAAATTTTCCATCGAGTGCTACGCCCGCGGCGCCACCGGGTCGGATGCTGCTGATGCCGTTGACACCCTGCTGTCAGACGCCTGGGCGCGCTTGGCTAGCGTCGATGCCGCCGCACTCGGCGCCATAGCCATCACCGTCGATCCCGCCATTGAATGGCAGTTTGACGACGGAGAAACCCCTGTGACCTGCGCCATCATCAGCGTGGGCGTGCAGCACCGCACCCCATTCGCCACCCTGACCGCATGGGCCTGACACCGAAAGAAACGCCATGGACACCACCAACTCAATCTCGCCCTTACGGACTTTTGCGACCGCTCAAGCCGCAGCCGCGCCGGTGCTTGCCCCCGATCCGGTTCAAAGCTCGCCCGTTGTGCTGGAAGAACCCCGCGCCGGTGGTAACTACCTGCGCGACCCCGTTACCGGCGCCTTGACGCTCAACCCCGCTCACCCTGTTACCCCTACCGAGGAATAAATCATGCCAAATCGTCTTATCCGCAACACCGCGATTCTGCTCAAGCAAGAAGTCACCTACGGCCTGGACCCGGTGCCTACTGGTGCCGCCAACGCGCTGCTGGTGTCCAACCTGAGCATCACGCCGTTCAACGCCAGCAACGTCGACCGCGACAACATCCGACCCTTCCTGGGTGGAACCGAGCAACTGGTGGGATCGCGCTATGTGCAGTGCGGCTTTGACATTGAACTGGTCGGCGCAGGCACCGTAGCCATTGCCCCGGCCTGGGGACCGGCCTTGATGGCCTGCGGCTTTGCAGAAACGCTCACCGCCACCGTTCGTGCCGACTACACGCCCATCAGCACCGCTTTTACCTCTGCCACGATCTACTGGCATGACGACGGCTTGCTGCACAAAGCCACCGGCTGCCGCGGCAACGTGGTATTCAAGCTTGGCGTAAGCAACCGCCCGGTGATGTCGTTCACATTCACGGGCCTGTACAGCACGCCCACCGTGGTGGGCAACCCCACCGTCACGCTCACCGCCTGGAAAACCCCGCAAGTCATCATCGACGCCAACACCGGCGACTTGATCTTTGGCGGCACCCACGCCACCGGCACTGCGCCCACCATCGCCACTGGTACAGCGTACCCCAGCCAGGGCATCGAGATTGACATGGGCAACAAGGTTGATTTCAACGCCCTGCTCGGCGGCGAGACGGTTGATCTGACTCAGCGCAACGTCACCGCCAAGTTCACGCTCGACCTGACCGCCACCGAAGAGGCTGCCTCCTACGCCGCCGTGGAGGCCACCACGCTTACCACCATCGGCATTCAGCACGGCACCGTGGCCAACAACAAAATGCTGGTCTGGATGCCATCGGTGCAGCGCATCAACCCGACCAAGGCCGACGCCAATGGCAAGCGCCTGGTGGCGTTTGATGCGCGCCTGATCCCAGTCAGCGGCAACGACGAAATCCGCATCGTCACCAGCTTCTAAGACCAAAGCAGGAGCCACAGCGCCCCTGCTTTTCTCGACAAGTCATCAACCAAATCAAGTTCAACACCATGTCCTTCAAACTCATTGTCCGCAACACAGTATCAGTGCCCGTCAAAGGCGTTATTTCAGACGACGCGGGTAAGCCCGAGCGCTTCGAGTTTCGCCTGCAATGCCGTCGCATGGGCGCGGACGACCTCAAGGGCGCCATCAACAAAGACTCCGAAAAGTCGGTGATCGACTTCATGGCAGACGTCATTGAGGGCTGGAGCGGCGTGCAAGACGACATGGGCGCCGCCGTGCCCTTTGGCGACGAAGCTGCGCGCCGCCTGCTCGACATTCCCGGCGTAGCCAACCTGGCATTTACCAGCTACCTGAGCGAAAACGGCGCAAAGGAAAAAAACTAGCACAGCTCGCGCGTCTGTGGGCGCGCAACGAGCTGACCCCGGATGACTCGCACCATGCCAACACAAGCACCGCTCAAGTCATCGACCAAAGCCTGGCAGCCTTTGGCCTGGCGCTTGAAGAGCCCGTGCCGCTTGCCAGCCAAGACGAAGTATTTCTGTGGCCAGACAACACGCCTACTTGGCGCCTCTGGCACCGACTGCAGACCCAGTGGCGCACTGGCATGGCCGGGCGCACTGGGCTTGACTACGCGGGCGTGCAATCCTACCTTGCCCTGTATGGGGTCAGGGCCAAAGACCGGCAAGAAATCTTTAGCGGCCTGCAAGTCATGGAGTTCGCGGCGCTGGAAGTGTGGGCCGAAAACCAAAACTGAAGGAATCCGCAGTGTCTGAAGTCGCCATTGTATTAAGTGCCATTGACAAAACACGCGCCGCCTTTGCATCCGTCAAAGACGGGCTCGGCGGGGTTGAGAAAACCGCCCTTAGCGTCAACGGTGCCCTGGCCTCCCTTGGTGTCAGCCTGTCGCTGGGTGCGATTGCCACGTTTATCACCAAAATCAATGAAGGTGTGGACGCCCTCAACGACCTGAAGGACGCCACCGGCGCGAGCATCGAGAACATCAGCGCACTGGAGGACGTGGCGCGGCGCACGGGCGGCAGTTTCGACACCGTATCGACCGCGCTAATCAAGCTCAACCAAGGCATGAATTCGGCCAAGGCGGGCAGCGATGTCGAGCTGGCCATCAAGGCCATCGGCCTGAGCGTCAAGGACTTGAAAGACCTCGACTCGGCCGAGGCGTTTCACAAAGTTGCGATCGCGCTAAGCGCCTTCGCCGACGACGGAAACAAGGCGCGGCTCACACAGGAATTATTCGGCAAGAGCTTGAAAGAGGTTGCGCCACTTTTGCACGACTTGGCCGAACAGGGCAAGCTGGTGGCCACCGTCACCACCCAGCAAGCCGAGGAGGCTGAAAAGTTCAATAAAGAGCTTTTTGTAATGGGTAAGAACGCGCAGGACTCAGCGCGGATGATGATCGGGCCACTGGTAGGCGGGCTCAACGAGGTCATCGCCAAATTCCGTGAAGGCAGCGCAGCCGGCAAAGGCTTTTGGGAAATTGCCATGAACCGCTACGCCAACAATGTGCGCGGATTTTACGGTATGCAAGAAGTTCCGCTCAATATCGGAGGCGCCACAGGCTCATGGGGCGGACCCACGGGCTCATGGGATGCGCCCAAGCCATCCGCGCCTGATTTGCCAGACTCCGCCGCCATTAAATCCGCCGCTTCCGCCGCTGCCAGGGCTTTGGCAGAACAAAACAAAGAGCTGAAAGACCAGGCCCAGCTGCTCGCCGATCTGGCGGGCTTGACCGGCTCATTCTCAGAAGACTGGGATCGTCTGAGTGCCATTTACAAAAAAGGCAAGTTGTCGCTTGAAGGCTTGACCAAAGCGCAGGCCGATCTGCTGGCAAAGCAGCCCGCCATCAAGGCCGCGACCGACGCGCAGGCCAAAGCCACCGAGCTTGTCGCCAAAGCCAACCTGGAGGCTGCCGAAGCGCATGGAAAATACATTGACAGCCTGGACAAGGGATTGGACAAGCTCAAGGCCGAGGTGTTGGCGCAGCAGGAACAAAACGACCGCCTAGGCCTGAGCAAAGAAGCCATTGCCGCCCTTGATGGTGTAAAGCTTGATCTTATGGCGACTGAGTTGGAGCGTCAGGCCATACGCGCATTGGACAAGAATTTAGATGAGGCTGAATACAGCTTGACCATGCAGCAGGCCAAAGCCTATCGTGATCTGGTAAGTGCCAAGGCGGCAGGCGCAGCCAAAGCGACCACCATTGATGCAGCCAAAGAGGCACAAGCAGAATGGAGCAAGACCGCCGAAAAAATCAACGGCACGCTGACCGACGCCCTGATGCGCGGCTTTGAGTCGGGCAAGGACTTTGCCAAGAACCTGCGCGACACGGTAGTCAACATGTTTAAAACGATGGTGCTGCGCCCGGTTATCAGCGCTGTGATGAACCCGATTGCGCAGGGCGTCACCGGCATGCTGGGCCTGAGTGGCGCGGCCAATGGAGCAAGCGCAGTCAGCACCGGGGCAAGCGTGCTCAGCAGCGCTGGGACAATAGGTGGCGCGGCCTCTGCCTTTAGCGGGGCATTTAGTGCAGGCGCAACCATCGGAACCGAGGCCTTTAGCGCGGGTGTCACGATGATGACTGAAGCGTCTGGCCTTAGTAGTTTCATGGCGGGCGCAGGGCAGACATTGGGGGCGTTAGGACCTGCTGGGTGGGCGGCTATCGCCGTGCTGGCCGTTGCCGCCATTGCCTCGGGTCACGGCGAAACCCGCAGCGGGGCCGCGTATGTCACAGGTGCAGACGGCAAGGCGGTAAAACAGCAGGGGCCATCAGGCGGCGAGATCGCGGGCGACCAAGTTCGTGCCATGTTTGACGCTACAAAGACCGGCATTAACGACATGTTCAATTCCATCGGCAGCGCGGCCACGGTAAGCAACTTCGTGGCAGGCTTGGAGACATCAAAAAACGGCAAGGGCTTTGCCTACGCTGGCGGACAAATCAACGGAGTAGGGTTTGGCGAAAGTGGCGGGCGCGATGGCGGGCAGTTTGACTTTGGTTCACTGAATGCCGAGGAGGCGATTAAAAGCTACGTCATCCATTTGAAGCAAGCCACGCTGCAGGCATTGCAGACGGCAACTGATATACCGAAGCTCATTAGTGACCAATTGACTGGCAAGAACTTCAGCGACTTTGCTGCATGGCCGGAGGCCGAATTAGACAAGCTGATGGGGTCAATCAACACAACCATCGTTGGCGTCAACGGCCTGCGCACAGCGCTGGATGCCTCGGTATTTGTCAACTTGCGCGACTTGTCATTCGCCACAGCGGCGGGGCTTGTTGCTGCCTCGGGCGGGCTGGACAAGCTGCAAACCAACCTTGCGGTTTATTACGACAACTTTTACACAGAAACAGAGAAAACCGCCAACTCGACCGCGAACCTGAGTAAAGCCTTCGCTTCGATGGGCATCGTTATGCCAGCCATTGATGAAAAAACGCGCGCCTGGTATCGCAGCGAAGTGGAGCGGCTAGGCGCGATGGATTTGGGCATAGAAGCTAACGCGAAAGCTTTTGCAGGTGTGTTGAGCTTGTCTGGAGCAGTGGACGGACTAGCAAACGCAGCGGCTGCTGCAATGGCTACTCTTAAGCAGAGCATAGCTTCCGCCCAATCTGTAGCAGTACAGATGGGCTTAACCACAGCCTACGAGCTGGCCCAAAAAACAGCACAATCCGCTTACGATGAGGCCATTAATGCCCGACCCGCCCTAAGTCACTACACGCAGGCTGAGATCGTTACATATGCCAGCGACGCAAGCAATAGACCTGAGCTAGACAGCGAAACGTGGGTTGTCATCGATACTTTGGTGTCTGCCATCGGCGCGTGGGATAGAGCTTCGCGCACAGAGCTTGAAAGAATTGCGACTGCAAACAGTACCAGCTACAGTACCAGCAACAGTACCAGCTACACCGCCCGCGACACAAGCGCAGCCGACGAAGCGGCCCGCCGAGCCGCTGAAATCTTGCGAGAGCAATTGGACCTGCAAACCCAACTCAATGCCCTGCTAGACACCAGCGCCCAAGCTCTGACACGCCAGCGTGACGCGCTCGATGAGAGCAACCGCGCCATCTTTGACCACATCCAAGTGGCCCGCCGAGCCGCTGAAATCTTGCAAGAGCAATTGGGCCTGCAAACCCAACTCAATGCCCTGCTAGACACCAACGCCCAAGCACTGGCACGCCAGCGTGACGCGCTCGATGCGAGCAACCGCGCCATCTTTGATCACATCCAAGCGATCAAAGCCACCCAAGCGGCCTATACAGATTCAAAGACCGACACTGCCGCCGCAATGTCAGCCGTCAAGCGCGCCGTGGACGCCGAGAAAAAGACGCTCAGCACACAGCTTCAGGCCGCAAAATCGCTATCCAGCGAAGTCGGAAGCATTTTTGACACGCTAAAAAGCGCAGTGCAAGACTTGTATGGCAGCGTGGAAAACGCCGCACTGCAAAGCGCAGCACAGGCCCGCAGCTTTATCACCAACGCACTGACCGGAGCACAGGCCACTGGCTCATTGCCCAATGGGGACGATCTGCAAAACGCCATCACGGCCGCGACCAGCGGAATCAGCGCGGGGCAGTACGCCTCGCAAGCTGACATGGACTATGAGCGCCTAGTGCTGGCCAACCAGTTGAGCGGCCTTAAATTCATTGCCGGCGACCAGCTAACAGAGGCAGAGCATCAAATCAAGCTGCTTGATGCTCAACTCACCACGCTCGATGACCAACTGTCAGTGGCACAAGCGCAATACGACGCGCTGAACGGCATCAACACCAGCGTGCTGAGTGTCAAAGACGCTATTGATGCGCTCACAGCGGCCATGACCAAGCAAGCCGGAGCAGGCGCGGCTCAGCTCTACGCCACTAACGCAGCCGCCACCGCCAATCCAGATCAAACCGGGCTTGACTATTGGAGCAACCGCATCAAGACAGACGGCTACGACGCAACAAAACCTGCGTTTGATGCCTCTGTGGCCTATGTCAACAACAGCAACAGCGTCAAAGGCTGGTACGGCACCACGGCGGGTGCTACAGCAAGCCCCGATCAGCAGGGCATTGACTATTGGACGCAGCAAATCCAAGACCTTGGCGCGGCTCAGGCAAAAGACATGTTTGAGAAAGTCGTGGCCAGCATGAACATCCCCAAGATGTCCGCCGGCACAAACTACGTGCCGCAGGACATGCTGGCCTTTGTCCACGAGGGCGAGGAAATCAAACCAGCGGCATGGAACCCTGTAGCGGGCGGCATGGGTAGCGCAGGCAACAACGAGCGCCTAGAGCGTCTTGTCGAAGGATTGACCGCCGAAGTGCAGCGCCTGCAAAGCATTGTCGCCCAAGGCAACGAATCTGCACGCACCACTTCAGACGTGTTGGTGGCTGTCAAAAACGGCAGCGGCTTGAACATGGTTGCAGCACCCACTTTCTAAAGCCCATGTACTACATCGAACGCAACCCCATCACCAACGCCATGTTTCTCGCGGGCAGCATCGCGGAGCCATCGGCATCAGAGACCATTTGGGTCAGCGGTGCGGCAATCACCAAAGGGCAAGAGCGAATTCGCCCGGCGCTGCACCGTGTATTCAAAGCCGCCGCTGACATTGCAAGCAGCACCGTGCCGCCCGAAGACGAGCCTACCGTTTGGCAAGACATGCGCCCAACCGAGCGATACCTACCACTCGGCCCCATGGTGCGCGCAGATAACAAGCTGGTTTATCAAAGCCAGGCGTTAGAAAGCACCGCCGCCGATCTTGAGTACCGCTTTGTGCAGCGCTACGCCAACGCCATTGCGCTGTTTGGTCTGAAGGGTGCGGCATGGCGCGTCAAGGTGTATGACAAGGTGGGCGCAGGTCAAGTGCTGATTACTGAGCGCACCGGCGACATCAAAGGCCCTGCGCACAGTTATTGGGACTACGCCTACGGGCAAAGGCTGCGGCAAGACAGAGTGCTAATTACCGACTTACCCATCTACCCCAACACAGAGATTCGCGTCACCGTCGAAGGCGGCGCAGGTCAAACCCGCGCTATCAGTCAAATGGAGGTGGGCAAGCTGCGCTACATCCCCAGCGTCGATTTTGGCGGCGTGGTGTACGGGATCAACCGATCGCCAAAAGCTTTTACAACCTCAAAAGTAGAAGACAACGGCACCACGTCAGTGCTGATTTACGGCAATAGCTACGACATGAGCGGGTCAATCAAGCTCCGCGGCACCAGAGAGGACGCCGCCTTGATTCAACTGCGTGGCCTGATTGGGCGAGGCGCTGCATTCGCCCCCACGCTCATAGCCGGATACGCACAAAGCTTGGTGTTTGGCGTGCTCAAGTCATCAGACGTGTCCCGCGAAAGTTTCAATTTGTCATCCGTCGAATTCAAAATCGAAGGCCTCCCAACTTAGACCAAACACTATGCCAATTACATCACCAGTCCCCATTAATGCCGGTCCAGCCGTGCCGAGTTCCAGCACGCCAGAGGCCACTTTTGACGCGCAGTACGAAGCGTTTAATGCCTGGGAGAGAGACCAGCTCCAGCCCGGCGCGAACGCACTAGCGACCAACGTCTTTGACAACGCCACCGCCGCCGCAGCCAGTGCGGTCACAGCCGCAGATAAAGTAACGCTTGCTGCCAATCAAGTAACGCTTGCAACAGAGCAAAAAGACCTTGCCGTAGCCAAGGCGGTACTAACCGCAGCCGACCGGGTGCAAACCGGATTGGACCGCACGGCAGCATCCGACAGCGCCATATCGTCCGAGGCCAGCCGCATTGCCGCCAGCAAGCTCACCCTTGGCAACAAGGCCACAGAGCCCACTGTTGATAACCAAGGCGCAGCATTGCTTGCCGGTGCAACGTACTACGACACCGTGCTCAATAAATGGCGCGTGTGGACAGGCGCAGCGTGGGGTGACGGCCTCAGCGCTGTTGCTGGTGTGAGTAGCGTCAACGGCGCAACAGGTGCAATCACCAACATTGCCACTACAGCAGCCAACACGTTCACCGGTGCGCAGAACACCGCACGCGCTACCGTAGCTTCGCACGCCACTACAGCCGACATATGGGCCGCTGCTGGAAATCAGATCGACTGGACAGGCACGGCCACCACAACAGCCTTTCCAAATGCGCCGCAAGCCGGTGCAGAGCGCACGCTGATCTGTGCCGCAGCTTGCTCATTCACGGCATCCGCAAACATGCTGATCGACGGAGTGGTAAGTGCTGCAACCGTTACCTGCGAGGCCAACGACAAGATCATTGTCATGGCGATAACGACTACGCAATTTATGCTGAGTCGGATTAAGGCTGACGGAACGGCGCAGGTTGCCGCAGGCTCCAACGGCGGCGCAACGACCATATCAAGCGCAGTCAGCATCACGCTGACAGCAGCAAGCAGTCGGGTGCAAGCCGTGACCATGACCGCTTCGGCTCTAGCTGTAACGCTGCCAAACGCGACAACCCTGACTACTGGCGGGCCGCTGTACGTCATCAGTAATACGGGGACTATTACATTCAGGATAAACGCCGCCACAGGGGCAATGAAGACCGGTCTCGGCGCAGGCATGACCGCTGCTTTTTATTGCACCGACATATCAACATCAGCGAGTGTTTAGATAGTAGGAAACGAGAGCTACAACGGAACTCCGCTCGCGGATATTCTTGCGAGTTTAATTCTCAACGTCAACGCGGTTACGTCTGCCTACACATCAGTTGCAATGCTGACAAGCACGAAGGGCGGGGCTAGCTTTTGCGGGACTTAGCGGTTTTTGTGGCCTTGCGATGGCCATGGCCAAAATGCCGTGGAATCAAATAAGAGGCAGCGGAACTTCCTGCTGCGTGAAATAATATGATC
>JBBQZI010000067.1:0-14535 GCA_038207855.1 Burkholderiales bacterium
ATTCCGCCCGACCTGATGGACCGGCTCAAGAAAAAAGGCGGGCTGGACAAACTGCGCGGTCAGGTGCGCTTCTCTTCTCTGCAGTATTTGACGATTCACCCGGTGCAGCGTGTCGCGCACAACGACACCGAAACCCTGACCGTCAAACTCAAGAACTATGTGTTGCTGTCCCCCGAAGCCATCAACCTGGACGACGACAACCGCGCCAAGCTGCAAGCCGTGGCCAACAAGGAGCCGCTGGCGCTGATCGAATACTGGGCGGTAGACCCGGACTACGACGGCCGCGTGTTCCGCTCGGTCTGGCAGGATTACCGGGGCAATACCGCCAACGACGGCGACGCACTGCGGGTGGTCACGCAAGCGGTGGTCACCGCCCCCTTAAAAAACGGCCCGCGCAAAGTAGCCGTGCGGGTGGTGGATGTGTTTGGGTTTGAGGCCGAAGTGGTGGCCGTGGTTGTATGAATCCGACCTACGCCGCCGCCGCTACTTTGTGCTTGGGTACGCGGGACACCGTTGTTCGCACCAAGGCGGCCAACTCGCGCTTACTTTGCAGCAGCAATGCGGCTTCGGATGGTGTCAGCTCCCTCGGTGCGGGCAAGGTACCGAGCTTCTGATTCAGTAAGCGCGTCGAAGGCGTGAGCGAATTGTTCGATCCACCAGTGTTCAAGTTCATTTCCATGTTGATTCCTCAGTTCTGTCATTCGCGCTGCGCTGGGTGCCAGTTTGGCGGAGTGCGGCTTGCCCGTCAAGCATACCGCCGCCAGCACTTTGCCGCCCTGGGATTCGATGTACCCCTTCATGTTCGCCAGCGTGCCGCCCATGCCGATGAAGTCATCCACCAGCACGTATTCGCAGCCAGGGGTGACCGCGCCCATGAATCTGGCTTGGCGTGCAAGCCGGGAGAATCCATCGGCTCCTGTGTGGAAAACCACATTGGTTTGGTAAATGCCGCTGTCCACAGGCCAGTCAAGCGCCTGCCCCAGCAAATCTGCAAACACCTCGGGAATGGCGTTGATACCTTCACGCTCGTAGGCATGGGCGCTGACCAAGGTGGGCGTATGGCCGCGCAACAGATTGACCAGCGCAAGGTTTTGCGGTTCGCTCAGGGTGTCGTTGACCAGCGCAATGGCGGCATTCCCATCCCCCGCCTTGGCCGCCTTGTAAGCCGGATGCTGTTTGACCGCCGATTCGCTGGCGTGAATCAGCACGTCGGGAAAGTTGCCCCAAGCGGTGCGCGGCGGTTTGGTGATGGTCGACATTGACGAATTTTCCCACGCAAAACAAATTTTGAAATTCATTGCTATGACACACACCCAACCCGACAACCAACTCGCACTCTCGATTGGCCTCACCAACCGAACCACCCAGCTCTGCCTGGGCCTGGAATCCGGCGCGGCAGATATTCTGGAACTCGTCACGCCCACCACGGCCGAGTTGCTGCTGTGGTGGTTTGGCGAGGACATGGTGGCGGCGCGTGGCGGGAGCGCCACAGGTGGCGGGGGCCTGAACTTTCATGCCGGGCAGAAGCAGGCGATTTTGAACGCCATCGTGGCGCACGAGGTGCTGGGCAAAGAGCAGGCGCATTGGTCGTTGCTTGACCTGTACCGCGCTTGCGCCCCCGATGCGCTGCTGACCGGCACGCGGCTGGCCGAGGTTTCCAATGGCAAACACGATCACCCCAAATACTGTTTCAAGATGGCCACCGGCACCGGAAAAACCTGGGTGCTGCAGGCGTTGATGATCTGGCAATTGCTCAACAAGACGGCAGCGCTGGCGCAAGGACTGGACGATGCCCGCTTCACTCGCCAATTCATGGTGGTGGCACCGGGACTGATTGTTTACGAGCGGCTGCTGGATGCGTTTTGCGGCAAGCTGGTTGAAGGCGGCAACGGTGCGCGTGACTTCGCCAAGTCCGACGTGGCGCAGTTTGCCGACTTGTTCATTCCTGAGGCGCAGCGCGATGTGGTGTTTGCCTTTGTGCGCGGCAACGTGTGCAACAAAAATGAGATTGGTCTGAAAGCCACCGGCAACGGCATGATTGCCATCACCAATTGGCATTTGCTGAGCGAGGGCGATGCGCTTGACGCGGTGGAAGATATTGATTCAATCGAAACCCTGGGTGCGCCACTGGAGCCGCAACAGGTGATTAATGCCGTGCTGCCGCTGATGCCGGGACGCGCCACCGGCAACAGTCTGGACGTGCTGGACCGGCGTTATGCACGCGGCAATGTGTTGGAATTTTTGGCGGCGCTGCCCGAATTGATGGTGTTCAACGATGAGGCGCACCATATTCACGACTTCAAACGTGAAGGCGAAACGACCGAGGTGGAGTGGCAAAAAAGCCTGTCAAAGATCGCCGCCAGCAAAGGGCGGCGCTTTGTGCAGGTGGATTTTTCGGCGACTCCGTACAACGATGTCGGCTCGGGCAAGAGCAAACGCAAGCTGTATTTTCCGCACATCATCACCGACTTTGACCTGAAAAGCGCCATGCGTGCCGGGTTGGTGAAGTCGCTGGTGTTGGACCGGCGCAAGGAGATTGGCGCGCTGCCCCTGGAATTCAAAGCTGAGCGCGACGAGTCTGGTAATCCGACTTTGAGCCAAGGTCAGCGCGTGATGTTGCGGGCTGGCCTGATGAAACTGCGCAAGCTGGAAACTGACTTTGCCCGCCTCGACCTGCTGCGCCGCCCCAAAATGCTGGTGGTGTGTGAGGACACGACGGTGTCGCCGCTGGTCGCCGCTTTTTTGCAAGATCAGGAAGGATTGATGGCTGACGAGGTGATGACCATCGACTCGGGCAAAAAGGCCGAGTTGGGCGAGAAGGACTGGGCACCGGTGCGCGAGCGCCTGTTCAATGTGGACCGCCACGCGACACCGCGCGTGATCGTCAGCGTGTTGATGCTGCGCGAGGGCTTTGACGTGAACAACATCTGCGTCATCGTGCCGCTGCGCAGCAGTCAAGCGCAAATTTTGCTGGAGCAGACCATCGGGCGGGGCTTGCGGCTGATGTGGCGCGACCCGGAATATGCCGACCTGAAGCGTGAAAACCGCGAGCGCATTAACGCCGGTCAGGAGCCGGGTAGCTTGCTTGATGTGCTATCGATTGTGGAGCATCCGGCGTTTCAGTCGTTTTATGATGACCTGATCAAGGAAGGGCTGGCGGGCACCACGGGCGACGACCTGGACAATACCAGCGCCACCGGCGATGTGCTGGCCGCCGAATTGCGCGATGGGTTTGAGGCGTTCGACTTCGGCATTCCCTTCATCTTGCAGGAGGCCGACGAGCTGCACGACCACCACCCGCTGGACCTGACAGACCTGCCCGCCTTTACGGCGATGACGGTGGTGCAACTCAACGGCCTGCTGGGTCAGGGTGACTCGTTCATTTCGCAAGACCTGCAAAGCGCCACACTGTTTGGCAACTACCGGGTCGATGGCGCGGTGATGAACGTGGGCGGCTACAACGACTATTTGTCGCGCCTGACGCGGCGCATCAGCCAGGCGCTGAGTGAGCCCTTGCCCAAAACCGGCAAAGTTGCCACGCACATTGCCAAACCGTATTTGCAAGTCAACACCGCCGAGTTGACGGGCTGGCTGGACGACTACATCTGGACGCAACTCTTTGCCGGTGCGTTTGATCCCTATGAAAACGAGAACTGGCGGCTGTTGCTGCTGCAGCCGGTGGTTGATCACATCACCAAGGTGTTTGCCGTGGCGCTGCTGGACTCCGAGCAAAAGCATGTGACTGGGCGCACCGAGGTGCACCAGCGCTTGTTAAGCGAGGTGCCACGCTTGATGCTGCGCGAGAGCAACTCGGTGGAGGTCTCCAAGTGCATCTACACCCGGCTGGGCTGGCCGAGTAAAAACGGCGGGCTGGAGCGCGCCCTGATTCACTGGGCGCAAGCCGATACGCAGATCGAAGCGTTTTGCAAGATCAGCGAAAACCGCCATACCTTTGCGCGGCTGCGCTACGTGAAAGACGATGGCCTGGCGGCGTTTTACTCACCCGACTTTCTGCTGCGCACCGCCAACGCCACCTATCTGGTGGAAACCAAAGCCCAAGCGCAAACCATTCACCCCAACGTGCAGCGCAAACTGAAAGCGGCGGTGGCGTGGTGCGATCGCATCAATGAGTTGGCAGCAGCGCAGCGGGGCGGACTGCCCTGGCACTATGTGCTGCTGGCGGAAGACATGGTGTACGAGTGGCAGGGCAAAGGCGCGCGTTTGGCTGAATTGCTGGACTTTGCCAGGCTGCGGCCATTGGCAAATGCGTCGCTGCAGGAGCGCTTGCTTTGAGGCAAACAAGCCGCTGTCGTGTCTGGCATTGCGCCGTCTATTTTTCAGGCCGCTGGCCGAGTTTGCGGTAGACCGTGGCGCGGCTGATGCCCAGCGCTTTGGCGGCTTGCAGCACGTTGCCGCGGGCATCGGTGACGGCTTGGCGAATCAGCGCGGTTTCGACATCGCGCAGCGGCGCGTTGGGCGTGACGGTGGGGTAGGCACTGCCAATGATGCTGTCGTCCGTAGTGCGTGTCATGGCAAGTGCCTGCAGCCGCAGTCCGCTCCACAGGGGTAGCTCAAATGGGGTCGGTCGGCGTGCCGCATCAAACAGCAAATCAACCGACACACCAAACACATCGCTGACATGAATGCCTGCCGGGCCGAGCAACATCAAATTGGGCACCATTTGGCGCGCCACGCTGTTGGCACCCGTGATGCAGCCGTCGGCATCCAGGCAAATCACGCCATCGCCATCGCCGCCCATGGTGTTGCCGGGCCAGTTCAGGTGCAATAGCAAGGCGTGACATTGCCGCAGCAGCAGGGCGTTTTCTATTCTGCTGGCCGATTGCGTCACCAGGTGTTTGAGTTCCGGTCGCTCGACCACTTCAATACCGGTTACGTCCAGCATGCCAACACAAGCGCCGTCCGGGCCGAACAGCGGGCTACCGGCGCAACTGTAAATCGATGTGCCGTCAAAAAAGTGTTCGCCCCGGTGCAGCCAGACGCTTTGTAATTCGGTCAGCGCGGTGCCAATGGCCGTGGTGCCAATGCTGCGCTCGGACAAATCGGTGCCGACGCGGCTGATCAGGTGCGCGCGTGGGTCATGGTGGTCAATGGCACCACTGGCATCCACCACCACGCCTGCGGCGTTGGTCAAAATGGCGAAGTAGCGTGTGTTGACGATGGCGCGTCCAAGGTTTTCCAGGATCGGCTTGGCGGCTGTGATCAGGGCGTGGTTGGCCTCCAGTGTGCGCTGCAGTTGCTGGGGTGATACCTGATCGAACGCAACGGCTTGTTGTGCCCGCAAGCCCAGACTCAGGCAGCGTTGCCATGAGCGCACCACCCAAGGCGCTACCCAAGGCACAGCCAATGCACCGCCATCTTGCATGACGCTGCGGCGCGCGTGCGCAATGGCATCAAGGCGGGTGGCAGGGCTGGAAAGTGAAACCATGAGGGCTAGGGTAATCGCTGCGGTGGAACTGATCAACTATCGACCAGTAGGGGCTGAATTTAGCGCAATTTGATTGGTTGCGCTGCATTCATGGTCGGACTCGAAGTGGGGTGGCTTGCGGATTCTTATGCCGTCTCAATTTGAGAATTTTTGTCAAAAATTCTATTAAGTCAGGGTTATCCCTAGATGCCTGTGCCTTGCCAGCTTGAACAATCGCTATGCAGTTGATTTCATAGGAACAGCATTGCATAGGTGCTGTCCAGTTTAGATTTTTACTTTATTCAGGAGACATTCATGCAAAAGGTGTTGCACATCAACCCAGACAAGTGCACCGGCTGTCTGCAGTGCGAAATGGCTTGTTCTTTCGAGAACTACGGCACGTTCGCCACAGCCAAATCGCGCATCAAGGTATTCAACTTTCACCACACCGGCAAGAAAGTCCCTTACACCTGCACCCAGTGCGATGAAGCGTGGTGCCTGCACGCTTGCCCAGTAGAGGCCATTACGGTCGATAAATTGACCGGTGCCAAGGTGGTTAACGAGTCCACCTGCGTGGGTTGCAAGGTCTGCACCATTGCCTGCCCGTTTGGCACGATCAACTACGTTCAGGAAACTGGCAAAGTTCAAAAGTGCGACCTTTGTGGTGGCGAGCCGGCTTGCGCCGAGGCTTGCCCTACCGCTGCCATCACCTTCATTGATGCCAACTGGACCGGTCTGGGCAAGATGGAACAGTGGGCCGACAAGCTTGGCAATCAACCTACAGCAGCATAAGGAGCACACATCATGTCATGGGCTGGAAAAATCCTTCGCGTTAATCTGACTGCTGGTACGGTCACGTCTGAACCCCTCAATATGCAATGGGCGCAAGCCTACATTGGCTCGCGCGGCCTGGGTACCAAGTACCTGGTTGAAGAAGTCGATGCCACGGTCGACCCGCTGTCACCCGACAACAAGATCATCTGGGCCACCGGCCCGCTGACCGGCACCATGGCCAGCACCGGTGGCCGTTACACCGTTATCACCAAAGGCCCGCTGACGGGTGCCATTGCCTGCTCCAACTCGGGTGGCTACTGGGGTGCCGAGTTCAAAATGGCCGGCTGGGACATGGTTATTTTTGAAGGCAAGTCGGCCAAGCCGGTTTACCTGTACGTCAATGACGATCTGGCCGAGCTGCGCGATGCATCGCACCTGTGGGGCAAGAGCGTCTGGGAAACCGAAGAAATCATCAAGAAAGGTCTGCAAGACCCACTGACCCGTGTGTCGAGCATTGGCAAGGCCGGTGAAAACGGCGTGCTGTTTGCGGCGGTGGTCAACGACTTGCACCGTGCCGCTGGCCGCTCTGGCGTGGGTGCCGTCATGGGCAGTAAGAACCTCAAGGCGATTGCAGTGCGCGGCACCAAGGGTGTTGGCAACATTCAAAACCCCAAAGCTTTCATGAGCGCCGTGAAAGCCGCCAAGAAAGTGCTGGCCGACAACGGCGTCACCGGCACCGGCTTGCCCGCCATGGGTACGCAGGTTCTCATGAGTGTGATCAACGAAGTGGGTGGCCTGCCCACCCGCAACCACCAGGACAACCAGTTTGAAGGTGCCAAAGACATTGGCGCTGAAGCCATGGCGACACCGCGCAAGACCGACGGCAAAAAACACCTGGTAACCAACCAGGCCTGCTTTGGCTGCACGATTGCCTGCGGACGCATCAGCAAGATGGACGAAGGCCACTTCACCATCGAAAACAAGCCGCAATATCGTGGTGCCAATGGTGGCCTCGAATACGAAGCCGCCTGGGCTCTCGGCGCGGCCAATGGTGTCAATGACCTGGAATGTCTGCAATACGCCAACCTGTTATGCAACGAAGAAGGCATCGACCCGATCAGCTTTGGCGCCACGGTCGGTGCGGTGATGGAGTTGTATGGCATGGGTGTCTTGACCAAGGAACAAATCGGCATTGAAGCGCCGTTTGGCTCGGCCCATGCGCTGGCCTTTTTGGCCGAGGAAACCGTTAACGGCCGGGGTTTTGGCAAAGAGATTGGCCAAGGCTCCAAGCGCCTGACGGCCAAATATGGCCACCCCGAACTCTCCATGAGCAGCAAGGGCCAGGAATTCCCGGCCTACGATGGCCGTGCCATTCAAGGCATTGGCTTGGCCTACGCCACCAGCAACCGCGGTGGCTGCCATTTGCGCGGCTACACCATTGCTTCAGAAATTCTGGGCATCCCGGTCAAGACCGATCCACTGGAATCTGCTGGCAAGCCAGAGCTGGTCAAAGCGTTTCAGGATGCCACTGCCGCGTTTGACTCAAGCGGCCTGTGCATCTTCACCACCTTTGCCTGGGGTCTGCAAGACCTGGCGCCGCAAATGTCTGGTGCTTGCGGTGAGCAGTACACAGTGGAAGAGCTGGCGCTGATTGGCGAGCGCATCTGGAATATGGAGCGCGAATTCAACAACCGGGCTGGTTTCACGTCCAAAGACGATAGCCTGCCGCCGCGCCTGACATCGGTTGAGGGTGCCTGCAAAACCGGCCCAGCCAAAGGCAAGTTCAATGAGCTCGCCACCATGCTGCCGCTGTACTACCAAGCCCGTGGCTGGGATCCTGAAGGCCGCCCGACCGCAGAGACGCGTGAACGCTTGAGCCTTTAAGAGTCGGTTTTAGGCTAATTGGGGTCAGATCACCGTAGCGAGCGCAGCGAGTGAAGTGTGCTCTGACCCCGAATTAGCCGGACTTCATCAACAAACAAGCGGTCTTTATGGCCGCTTATTTTCTGGAGAACCCCCATGACCCACCATGTCATCCTCGGCGCCGGCCCGGCCGGTGTCATTGCCGCCGAAGCCATTCGTAAACTGGCTCCCAATGATGCCATTACCCTGATCGGTGACGAGCCCGAGCCGGCTTACTCGCGTATGGCCATTCCCTATCTGTTGATGGGCAATATTGAAGAGTCGGGCACCTACCTGCGCAAGAGTCCGACACATTTTCAGGATTTAAAGATAAATGTGCGTGTAGCCCACGTCCAGTCTGCGCAAGCAGCTACTAAAACAATAGTGCTTGATGGCGGCGAGGTGGTCAAGTTTGACACCTTGCTGGTGGCCAGTGGCTCACGCCCGGTGACGCCACCCATTCCAGGTATCAAGTCGGACGGCGTGCACCGCTGCTGGACGCTGGCCGATGCACGCGCCATCGCGGAGCTGGCCCAACCCGGCGCGCGCGTGCTGCAACTCGGCGCCGGTTTTATCGGCTGCATCATCATGGAAGCACTTACGGCACGCGGCGTCAAATTGAGCGTGGTCGAAATGGGTGATCGCATGGTGCCGCGCATGATGGGGCCGACCGCTGGCGGCATGATTCGCGACTGGTGCGAAGCCAAGGGTGTTGAGGTATTCACCGGCACCAAAGTCGAATCAATCGAGCCTGGCGCACCGTTGACAGTCAAGTTGTCCAATGGCAAAACGATGGAGGCTGACCTGGTTATCAGCGCGGCGGGGGTGCGTCCGGCCATCGGCTATTTGGAAAATTCCGGCATCACCTGCTTGCTGGGCGTGCTGACCGACGAGCACATGCAGACCAACGTGCCTGGCGTGTTTGCCGCAGGCGACTGCGCCGAGGCGCTGGACAAGGTAAGCGGCAAGATGATTGTCAGTGCCATTCAGCCTAACGCAGCAGAGCAGGCGCGCATCGCCGCAAGCAACATGGTGGCGTTTGCGCGCGGTAAGGCGGCAGCGGCGAACCTGAAGGGCGTCACGCAGATCAACGTGCTTGACACGCTGGGCCTGATTTCAAGCAGCTTTGGCGACTGGCAAGGAGTGCCCGGTGGAGAGCATGTGGAGCTCACCGACAAGCCCGCAGGCCGACACCTGAGTCTGCAGTTCAGCGGCGACGTGATGGTGGGTTGCAACTCGGTCGGTTGGACCGAGCATGTCGGCGTGATGCGTGGACTGGTTGAAGGCCAGATCAAACTCGGCGAGTGGAAAGACCGGCTCATGCAAGACCCAACTTGCCTGATGGAAGCCTATCTGGCCTGCGCACAAGGGCAGGGCAGCTGGTCGGGTGCGGACGATGAGCGTCGGCGTTGAGGAACAGCACCACATGAAAATCACCCTGAAATTATTTGCCTCGCTCACCGATTACTTGCCACCCGAGGCCAAGTACACCAACGTGGTG
The DNA here is from genome assembly GCA_038207855.1 of Burkholderiales bacterium. Lineage (GTDB taxonomy): Bacteria > Pseudomonadota > Gammaproteobacteria > Burkholderiales > Burkholderiaceae_C > Rhodoferax. The sequence continues at coordinate 9,603 of JBBQZI010000067.1, forward strand.
ATGCTTGACATCGCACCCGACACCACCATCACCCAGCTGGTCGAGCAGTACCGCCTGCCCGACAAACTGGTGCATCTGGTGTTGGTCAACGGCAGCTACATTGCCCCTGAGGCACGCCCAACGCGCACGCTGATTGAGGGCGATGTGCTGGCGATCTGGCCACCGATTGCTGGCGGCTAAATAATGATAAAAAGTGCCTCTAGCCCTTGCTGGTATTGCGCTGGAAGCTATTAATAATGCAGTCTAATTACGCTGAACTTTTCGATCGGGAAATGGGCTGCACGCAGGCCGAATGGCTGGGCTGGCTGCCACAAGCGATTGGCGAGCACCACTACAAGCTGCAGGCGCAATCGGCGGGTGTGCGCATTGGCGATGGTGCGCTCGGGCTCAAGTGGCAGGTGGGCACGCCGCGCACCATTGGCCTGATCAGCATTCCGCGCCTGCTGGTGAGCTTTCGCTTTGCAGGGCTTGACGAAGCGCAGCGCTGCGCCTTCATGAAACGCTTTGACCTGTACATGCAACGCGGCGGGGGCTAGAAACCAAATTGGCCTCTAGCCCCCGTGAATAAAGCGTTAGCAGCTATAAATAAAATAGCTTGCTAAAACAGCTCAATGGACAGACCCAACCTAAAGCGGCCTGCGTCCGCTGATCACGCGTAGCAGCACCACCACGATGGCGATCACCAGTAAAACGTGAATCAAGCCGCCCATGGTGTAGGAGGTGACCAAGCCCAGTAGCCAGAGAATGATCAGAACAACGGCGACGGTGTAAAGCATGATGCTTACTTCTTGATCTGATTGCCGATGACACCGCCGACAGCGGCACCACCGATGGTTCCAATGGCGCTACCACCGGAAAGTATTGAGCCACCAACTGCCCCAACACCGGCTCCGATGGCAGTGTTCTGATCCTGCCTGGACATATTGCCACAGGCACCCAAGCTGAGCAAAGCAACCATGGCCAACGCGCTGATGGTGAATTTTGATGTGGTTTTCATGTGATTACCTCTTTGAAAAATATTTAAAAATCAAGCACGAGCTTATTTGAGCCGCATGTCGTTCTTGACACCTTGCACACCGCTTTGGGCTTTGGTCAGCGCAACAGCCATGTTGATGTCGTCTTGTGACTTGACAAAGCCACTGAGTTGCACCTGGCCCTTGAAGGTTTCCACATTGATTTCAGCGGACTTCAAAGAAGGCTGGTTGAAGATGGCAGTTTTCACCTTGGTTGTGATGGCGGTGTCATCAACATACTGGCCGGTGCTTTCGTGATTGGCGGTGGAAGCGCAACCAACAACGGCTGTCAAGGCAACGGTGGCAATCAATGTCGACATGGTTTTGAAATAGTTCATGGTAAATCCTTGGGTTGGTTAAGAGTCTTGAGGTTACTGCTTGATAGCGGGCTGGTCTGTTCGCCCGCGCACACAGCGATTTATTTCAGCCGCATGTCGTTTTTGACAGAGGTCACGCCACCGATCGAGCGGGTCAGTTCAACCGCCCGATTGATGTCGGACTGGCTGTTGACAAAGCCGCTGAGTTGGACGCGCCCCTTGAAGGTTTCGACATTGATTTCGGCGGATTTCAGGGCAGCGTCATTGAAGATAGCGGCCTTTGTTTTGGTGGTGATGACCGAGTCGTCAATGTAGCCACCAGTACCCTCCTGCTTGGCGGTAGAGGCGCAGCCAACCAAGGCCGTCAGCGCAACGGTGGCGATCAGGGTAGAGAGGCGTTTGAAGTTTTTCATGGTGGGAATCTCCGGTTAAAAATGGAAAAAACGGGTGCGAATCACTGTGCGGCAGCTTTGGTTGCGTTCACTTCGATGTCAACCCGACGATCGGGTTGCAGGCAGGCAATCACCTTGGCGCTTTGACGGCCCTTGCAATCGCCAACTTTGGTAACCGGCTGGGTCTCGCCCATGCCTTGCGCGTTGATGCGGTTGGCTGGCACGTTGCGCGTGACCAGGTAGTCCTTGACGGTTTGTGCGCGGCGCTCCGACAGTTTCTGGTTGTAGGCATCGGAGCCCAAGCGGTCGGTGTGCCCGGTTACGCTGATCGTGTCGTACACAGCGCCGTCAAGCTGTTGCACCAGGTCGTCGAGCTTGCCTTTGCCAGCGGGGCGCAGAGCAGATTGGTCAAACGAAAACAAGGTGTCGCTGGCCAAACTAAATTTTTGTGGCAATGGCTTGGTGGCCGGTGCGGGTGCCATCGGGGCAGCCATCGCGGCCGGTGCCGGAGTCGCTGCCATCGGTGCCGGGGCCGCAAGGGCTACCGGCCGGATGACCGGGTCGCAACCCTCGACGGCGCGCGCCGGTGTCCATTCGCTGGTATGCCAGCACAGACCCGCGCCGCTCATCACAATGTCGCTGCGGCTGTCAACCAGGTAACCCTGATTTTTGCTGTCGCTGGTTTGTGCAAGGACGGTCATGGGTAACAGCGCAGCACTCATCATGGATGTGACAAGCAGTTTTGTGATCAGTTTCATGGGTCTAACTCCGTTTAATTTATGAGTTCGAAGAGGTTTCGAAAGCTCGATGGCCCAAGAATAGGCATTCGTACCGGTGCGATCTGTTCGCTAGCGTACCCAACGCAAGAAATTTTCTTTGTTGTGCAACGAACAGACCTTGAGCGCTTGCAAAGAGCCCTGATACTCCTGCAAGGGCGGTTCAACCCGGTATGCCTTTTATGGCGATGCGTCACTTGTCCATAAAGCAAAGCGGCATCAGTTTTTACACTGATGCCGTGAGTCTTAACAGACAAGTCCGTCGGACTTACTTCACGCGACGTTCGATCGTGATGCTCTCAACTTCCACCCGACGGTTAGGCTCCAGGCACTTGATCAATGCCGTCCGATTTTTGTCAGTGCAGACTACCACCGGATTGGCTTCACCTAAGCCCTTGGCCTTCAGGCGCTCTGGCGCAACGCCTTTGTTGGTCAGGTAATCCTTGACTGAAACAGCACGCTGTTCGGACAGCTTTTGGTTGTATTGGGTGGAGCCAAGATGGTCGGTGTAGCCGATGATGTCGATGTCCATAATTTCGCCATGCTGGCCCAGCGCGCTGGCGATTTCATCCAACTTGGGCTGTGGTATTTGCAGTACTGCGCTGTCAAAGCCAAATAACTCAGTGGCAGACAGGGTGACGCGCTCAAAGCTCGGTGGCGCTGGCACCATAACCACTGGCGCTGGCGCTGGCGGTGGTGCTACTGCAACTATTTGACGCACGGGTTCGGGTGCTGCATAGCGGGCAACCGGCGTGGGTGTTTTGGTGCCAAAGCGGTAAATCAACCCGACCGAGACCAGGTCGATATGCCCGTTGTTGCCAATGGCATCGTCAACGCGGTAGCGCTCGGCTTCAAGCCGCATCGCCAGACTGTCGGTAAACGCATATTGCAGACCAAGACCGAGTTTGTAGTTGGTGCCGCGTTTGCTCGGGTTGGGGTTAAGCACACTCACCGCGCCAGTGCCGGAGAAGGCATCGCTGGCATCGGTGTAGGTCACCCCAGCTCGACCCAGTACGGAGAATTTGTCGGTGATGGGCAGCGTACCCACCAAGTCAAGGTTAAGCCCTTTGACGCGGATGTCGCCATTCAGGGTGCCAGTTGGTACCGTGTTGGCGGTATAGCCAAACTTGCCCAGGTCAAAGAAGCCGGCTTCCACGCCCAGGTATTTGTTGTATTGGTAGCCGCCAAAAATTTTGTAGCCGGTGTCACGGTCGCGGTCTGAGATGACGCTGGTCGCAAGACCTTGTCCAAGTAAGCCGCTGGTGATTCTGGCATCGTCAATGCTTGCTGCCGTGCGGCCCACGTTGCCACCGGCGTACCAGCCGGAGTCGTCGGCCATGGCCACGGAACTGGCTAGAACAGCAAGGGCTACCAAGCTGAGTTTGCCCGATGATGTGGCCAATTTGGACGGTGTTGATTTCATGTTTTTCTCCTGAAGGGGGCACCGGTGCGTGATGGCAATATCGCGCATCGGTGCGTTGTTTCTGAACTTATTGGGGCACATTGATAACGGTATTGACCAGCGTCACTGAAGCATTCAGCGAAATTGCCCGGCCTTGCAACGTCACGATCGCCACGTTGCCCGCAGTGGAGAAGGCCGCGCCTTGCTGGGCAATGATGGTGCCCACCATGGTGCCGCCGCCACCCGCGTTGATGGTGGCTGCACTACCGACTTGCCAAAAGACGTTTTTGGCTTGTGCGCCACCGGCCAGGATGATGCTTTGCGGGGCCGCAGCGCCTGGGCCGCCGACCGTGAGGGTGGTCGCCATCTGGAAGACCCAGACTGCGTTGGCGTCGCCTTGTGCATCGAGTGTCAAATCACCGCCCTGGATCATGAACGATCCAGAGGGCGCGGTGTAGACACCAGGAGCCAGCGTCTTGCCAGCCAGGTTGGCACCGGGGTTGGCTCCGACTGGTTTGGCTACCAGCGCGTTATACGCTGCCAGTGCATCAGCGCGGGCCTGGGTCGCAATCGCAAAGGTAGTGGCTGTTCCCTCGGTCGGGCAGGCCACCGTGGGTGGTGGCGCAGCGGTGTAGATCAGGCCGTTGACGGTGCCCTTGTTGAGTGGCGTTTCGGTGTAGGTGCAGCCGGGGCCAGCATCATGGAAGCCGGTGACAGCGGTGGAAACGGCAGTTGTTCCGATGTCGCCATTGACCACTGTTAGCAGACCTGAGTTGGTCATGCCAGCGGAGCCCCCAAACGTGCCAAACGACCCAATTGCGCCCAGGTTAATGGCTACTGGTGGTGCAATCGGTGGCACGACTGAAGCGGTCTTGAAGTGCCACGGATTGGGCTTGGGCATACCCAGTACAGCGGGCACTACCAGGGCGTTATTGGCCAAGTCGGTCGCACCGGCACCGATGCTCACCGTGTAGTCGGTGTTGGCAGTCAGACTACTTTGGGGTGTGAAAATGGCAGTATGTTGCTGCGCATC
>JBBQZI010000068.1:0-14329 GCA_038207855.1 Burkholderiales bacterium
TACATCATGATGGCCACCAGTTCCAACTTTGGCAACATGGCCAGCATGGCTGCGGCCACCGTGTTTTTGCCGTTCTTGCCGATGCTGCCGCTTCAAATATTGCTCAACAACTTGCTTTATGACGTGTCTGAAATCACGCTGCCGCTGGACAATGTGGATGATGAAGACTTGGCCAAGCCCAAGCGTTGGGACATGGGGTTTATTCGCAACTTCATGTTGACCATTGGGCCGATCAGCTCGCTGTTTGACTTGTTGACGTTTTATGGCTTGCTCAAACTCTTCGATGCGCAAGAGGCGTTGTTTCGCACCGGTTGGTTTGTTGAATCGATGGCCACGCAGGTGCTGGTGATTTTTGTGATTCGTACCCGGCGCAACCCCTTGCGCAGCGCGCCTAATCGCTGGTTGGTGATGACCTCATTGGCGGTGGTGGCCGTGGCCCTGTTGCTGCCGTTCACGGTATTGGCCCCGTACTTGGGTTTTGTGCCCTTGCCAGGGGCTTACTTTGGCTTGTTGGCAGCCTTGTTGGCGGCCTATTTATTGATGGTTGAAGGAGGAAAGCAATGGTTTTACCGACATCTGATGAAGGCCTAAGCGCTGCCCAGGCGGCCGATCAGCTCCAGCAAGACGGCCCCAACGCCTTGCCCACTGACCAGGGCCGGGGCTTGTTTGGCATCGTGCGCGAGACTTTGTCGGACCCGATGTTTGCGCTGCTGCTCGGCGCTGGCGTGCTCTACCTGGTGCTGGGTGACTTGCAAGAAGGGCTGATTCTGTTTGGTTTGGTGCTGGTGGTGCTGGCCCTCACCTTGTATCAGGAGGGCAAGACCGAGCACGCGCTGGCTTCGCTGCGCGACCTGACCAGCCCACGCGCGCTGGTGCTGCGCGATGGCGCACCGCAGCGCATTGCCGGGCGCGATGTCGTGCTGGGCGACCTGCTGATCCTGGCTGAAGGCGACCGCATTGCAGCCGATGCCCAACTGGTCAGTGGTGCTGAAGTCCAGGCCGATGAGTCTTTGTTGACGGGCGAGCCTTTGCCGGTGGACAAGGCACCCGATGACACGCTGTTTTCCGGCACGCTGCTGGTGCGCGGGCATGGGCTGGCGCGTGTCAGCGCGACGGGTGCGCGCAGTGAAATTGGCCGCATTGGCACGGCGCTGGATTCCCTGACCGCCGAGACTTCACCGCTGCGCAAGCAAACCGCCCGATTGGTCCGGCTGCTGGCCATCATTGCCGTGGTGGCCAGCTTGTTTTTGGTGCTGGCAGTTGGCCTGGACCGGGGCGATTGGCTGGCGGCACTGCTGGCTGGCATTGCACTGGCCATGGCCTTGCTGCCGCAGGAATTCAGTGTGGTGCTGACGGTCATTCCAGCGCTGGGTGCCTGGCGTTTGTCCAAGCACAAGGTGCTGACCCGGCGCATCGCGGCGATTGAAACCCTGGGCGCCACCAGTGTGCTGTGCGTTGATAAAACCGGTACCCTGACCGAAAACCGCATGACAGTGGCCCAGCTTTACGCCGAACCGTTTGCTCAGAAGGCCGATGCCGTGGCAGATAGCGCTGGCCAGAGCCCGCAGCCAGTCGGCGTTGGCGGTGAAAGCCTCACCATTGATTACGCCCGCACCACCGAGTTGCCCGAGGCGTTTCATGCGCTGGTCGAGTTTTCTATCCTGGCCAGCATGAGTGACCCTTTTGATCCGATGGAAAAGGCTTTTCACCGCCTCGGCCAGCACTTTCTGCAAGACACCGAACACCTGCACCATGACTGGACCTTGGTGCAGCAATACGGATTGACCCCTGAGCTGCGTGCCATGTCGCACGTCTGGCAAGCGCAGCTTGGGCAGTCGCATGTCGTGGCGGCCAAGGGTGCTCCGGAAGCCATCGTTGACTTGTGCCACCTGGAAAAATCTGCCCAGACGCGCATCGCCAAAGCCGTCGATGCCATGGCCGCGCAGGGTTTGCGCGTGCTGGGCGTGGCGCGGGCCCGCTTTGAGGGTGACGCTTGGCCGGCTATCGAACATGATTTTGAGTTTGAGTTTGTTGGCCTGCTCGGTCTGGCGGATCCGCTGCGCCCCGAGATTCCGCAGGCGGTGGCGCAGGCACGGGCGGCGGGCATGCGGGTGGTGATGATCACTGGCGACTACCCAGCGACTGCCAGCGCCATTGCCCTGCAGGCTGGTCTGGCCGTTGATGACGATGAGGCATCACCCTGGTTGCTGACCGGCGACGTGATGGCGCAGTTGAGCGATGCGCAGTTACAGGCCCGCATGACATCAGTCAGCGTTTGCGCGCGCATTGCGCCTACGCAAAAACTGCGCATCGTGCAGGCACTCAAGGCCAATGGCGACGTGGTGGCCATGACCGGCGATGGCGTCAACGATGCCCCGGCGCTGAAGGCCGCCCATGTCGGTGTAGCGATGGGCGAACGTGGCACCGATGTGGCGCGCGAGGCGGCCTCCATCGTGCTGCTGGACGACAACTTTGCCGGGCTGGTGACAGCGGTGGCGCTGGGGCGGCGCATTTTTGACAACCTGCGCAAGTCCATGAGCTACATCCTGGCAGTGCACGTGCCGATTGCCGGCATGGCGCTGCTGCCGGTGTTGCTGGGTTGGCCGACGGTGCTTTTTCCCTTGCACATTGCGTTTCTGGAACTGGTCATCGACCCGGCCTGCTCGATGGTGTTTGAGAATGAGCCCGATGAAGCCGACATCATGCTGCGGCCCCCGCGCGATGTCACCACGCCGCTGTTTGGCGGCATGACACTGGTGCTGGCGCTGTTTCAGGGGCTGGCCACTTTGGCGGTGGTACTGGCAGCCACCTGGTGGGGCGCGGGCTATTTGACCGAAGCTGCCACCCGCGCTTTTGCTTTTGCCACGCTGGTGATCGGGAATCTGGCCTTGATTTTGGTTAACCGGGCGCGTACCGGGTCGCTGCTGCAAAGTTTGCGGGTACCCAATCGAACCTTGTGGCTGGTGTGCATTGCGGCGCTGCTGCTGCTCGGGCTGGCGCTGTATTTGCCGTGGCTGGCCGGCCTGTTCAAGTTTGACTTGCTGCCGATGCCTTGGTTGGCCGCGGCGCTGGGCCTGGGTGTGCTCAGCGTGTTGGGGCTTGAGTTGGTTAAATCTGCTGTTGTTGGCGCAGCCGGCGGATCTTCTCAGCGCTGACGTTGATGTTGACGGCGCTGCTGGCCAGCGGCGTGCGCACGGCATATTGCGGTGTGTAGGTGTCTGCCGTGTCGTGGTAGACGTATTTACTCAGGGGCATGCCACTGGCGTTCATGATGCTCGCCACATGCGGTGTGGTGGCCCGCACACCGCGCTTGACGACGACGGCGGCTTCGCCATTGACCAGATGCACATAGGTGCCGGGTGGGTAAAACCCTAGCGCAGCGGCCATTGCCTGGCGCAGCAGGGCGGTGTCGGGTGTGCTGGCAAGCATCAGCGACTTGGCGGCACTCAGGGGCAACATGGCAGCCCGGCTGGCACGCGGGGCCATCTTGGCTATCAAGCCATCAGCCAGGTTCAACAAGCGCAGCTCGGTCATTTCATCAACGGTCAGGGTGGCGGTATCGGGGGCACTGTGCCAGCGCACGATGGTCAGCAACTTGTCGTCCTGCATGCCGACGCTGCGCAGGATGTCGACGCTGGTGGGTGCGTGCGTGGCGATGATGTCGCGCTGCATGGCGTTGGGCGGCTGCTGTTGGCGAGCCAGGTTGTCTTGCGGGCGGGCCATGCCAATGTTCATGACCATGGCGGCACGCAGCAGCAGTGCCGGGTCAATGCCGGGCAGTGCCAGTTTGCCAGCGGTCAGCGCGCTGACAGAACCGCACAGCAGTGCGTGCGTGGCGCAGTAGCCCAGGTTGAGGTCGGGCAAGGCTTGAAACAGCGCAAACAGGCATTCGTCTGGATCGCTGTGCAGCATGGTCAAGGCTTTTTTTTCAATGTCTACCAGTCGCTGTAGCGGATTGATGGCCTGTGCGCCCTGGTACAGCAGGCCGCGCAGGATTTCTTGCAAGTCAAGCCAGCCGCCGTCAAGCCGACGACCCTCCAGATAATCGGTTTCGAGTATTTCGCTGGGCATGGGCGCGCGCGCAATCACTGCCAAATCGAGGCCGTCAAAGCGCATGGCGCGCAGGCTGCGCTGCAGGCTTCTGTCCCAGGCGTTGGCGTCAGCTTCAGTCATGCAGGCGCGGTGCGCCGCCAGCGTTTCCCGGTGCTGCTCGGATTGCAGGATCTGGCCACGGCGCAGCAGCAGTCGTCCGTCGGGGGTCCACATGTCGACCGGCAGCGACTGGCCAATCCGCAGTCGACTCAAGGGAACGGGTAAATAGCGCAGCATCAGTCCGTCACGACTGTGGGCACGCGCGGGGCCAATGCGCACATCAGCTCGTAGCCCAGCGTACCGGCGGCGTGGGCGACCTCGTCGATACCCAACACCGTGCCATTGCTGGCGCGCCCCCACAGGGTAACGTCGGTGCCGATGCCGACCTGCAAGCCTGCTGCGTGCACGGGTGTCAGGTCGACCGTGAGCATGTCCATGCTGACGCGCCCGAGCAGCCGTGTTCGCACGCCCGCCACCAACACTGGCGTTTCGGTTGGGCAAAGGCGCGGGTAGCCGTCGGCATAGCCGCACGCCACAATGCCAATGTGTAGCGGGTGGTCGGTCACAAATGTAGAGCCATATCCGACGCTAGCCCAGGTATCTATTGCCTGAGTAGCTATTATTTTTGATGATAACGTCATGCCCGGCTGCAACTCCCAATGAGCGCTGTTGTGTTCGGGGTAATCCGGCGTGCTGCCATACAGGCTGATGCCGGGTCGAATCCAGTCCGAAACGGCGATGTTGTCGGACTCGCCGGCAGTCGGGTCGGCTGGTGCGCTGTGGCGCAGGGTGGCGGCGCTGTTGCTCAAACTGCGCTCGCCGGGCAAATCGCGGGTAAATAGATTGAAAACCTGCATCTGGTGCGCAATGCCGCGCGCGCCATCGGCATCGCTGAAATGCGTCATGAGTGAAATTTCATCCACCTGCGGCAGTGCGTTCAGGCGTGTCCAGGCGGCGCGGTAACGCTCCGGGGTAAAGCCCAGTCGGTTCATGCCTGAGTTCATTTTCAGGAATACCCGGTGCGGTACATTGGTCTTGTGGGCGGCCAGCATGTCGATCTGCTCCTCGCAATGCACCGTGTGCCACAGGTCCAGGCGCGAGCACAGTTCCAGATCACGCGACTCAAACACACCTTCCAGCAACAAAATCGGCCCGCGCCAGCCGAGTTTGCGCACCCGCTGGGCTTCGTCGAGGTCGAGCAGCGCAAAGCCGTCGGCGCTGCGCAGACCTTCAAACACGCGCTCAATGCCATGGCCGTAAGCGTTGGCCTTGATGACCGCCCAAACTTTGGCATCTGGTGCGGCGAGGCGACTGCGTTGTAAATTTTGCTGCAGTGCAGCAGTGTGGACGGTAGCAAGGATGGGACGTGGCATAACTTTTGGTGTATTCGGTGCACGCGATTTTGACATCACCGCACCATGCTATAACCCCATACCGTTTGGAGACCTCTCAAATAAATTGGCGCTGTTTATGCTGCGCTCCCGTCCTACATGAAACGCGGCTTTTTTACCATCATGGCAGCGCAGTTTTTCAGCTCGCTTGCCGACAATGCCCTGTTCGTGGCTGCCGTTCAATTGCTGCGCGGCAGTCACGCCCCGCAGTGGCAACAAGCCGCCTTGGTGCCCATGTTTGCCTTGTTTTACGTGGTGTTGGCGCCTTTTGTCGGCGCTTATGCCGACTCCATGCCCAAAGGCCGGGTCATGCTGCTGAGCAATTTCATCAAGGTTGTCGGTTGCTTGTTCATGCTGTTTGGCCACCACCCGCTGATGGCCTATGCCGTTGTGGGGCTGGGTGCGGCGGCTTACTCGCCAGCCAAGTACGGCATCCTGACCGAGCTGTTGCCGGCCTCGCAGCTGGTCAAGGCCAATGGCTGGATTGAAGGGCTCACCATCGGCTCGATCATCATGGGCGTGTTGCTGGGTGGGCAATTGGTTGGGCCCATGCTGGCACCCCGGTTGTTGGCATTTGATTTTCCGTTCATTGATACACCGATCAACACGCCGCCAGAGGCCGCCATTTCGGTGTTGGTGTTTGTTTACTTGCTGGCGGCCTGGTTCAATACCCGCATTCCCTTGACTGGGGTGTTGATGCGACCGATGCCCAAGCACGCGATGTCACTGCTGCCGGATTTTTGGACCTGCAACGCACGTTTGTGGCGCGACAAACTGGGTCAGATTTCGCTGGCAGCCACCACCCTGATTTGGGGCGTGGCCGGTAATTTGCGCTTTATCGTGCTGGCTTGGGCGGCGGCGGCGCTGGGCTATTCGGTGACCCAGGCCTCGGCGCTGCAGGGGGTGGTGGCGATTGGCATGGCGGTTGGGGCGGTGGTGGCTTCGATGCGGATGCGTCTGGAAGACGGCCCGAAAGTCATCACCCTGGGTATTGGCATGGGCTTGCTGATCATCATGCTCATCTTCATCAATAACGTCTGGGTGGCAGCACCATTTTTGATTTTGCTGGGTGGGTTGGGTGGTTATCTGGTGGTGCCGATGAACGCACTGCTGCAACACCGCGGGCATAACCTGATGGGTGCCGGGCGCTCGATTGCGGTGCAAAACTTCAACGAGCAGGCTTGCATCTTGGTGCTGGGTGCGCTCTACAGCCTGTCGACTGGGCTGGGCTTGCCGACTTTTGGTGCTATCACCATGTTTGGCTTGGTGATAGCGGGCTTTATGTTCCTGATCAAGCGCTGGCATGCGCGCAACTTGGCGCAGCACGGTGACGAGGTCAATCGGCTGCTGGCGATCGCCAGAAATGACCACGCGCACGGCTGAAAGGCCTTGCGCCGCGCAGCGCTTTTGCCCGTGGCTTTAGCATGTCAGCCTGATCATTGGTTTGAAAGGCTTTGGCATGAGCACCGTCTACGACTTTGAAGCGCTGTCAATTGATGGCAAAAAAGTGTCCTTGAAAAAGTTTCAAGGCAAGGCCCTGTTGATTGTCAATACCGCCAGCGCCTGCGGTTTTACGCCGCAGTTCGCGGGTCTGGAAAAATTGCATGAAACCTACGGCCAGCAAGGGCTGGTGGTGCTGGGGTTTCCGTGCAACCAGTTCGGCGCACAAGACGCTGGCAGCAATGACGAAATTGCCGGCTTTTGCCAGCTCAACTTTGGCGTGACGTTTCCGATGATGGCCAAAATTGATGTTAATGGCACAACTGCGCATCCGCTCTACCAGTGGCTGTCCAAAGAAGCCCCGGGACTGTTGGGCAGCAAGTCCATCAAATGGAATTTCACCAAGTTTTTGGTTGCTAAAGACGGTTCGGTGCTCAAGCGCTACGCGCCAACCGACACGCCTGAGAGTCTGGTTAAAGACATCGAAGCCGCGCTGGCGGCCTGACTGGCCTGATAGAACTGGAAAAAGGCCCGTCACGCGGACGGGCCTTTTTGCTCTGCATTGATCGAGATCAGATTCCGGGTGTCGCCAGATAAGCCGCCATGTCGTTCAGGTCCTGTGTTGCAAATTTGCCTTTGTACGAACTCATCGCTCCGATGCTGTTGATCGCGCTCAAGATCGTATTGGGCTTGTTGGCACCGTTGAGCACTTTCTGCGTGCTTGGCGGCATGCCGTGGCAACCGCTACAGCTATTGGCGACATACAGCGCTTTGCCATTGGCCGCAGAGGTCACCACCACAACCGGCGCTGCAGCCACAGCGAATGTACGGGTCACCGTCGTGGCTGCGGCAAAACTGGCATTGCCAGCCTGATTGGCGGTGATGGTGCAGTTTCCCGCTGCCATCAGTGTCAAGGTCGCGCCGCTGACGGTGCAAACCGATGGGGTGTTGGACGCGAACGATACAGCCAAACCAGAACTTGCTGTGGCCGACAGCACAGCCGGTGTCACCCCAAGGGTCTGACTGGTCGGTTGTGCGAATGTGACGGTTTGAGGAGCTGGTGTGGCCGGTGTTGGGGTGGAGCCAGCGGTGCAGGTGTTGGTCACGGTTGCCCAGGCAGCGTTGCTTGCCACGCCGTTGGTGGTCGTTACGGTTCTCTGCTGCCCAATGGCACCCGTCTGCCCGGCGGGGCATGTCAGGGTCTGGGTCTCGGTCGACGTGACGACAACCGGTGTCGTGGTGACTTTCACCAGGTCGTCTTCCACATCGCCCAGCGTGTGGTGGTCGGATTCGTGTTTACTTTTGAGTCGGTCCAGAACCTTGTCGGTGTCATCGCCACGCGTCGGGTTAGCTGCGGTAGCGGCGACCAGTGGCGTGCCAATCAGGTCGTCCGGCAATTTGGACGTATCCAGTTGCAGTTTGTCGTGCAGGTAGCTCTTGACGGCGGTAGATGCGGTGTTGACATCACTGTCGCTCAGGTTTTTCACCTCTGATGCATTGAATTTGTCATACGCGTCCGAGGCTTTGCCCTTGGTCAGGGTTGCCACCAGCAGGTCTGTGACCGGCGTGATGTTGGCTGTGCCTACCTGACGCACCAGAGAATGCAGCTTGGCCGGAGTCCTGGTGGCGCTGTCGGTGTAGTCGATGCGCGCGATACACGGCAGGGTGGCGGAACTGACATCAACGGTGAAGGCGCCATTGACATCGGTGGCAACCGACGCGGGCGTTCCGGCGACGCACTTGAGCGTCACTGTGCCGTTCGGGATAGCAAGGCCAGTGGCCGCGACACCGGTCACGAGACTGCTGGTTGCCGGTGCACTGGCTGAGCTGCCACCACCACCGCCACCGCAGGCGGTCAGCGAAAGAACGGCAGCGGCGATCAGGCCGTGGGTGAGATGTTGGGTATAAGTTTTCATGAATATCCTCTGCTGGGGTTACGACTGGACTGCAGTCAACGCGGAACTGTCAGTTCTTGCGGGATTTATCACATCAGCCTTTAAGCAAATTATTGTGATAATTTCCCATGAAATGACAAGCACGCGTGGATTATGAATCGCCTCAAAATATTTTGGGAATAATTACCAAATTAACTTTGTAACAGGGTGTTTGTGCACAATAGTGCTTTCATTTGTCAGACAATTTGCCAATGAGCCTTTCGAAATCAAGCGATATGCCGCTAGCCAAAACTGCAGGCCTGCCTGAGCCTGCCCTGGCTGCGCAGGCGCTTGCCCAGGTGCTGCAGCCATTGGCGCGCCTGATGATTGGCCACGGCTTGCAATTGCCGTCGATGCTTGAATTACTCAAGCAAGCGCTGGTTGATGAGGCAGTAAACGCCTATGGCCTGTGTGATAAGGACAGCACCGATACCCGCATTGCCCTGCTGACCGGTGTGCACCGCAAGGATGTCAAGCGCCTGCGTGAGGCACCCAAGGCGGGTACACCTGCGACACCCATGATGCCGATTGCCGCATCGGTGGTGGCGCGCTGGATCAGTGACCCCAACTATTTGAATGCCGACCAGACGGCCCGCGCACTGGCACGCACACCCAAGCGTGGGCGTGCTGGTGAGCACGACTTCACATCGCTGGTGGCCGAGGTCACCCGCGATATGGGGGCCAGGGCGGTGCTTGATGAGCTGCTGCGCCTGGGCGTGGTCGAGGCGCGCGACGATGGCTATGTGACGCTCCGGAACACCGCCTTTGTGCCAAGGGAAGGCATGCAGGAGTCCTTTCACTTTCTGGCCGCCAATGTCAGCGACCATCTCGCTGCGGCGGTGCATAACCTGGCACCCGACAGAACGGCTCCGCTAATGCTGGAACAAAGTGCTTTTTCCCTGGATTTGTCGCCCGAACAGGCGGATCAATTGCACCAGCGCGCCCGCAATTTGTGGGCGACTGCCTTGCCACAATTTTTGCAGACTGCGACGGTGGCGAAGCAGCGCAGCCAGGCCGATGCCGGCCCTCGGCATCGGGTAAGGTTTGGTGTCTACTTTCACGATGCGTTACAAATGGCCACATCGCAGTCTGTTGCCAAACCGCCGTTGAAACCAAAGACTCTCAGAAAATCAAAGTCATGAAAAAGTTTGTCCACCCCAGCCCTGGTTTGACACGTCGTGCCTGGATCGTGTTGACTGGTGCCGCTCTGAGTGCCTGTGGCGGTGGTGGCACTGGCAGTGCTGGCTCCGGTGGTGGCTCTCTGGTCGCCATGCCGGGTACTGGCGGCACCGGTTCGCCCTTGTTTTCGCAAGGCTCGATCACGGGTTTTGGCAGTGTGATCATCAACGGTGTGAAATTTGACGATACCCTGGCCGTGGTACAGCTCAATGGTGGCCCCGCCATGTCGACGGACTTGCGATTGGGCATGGTGGCCGATGTTCACGGTGAACAAGGCATCGATTTGACCCTGGGTATGGCCAAGAGCATTGAGGTCTGGTCGATCGCCCAGGCTGTCCTGACATCCGTGAACGGCAGCAGCTTTATGCTGGCCGGCATGACGATCCAGACCAGTGCCGATACCGTCTTTGATGGCATCACCGGCGCAGGCCAGTTGGCCGCGGGCCAGCCGGTGGCCGCGTGGGGATTGCAAGTGGGCGCGAGCGGCGCACATTGGAATGCCACCCGGGTGGCGGTGCTAGGCGCGCATAGCGTGACTGTCGGCACCGGACTGATCGCAGTGGCCAATGGACAGCGTTCGCTCAATGGCGTGTTGTTAAGCGGCAGTTCGGTCCGTGATCTCGTCGTTGGCAACTTGGTGCGGGTTCAGGGAACGCTGTCCGTTGACGGTAAAAGTCTGGCGGTTGACAGCGTCAGGCTACTGGTGGCTGGCATCCCCAGCACCGCTGAGGGCAATGTCGAGGTTGAAGGCTATGTCACTGCAGTGGCATCAGGCACCGCGTTCACGCTGGGCAGCATCCCCGTTGACGCGACGGGTGCGGCCTTGTCTCCAGCCGGACTCAGCGTTGCATCGGGTCAGCGACTCGAAGTAAAAGGCGCTTGGGTTGGCGGTGTCCTGAAAGCGACCCAGGTCGAAATGGAGGATGCGCAGGCTTTGCAGGCGGCGCAAATCGACGGCACCATCACCGAGTACACCAGCAGTGCGAATTTTGTGATGCGTGGCCAGCGTTGTGATGCCAGTTCGGCCACGCTTAGCCATGGCACTTTGGCGAATCTGCGGGTTGGTGTCAAGCTTAGCGTCAAGGGCCTGATCGAGGGCAATGTGTTGAAAGTTGCCACCCTTGAGTTTGATAACTGATCGTTATCGCTTGATCGCTGCCAGCCGCTGCGCCGCATCGCGCAGATCGCAGGCGGTGGTGTCCCAACCCAGGCAGGCATCGGTGATGGACACGCCGTAGCGCAGGTCTTTCGGGTCGCCAAGTTTCTGGTTGCCCTCAAACAGGTTGGATTCGAGCATCACCCCTTTGATCGACTGGCAGCCATCGGCAATTTGTCCGATCACGTCTTTCAGCACCAGGCTTTGCAGCGCATGGTTTTTGCGTGAATTGGCATGACTGCAATCGACCACGATGTTGACCGCAAGCCGGGCCGCTTTCAATTCGGCTTCGGCTTGCGCCACCGCCACCGAGTCGTAATTGGGCACCGCGCCGCCGCGCAAAATCAAATGACCAAAGGCGTTGCCTCGGGTGTGGGTCAGCGCCACTTGGCCATCGCCATTGAGGCCCAAAAATACGTGGGGCTGGGCGGCTGACAGCATGGCGTTAATGGCCACGCCCAAGTCGCCTTCGGTGCCGTTCTTGAAGCCGACCGGGCTTGACAAGCCGCTGGCCATTTCGCGGTGCGTCTGACTCTCGGTGGTGCGCGCACCAATGGCGCTCCAGGCAATCAGGTCGCCCAGGTACTGTGGCGTGTTGGGGTCGAGCGCTTCGGTGCCGCAGGGCAAGCCCATGTCGTTCAGATCAACCAGCAACTGGCGGGCAATGTGCAGGCCTTCTTCGATATGAAACGAGTCGTCCATGCGCGGGTCGTTGATCAGGCCTTTCCAGCCGACCGTGGTGCGGGGCTTCTCAAAGTACACCCGCATTACGATGAAAAGCTGATCGCGCAACTCGTCGGCCAGCGCTTTCAGGTGTTGCGCGTAATCTTTGGCCGCCGTGATGTCGTGAATCGAGCACGGGCCCACGACCACCAGCAAACGCTTGTCTTGCCCCTTCAGGATATTCGCCACTGCCGTCCGCGCGGCACTGACGGTTTGCGTGGCGCGCGCACTGGCTGGTACCGCATCGTGCAGGGCCGAGGGCGACAACAGCGGCTGTTGCGACACGATGTTCAGGTTTTCAAGGGCGGTTGGGAAGGTCATGGGAACTCCGTCATAAATTTATAAGAAATAGGCCTGTAGCCCTTATTTTATATGCGCAAGCAGCTATCAATTTAATAGTTCTTAATGCGCTGCATCATTCGGCAGTTCGAGCCACGCTTGCAAGCCGCCACCAGGGCGGGCCGTCAGCGTGACGCGCCAACCGTTGACGCGGGCCAATTCCCGCACGATAGCCAGACCCAGTCCATGGCCGCCGGTGGCCGGGCTGCGCGAGGCTTCCAGCCGATGAAAGGGCTGGAACATAGCCTCAATCTGATCGGGCGCAATGCCGGGACCGCGGTCCAGCACGCCAATGCGGGTACTGTCATCACTCACGGTGCACACCAGTTCTACCGGTAAATCGGGTGCGTAGCGCAGCGCGTTTTGCAGCAGGTTGGCGATGGCGCGCTGCAAGGCGGTTTGGGGAATAAGCAACTTGCCTGGCGGGCAGTTCACGCTGATCTGGCCGGAAGGGCTTGAAAAATCGGCTGCGACCTGCGTCAGAAAATCAGGCATATCGGTGCTGACAGGCGCTTCAAACGTCAGTCCGCGGGCCAGTTCCAGCACGTTGGCAATCAAACCGTTCATCTGCGCAATGTCGCGCTCCATGCGCTCGATCAGCGCCGGGTTTGGGTCGGTCTTGAGCATTTCAAGCGCCAGGCGCATGCGCGCCAGCGGGGTGCGCAAGTCGTGCGACACGCCAGCGAGCAAAGTGGTGCGGGCACTCAGCAAATCACGCACTTGCTGCGCCATGGCATTAAAGCGTCGACTCAAGGTGACCATTTCACGCGGGCCGGTTTCTGGCAGCAGCAGCGGCAGGCCACCCTGCCCAACCAGCGCGCTGGCGGCTTCGAGTTGGGCCAGCGGTTTGGTCAGGCGGCGCGCCAGCCAGACGGCCACACCCAAGGCAAAGACCAGACCGATCAGCACGGCCATAAAAAATGCAACGACCGGCTGGCTGGCGATGCGCGTGGCAGCGATGCCGACGCTTAAGCGGCCACCGCCGGTGGGAACTTCTGCCCAGTACCAGGTGCCACTTTCAAGCTGTTCGCTGGCCAGATGCTGTTGTCGGCCGGTGCGCCGCGCCAGGGACTCTTCCAGCAAGTAGAAGTAGAGCGGATGCCATTCGTCGCGCGCCACACCGGGTGGGTCCGCGCGCAAGGCCAGGGCATGGCTTTTGAGCAATTCTTCTTCAAAGGCCGGGCGGGTTTGCGGCGGCAATTCGGCCCAGGTTTGCGCGGACAACACAATCAGTCCGGCCAGATCTTCGGCCGAACGCCGTGCCAGCGGCTGCACAACCCAAAAGGCGAACAAGCCGATGACGATCAATTCGATCAGCAAAAAGGCCGCTGCCAGTAGCACTGTGTTCTGGCGTGCCAGGCTGGCGGCCTTGCTCAATTGACTCAAGTTTGCCCTCCGCGCGGGTTGAACAGATAACCTTCGCCACGCACCGTGCGGATGTAGGCTGGCGCAGTGGGATCGAGCTCGATTTTGCGTCGCAAACGGGTCACGCGGTTGTCCACGCTGCGATCAAATGGGTCACGCTCAAAACCGCGCAGCATGTCTACCAGTGTGTCGCGTGACAGCACCCGGTTGGGGTGCGCAACGAACGCTGCGAGCAGGTCGTATTCGCCACCAGTGAGGGACACTTCTTGTGTGCCTTGCAGCAGACGCCGACTCAGGGTGTCGAGCTGGAATGGCCCAAAATGGGGCAATGGCTCGGGTTCTTGTTCGGGTGGTTTAGCCTCGGACACTTGCGCATGACCGCGCCGCAACAACGCGCGCAGGCGCGCCAGCAGTTCACGCGGGCCAAACGGTTTGGCCAAATAGTCATCGGCCCCCACTTCCAGTCCAATCACCCGGTCGAGCTCTTCGCCACGCGCAGACAGCATCAAAATTGGCACTGATGACTTGACCCGCAGTGCGCGCGTCAGCGACAAGCCGTCTTCGCCGGGCAACATCAAATCCAAAACAATCGCATCGGGCATGGCTTTTTCAAGCGCGATGCGCATGGCCACGCCATCACCGGCGACATCAACGGTGAACCCGTTGGCCCCCAGATAGGTGGCCAGCAGTTCGCGCAGGTCGGGGTCGTC
>JBBQZI010000069.1:0-14302 GCA_038207855.1 Burkholderiales bacterium
GATTGCCCATTTCCGCTTCCAGCTTGGCCAGAAAAGGTTGAAACACCACGACCGCGTCAATCCGCCCCTCCTTGAAAGCGCTGATTCCGGCATCTGTTCGCAGGTCGGTCTGTGTCACCGCTTCGCTCGCAACGCCATGGACTTGCAGTATGGCGTCCAAAAAGTAGGTCATGTTGGTGCCCAGGGTCACGCCAATGGATTTGCCCTTGAGATCCTGAATTGTCTTGATACCACGGTCACTATGGGCAACGATGGCCAGGGCGCGACGGCTCTGCGAAATACCGGCCAGCATGGCAATGTCAGCGCCACCAAGAAGCGCGAACATGGTCGGGGTATCCGCGACTACCGCCAAATCCGCCTTGCCGTCGAGAACGGACTGCAAAGCATCTTTTCCCAGAACGAATGGTTGGCTTACGACTTCCACGCCAGCCTTCAGGAACAGATTCCGTTCGGAAGCAACCAGCATCAGGGCGCTGTTGATCTGCATTGGCACCGCGATCGAAACCTTTGTCCCTGCCATTGGGGGGGTGACTGGTGACCGTATTGCCAGATAAGTAACCACAACGGCAGCCAGTGCTGCGAGCACCAACAGCACAATGCGCTTATTCGGGTGCCACCTGCCGCTGTCCCTGGAAGTAATTTTCATTTTTTGGCTTCCGGTTGTATCAAAAAAAGCCTGCAGAAACACGGCTTGCGCCCCACGGGCCTATGCCAGAAGCGGTCAGATTGTCACACGGCACGCCGATTGGCGGGAAATGTGACTATTCCGAATCTCAGGCCACGGCAACCCATTTGCCTTGGCGCCTTGCTGTCACTGGCTTGGTTGCACCAGGTTATCCGACGAGCTACATTAATTACGCTACACATCGCAGAAAGCGCAGCGAGGCCAGTTGTTCGACCAGTCCTTGAAATCACCTTAGGAGTTAGACAGAGTTTTGATCTATACAGCTGCAATCGTTGGGGTGGCGGTCATCTTTGCATTGGTGACCTTTTTCTGGAAACAAAGTGGATTTGGTTCAGGCCGTGCGTTCGGAAATCGCATAGCTGCGCACATTGGAATTCCAAGGAACGTATTTCACATGCTTCTTGTCAATGGTGTCGCCGAATCCGGTGATGTCTTGAAAACTCTTGAGAAGTCAAAGCTGGATTTGGGTCAAGCCAGCATAGCCCTGGCACCTGTACTAGCCAAAGGAATCGGACGGATCGAGGCGCGCTTTGGCCCCCAAGAGATGATTGACAACGTGAAGCCCATCGTGGCGAGGCTGGTATCAGAGTTCGAGATGAAACGATGAGCTTGGGCCCCGAAGGTGCCGCGATTGGATTACTTTTGGATGGCCTCTTTGTTCCATGATGTGCCGTGACGCAAAGGTAATTTCAACGCATGAAATTCTCGCTTTGTCAGGGTTTTCATTGATTGACGATCCATAATTAATGCCTTATATAAACTAAGGTAATTCCCATGTTGATCGCTCTGACCATTGTCTTTGTGCTCGCCTACGCGGCAATTGCACTCGAACATCCCCTAAAAATCAATAAATCCGCCTCGGCTCTGATTGGCGCGGGCTTGCTGTGGACGATTTATGCGTTGGCCAGTGGTGACCCGCATCTGGTAGGTGAACACCTGAACGAGTCACTGATGAACACAGCACAAATCGTGTTTTTCTTGATGGGTGCCATGACCATCGTTGAAGTGGTCGATGCCCACAACGGTTTTGAAGTCATCACCTCGAGCATCAAAACAACCAAGTTGTCAACGCTGATGTGGCTGGTGGGTTTTGTGGCTTTTTTTCTGAGCTCGGTACTTGACAACTTGACCACCACCATCGTCATGGTGTCTTTGATGAAAAAACTGCTCGACAAGCGCGATGACCGGCTGTTTTTTACCGGCATCATCGTGATTGCAGCCAATGCCGGTGGTGCCTGGACGCCGATTGGTGACGTGACCACCACCATGCTGTGGATCGGCGGGCAAATCACCGCGCTCAACATCATGAAGGTGATGTTCATTCCCTCATTGATCAACCTGCTGGTGCCGCTGACGGTAACGGCCTTCATCCTCAAGGGCAAATCGGTGATTTCACCCGCTCGTCGCGAGGAATCGGTCAACATGGCATCCACTGCCCACGAGCGCAACATCATGTTTTTCCTGGGCCTTGGCATTCTGGTTGCCGTGCCGGTTTTCAAGACCATCACCCACTTGCCACCGTTCATGGGCATTATGTTTGGCTTGGGCATTTTGTGGCTGGTGGGCGACTTGCTGCACCGCGACAAGGCTGATCAGGAGAAAAACCATTTCACGCTGGTGCATGCCTTGTCGCGTATCGACATGGGCTCGATCGTGTTTTTCATTGGCATTTTGCTGGCAGTGGCTTCGCTCGAACACACCCATATTCTGGGCTCACTGGCAGAGTGGCTGGACAAAACGGTCGGGCGTCAGGACATCATCGTCATGATCATCGGATTGGTCAGCGCTGTGGTGGACAACGTGCCGTTGGTGGCTGCCTCCATGGGCATGTACAGCATGACGCAGTATCCAACAGACAGCTTTTTGTGGGAATTCATCGCTTACTGCGCCGGTACCGGCGGCTCGATTCTGATCATTGGCTCGGCCGCTGGCGTGGCGGCCATGGGCTTGGAGAAGATTGACTTTTTCTGGTACATGAAAAAGATCAGCCTGCTGGCGCTGCTGGGCTACTTCGGCGGTGCGATCTGGTATCTGGCCGAAACGCGTCTTTTTGGTGGCTGAGTGATCGGCCTTCGCGGACCAGGGGCCAATGGGTCTTGCTGGCCGGGAACTATCCCAGGAAATGCCTGGGATACAGAACTCCGCACGAAGTTTTTATGGCACAGTTGCAGCTCCATCAACAAGCCATTGCGCTTCGAGCTTGAACCCGCCAACCAAAAATAGCCCTTTAAGACAAGGAAGCATCCATGCGCATTGCGCCAGACAACTCAGACCAAATCGATATCGTCTACCTGTGGGTCGATGGTTCAGACCCAGTCTGGCAAATTAAACGACAGCACGCCTACGAGAAATGGATTCAGCGTAACCCGAATGAATTGGCCGTATTTGGTAACGTCGCCGGACGGTTTCGAGACAACGGCGAACTCTTGTTCAATTTGCGAGCACTGGAAAAATTCTTCCCCGATCACGGGCATATCTACCTCGTCACTGACGGGCAAGTGCCGCATTGGTTAAAACCGTCGCAGGGCATGACATTGGTGGACCATACGACCCTGATTCCGTCATCCACCGGTGCCGTGTTTGACTCAGGAAACATTGAGTCGTACTTGCACCTGATACCAGGTTTGTCTGAGCAATATTTCTACTTGAACGATGATGTTTTTTTCGGTAGCACGGTAGATCCTGCGTGGTGGTTTGGCCACCGGTTGAAGGTTTTTGCAGAGCCAGAGACTGTGCCTGATTTCTCCAGCTTGCAACCACATGAGACTGCGCTGGTTAATGCATCCATCCTGTCAAAAAACTGGATGTCCCGCAGCTACCCGCAATACCGCCACGACTCGCGGGTTTACTCGCACGCACCACGCCCCATGCGCAAAAGCGCTGTTCAAGAGCTGGAAGCCCTTGCGCCTGAACTCTTTCAACAGGTACGTTCAAGCGCGTTCCGGTCTTGGCGCAGCCCTCCCATCCTGCCTGATTTGGTTCCGCGCTGGATGGTGCACACCGGTTATGCCGAGCAAATCATTTTTGAGCCGATGCACATCAGTACGGGCGACAGCCAGGCGGAGGAGCAATTCAATACCCTGCATAGCCGGTTTGGAGAACTGCCTTTCTTTTGCCTCAATGACACCTGTGACGAGGCCCAGGACGATGACCCGCGTTTGCTGCGCGTGACGCGAACGCTGGACAAACTTTTACCATTGCCATCCTCTTTCGAACAGCTAGTGGTCAAAAATTAAATCACAAAAGGGGCATTGATTCCACTAAGACGGCCGGCACGAGACCGACAACATTGGTCCTGCGCCTACTGGTCAGCGTATCAAGTTCGTGGTGGTCAACAATGCGGAGATTACGATTAAAGGCGTTCAGGCCTTGCGCTTGCGGCGTGCTGCCAGAAGGCCACCGTCGCATCTCGTACGGATCGGACGCGAAAACAGATGACGCCGGACTGTCCGACGACTCCCGGTCATGACCCGCTGCTCACCATCGGCAGGAAGGCTCCGTTGGACTAAACCGCTCGCGCGATAGGGCGGCCTTGCGGTTCCCCTCCAAAGCCCGGGAACCCGGCTGACGGCCAGCGCCTCTGCATTAGGGAGTGACGAAATGGCGGCAATCAGCAGGACCAGCATGACCACGCTCAGGCAAACGAGAAGGTAATAGAGGATCGTCATAAACGAGCTTTAGGTTTGGTTATTTTTTCTCACTCAACAGTTCGGCCTAAGGGTGTTGCAAAAACTTCCATTTCCAAAAAAAAACGCATTGCGGCACCCTGGATATTGCGGAAAAAGACATTCATACAGGCGACTCACACGCCACTGCACCCGGCAATCGAGCATCGGGAATTCGACGAGTTTGTTGGCTTCCATCATTCCCTCTTATTTCATTTTGGTGTGCGCGACAGGTGGCCACAGCGTATTCATCAAAATGAGGGGACTTGTTGCGATTTCGCAAGGATGGTGACTTTGACGAACTGACCGCGAACACCCACAAACTGCCAGGTCCATTCGGGTCGGCATCTAAATGCCAACACTCACCGCCGGTCCTTTGCACCGGTTCATCCGCTTGACCAGACTGTGTGCCGGGTTGCCCTTGATGCGCATGGCGATGACAAATGCGCCAATTTCCAGGGTCAGCTTGGCGTAGCCACCAGCGACGGCGTGGTGCGCACCAGGCGCTGCAACTGGGGCAGGCATGAGCCGCAATGGGTACCGCATTTCAGATCGGTCTGCAGCGATGCCAGTCGCGCGGCGGGTGAACCATCGCAGTCGGCCAGGTGCGCTGCAATGGCGCGATCGGTCACATTGAAGCAGGCGCACACCTGCTGGCCACGCGACACCACCGGCAGCGGGGGTTTGCTGCCCGGCACCAGCAGTGCCCGGCCATAGGCATCGGCCGGCAGCCCCTCTTTGAGCAAGGTGGTGATCCAGGCCTGCGCGCTGGTGTCGCCCGCCAACAGAAAGCCTTGCAGCGATGTGTGCGTGCCGCTGTCCGCCAAGCGAATGGCGCGACGCTGGCCGCGTTGCTTGTCCGCATAGCGCAAGACGTCGGCATCCTGCAGGTGCAGCAGGGCTTCGATGCGTTCCAGCACGGCATCATCAGGTACCTGCAGGTGCGCGGCCCGAAACAGCAGGCCGGTGCGACCCGTGTGATCGATGGTGGTCGCATCAGAAAAGGGAACGCAGCTGGCGAAGGCAAATTGGCACATCAAGGCTTGCAACGCGACCCGGGTGGCCAGCACCGTTTCATCGGGCAGCCAGGCCACAGCCAATAGGCTCCACGGCAGCTCGGCCTTGACGATTTTGACTGCCGTGTGTTTGAACTCGGGCTGCTTGGAGTCCGGGCAAAAAACCGATGTCGTCAGCGTATTCACGCCGGCCAGTCGCTCGCCAGCGTCGCTTGAGCCACTCAAAAATTCTTCGCCCCAGTGCATCGCGATGAACGCCTGGTTCGGGGCGACCTCGGGGCTGCTTTGGGCTGGGACCATGATTGAGCCGCGCTGGTTGGTGACGTGCACCAGATCGCCGTTTTTAAGCAATCGACGGGTCATGTCTTGCGGATTCAGGGCGATGGTCGGCTCGCTGACGTGTCCAAACAAGCGCCCAAGCGTGCCGGTGCGGCTCATGCCGTGCCACTGATCGCGCAATCGCCCGGTGGTGAGCGAAAACGGATAGCGTGCGCTGCGTGGCTCGGCCACCGGCTTGTAGACGGTGGTAACAAAGCGCGCCTTGCCATCGGATGTCGGAAAGATGCCGTCCTCGTAGAGGCGGGCTTTCCCGCGCTGCTCGCCCTCTTTCAGAGGCCACAACTGCGGGGCGGCTTCGAGCATGGCATAGCTCATGCCGGTAATGTCCAGGTCGCGCCCGCGGGTTGATTCGCGGTGCTCGTTCCAGACCGACTCGGCTGACGCGTAAGGGAACAGCGGAGTGACTGCCTTGGAGGGGCCGTGCAGTCGCCTTTGCAAGCGTTGCGCAAAGTCAGTGGCGATCTGCCAGTCGTGGCGCGCCTGCCCCGAGGGGCTGACCGCAGCCCGCACCCGGCTGATGCGCCGCTCGCTGTTGGTCACGGTGCCTTCTTTTTCACCCCAGGTCGTGGTCGGCAACAGCAGGTCGGCATAGGCACAGGTGGCCGTTGTGGCGAAGGCTTCTTGCACCACGACAAACTCGGCGCGTTCCAGCGCACGGCGTACCGTGGTCTGGTCGGGCATGCTTTGCGCCGGGTTGGTGCAGGCAATCCAAAGCGCCTTGATTTCGCCATCAGCCGCCGCCTGAAACATCTCGACCGCCGTTTTGCCCGACTTCTCGGGGACGGATGCCACGCCCCACAGCGCTGCCACTTCAGCCCGGTGCGCCGGGTTGCTTAGGTCGCGGTGTGCAGAGAGCAAATTGGCCATGCCACCGACTTCGCGTCCGCCCATGGCGTTGGGCTGGCCGGTCAATGAAAACGGGCCGGCACCCGGCTTACCGATCTGGCCGGTGGCCAGGTGCAGATTGATCAGGGCCGCGTTTTTGGCCGTGCCGCTGCTGGACTGGTTGAGACCCTGGCAATACAGACTTAACGTACGTTTTCGGGCTGTGGCCCTTATATTCATTGCGTCACACGCTATTGAATAAATAGCGTCTGAGCCGCCGATGCCAGCAAACAACCGCGCTGCCTGCAGCAGGTCAGCCCGGCTGATGCCGCAGACCTGGCTAACCAACTCGGGTGTGCAATCGCGCACGGTGTCTTTTAGCGCCTCAAAGCCGCTGGTGCGGGCCGCTATGTAAGCGGTGTCGAGCCAGCCTTCCCACAGCATGATGTGCAACATGCCGTTGAACAGCATCACGTCGGTGCCGGGTTGGATCGGCAAAAACAGATCGGCAATGTCAGCCGTGTCGGTGCGGCGCGGGTCGGCCACGATGATTTTCAGGGCCGGGTTGGCGCGGCGGGCATCTTCAATGCGCCTGAACAAAATCGGGTGCGCATAAGCGGTGTTGGAGCCGACGATGAAAATAGTGGCGGCGTGGTTGACATCGTCGTAGCAATTGGGTGGCGAATCCATGCCCAGGGTCTGCTTGTAGCCGGCCACCGCGCTGCTCATGCACAGGCGCGAGTTGCTGTCGATGTTGTTGGTGCCAATCAGGCCTTTGGCAAGTTTGTTGAAGACGTAATAGTCCTCGGTGAGCAACTGGCCCGACAGGTAGAAGCCCACCGCGTCGGGGCCGTGCTGCTCAATCACACTGGCAAAGCGGCCGGTAGCCAGGTCGAGCGCGCTGCTCCAGCTGACCGGCTGGGTGGGGCCGTTGCGCTGCGCGCGCTGCATCGGTTGCAGCAGCCGTGTTTGCAGCGTGACGGCGCTGCTGGCGGTCAGGTGCAAGGTGGAGCCCTTGGTGCACAGGCGGCCAAAGTTGGCCGGATGATCGGGGTCGCCCCGCACGCCGGTGATCTGCGGGCCGTCGGACGCAATGATCACGCCGCAGCCGACACCGCAATAGGGGCAGGTTGATTTAGTCTCGATCATGGCCTGATGCTCGCGTTAATGGGGTTCAACTGCAGACGCTGTGACGCTGCGGGCCGGCCACCGGGCGGCTCTGGTCAGTGGCGTGGCTGGCCAGCTCAGCCGTCTTGAGGGACACCTGGCCGTCTCGCACCAGCACTTCAAAGCGGGGGGTGCAACCCTCGTCCGGTGCTGCCGCCTGGCCGGTGCACAGGCCAATCGTCCAGTTGTGCAGCGGGCAGGCCACGCTGGTGCCAAACACGATGCCCTGGCTCAACGGCCCGCCCTTGTGCGGGCAGCGGTCCAGCAGGGCAAACACGTCGTCCTGGTCGTTGCGGAACACCGCCACGTCCAAGCCCTGCGCGCGCTTCACTCGGCGTGCGCCCAAAACCGGGATGTCTTCAAGACGGCAGATGGGCGTCCATTCGTTCATTTTGCTACTCCTTCTATAGCTGCTTGCGCAGCTTTCATATGGGCTAGAGGCCAAAAAAGCTTATAAGAATTGAATTCGCCATATCAGACGGTCAGTGCGTCAAACTGCCGGGTGTCCACGGCTGCCTTGTCAAATTCAAACCAGGGGTCGGGCTCGCCGTCCAGCGCAAACTGCAATTGCGCCCACAGGCTTTGGCGGCCCTCGTGGTCTTCAAGAATGCGCTTTTTGACGTAGTCCAGACCGACCCGATTGACGTAATGCACGGTGCGCTCCAGGTACCAGCCCTCTTGACGGTACAACTCGCAAAACGCGCCGGTGTATTCCAGCACTTCAGCGGCCGTCTTGACCTTGACCAGAAAGTGCGCCACTTCGGTTTTGATGCCCCCGTTGCCGGCCACAAACATCTCCCAGCCGCTGTCGACACCGACGATGCCGACATCCTTGATGCCGGCCTCGGCGCAGTTGCGCGGGCAGCCGCTGACGGCAAATTTCACCTTGTGCGGGGCATACATGCGCCACATGGCGCGCTCCAGGTCTTTGCCCATCTGGGTGCTGTCTTGCGTGCCCATACGGCACCACTCAGAGCCCACGCAAGTTTTGACGGTGCGCAGCGCCTTGGCGTAGGCGTGGCCGCTGGGCATGCCGATGTCTTTCCAGACCGCCTGCAAGTCTTCTTTTTTGACCCCCAGCAAGTCAATGCGCTGGCCGCCGGTGACCTTGACCGTCGGGATTTTGTATTTATCCACCGCATCGGCAATGCGGCGTAACTCGCTGGACGTGGTTTCGCCGCCCCACATGCGCGGGATCACGCTGTAGGTGCCATCCTTCTGGATGTTGGCGTGGCTGCGTTCGTTGATGAAGCGGCTTTGCGGGTCGTCTTTGGCCAGCTTGGGCCAGGTGCTGATCAGGTAATAGTTAACAGCCGGACGGCATGATGGACAGCCGTTGGGGTTTTTCCATTCGAGAAAATTGAACACCTCAGCCACTGCCAGCAGCTTGTTGGCACGAATCGCCTCGCGCACCGCCTGGTGACCGTGGTCGGTGCAGCCGCACATCGCTTTGGTCTTGGGCGTGACCGAGTAATCGCCGCCGGCGGTGAACATCAGCAACTGCTCAACCAGACCGGTGCATGAGCCGCACGATGCGCTGGCCTTGGTGTGCTTGCGTACCTCGTTCAGCGTGAACAGGCCTTTTTCCTTGATCGCCTTGCAGATCGTGCCTTTGGTCACGCCGTTGCAGCCGCACACCTCGTCGGTATCGCGCATGCTGGCGGCTTTGCTGTGGCCTTCGTGGCCGACATCGCCAATATTCGATTCGCCAAACATCAGCCGGTCACGAATGTCGGCCACCGATCGCCCGTCGCGCAGCAGCTTGAAGTACCAACTGCCGTCCACCGTGTCGCCGTACAGGCAGGCCCCCACCAGTTTGTCGTCTTTGATGACCAGCTTTTTGTAAACGCCACCCTTGGGGTCGCTCATGAGGATTTCCTCAAAGCCCTCGCCGCCCGCAAAGTTGCCAGCGCTGAACAGGTCGATACCGGTGACCTTGAGCTTGGTCGATGTCAATGAGCCAACATAGCGGCCAATGCCGAATTGCGCCAGATGGTTGGCCGCCACCTTGGCCTGCTCAAACAAGGGCGCCACCAGACCATAGGCAGTGCCCCGGTGGGCCGCGCATTCGCCCACGCTGTAAATGCGCGCATCGGTGGTGGTTTGTAGCGTGTCGTTGACCACAATGCCCTTGTCGCAATGCAGGCGCATGCTCTGCGCCAACTCGGTGTTGGGGCGAATGCCCACCGCCATGACCACCAGATCAGCCGCTACCATGCTCCCATCTTTGAAGCGCACTGCGCATACCCGGTCTGGGCTAGAGGCCAATTTTCCTGATAAATCTAGCACAAGCTCTGTGACCGTCCGGGTTGCGGCATCGAGCCGGGCACTGGATGGCAGAGCGTTCTGCTCCGTGTCCCCCGCCCGCTGCGCGGGCTCCTCCTTGACCTGCGCAGCCCGCTCAGCCACCCAGTGCCCTAGATCGGTGGGGCTCAGCAGCGCCTGGGTCTGCGCACCCATCAAAAATTTCAGCCCGCGCGCTTCGAGTGACTTTTGCAGCAATTTGCCAGCCACCTCGTCGAGCTGGCGTTCCATCAGCGTCGCTTGCACATGCACCACGCTGACCGTCATGCCACGGCGCATCAGGCCGTTGGCGGCTTCCAGCCCCAACAGACCACCGCCGATGACAACCGCATGTTGGTACTGGGTGGCGGCTTCAATCATGGCGTTGGTATCGGCAATGTCGCGGTAGGCCATCACGCCTTTCAAGTCCTTGCCGGGGATCGGCAGCATGAAGGGGTTGGAGCCGGTACACAACAGCAGGCGGTCGTACTCGGCGCTCAGGGTTTCACCAGCGTCGTTCTGCGCGTGGACGATACGCTTGATGCGGTCTACTGACGTGACACGCCAACCGGCGTGCAGGGTGATGTGGTTGTCGGTGTACCAGGACCAGTCGTTGAGAACGATCTCATCCAGCGTCTGTTCACCGGCCAGCACCGGGCTGAGCAGAATGCGGTTGTAGTTGGGGTGTGGCTCGGCCCCAAAAACCGTGATG
This sequence comes from Burkholderiales bacterium, assembly GCA_038207855.1. Classification (GTDB taxonomy): domain Bacteria; phylum Pseudomonadota; class Gammaproteobacteria; order Burkholderiales; family Burkholderiaceae_C; genus Rhodoferax. The sequence continues at coordinate 10,693 of JBBQZI010000069.1, forward strand.
TCATAGAGTTCTGGCGCGATTTTGAGCAACTCTTCCAGCGTGCGGACACCGGCCATGCCGTTGCCGACCATCACAAGTTTCATTTTTTTCATGGCTGTCGTCTTTCAAAAGCGTTTGGGAGACACCGGGCAATCACTGGCGTCGCGTGTGCCGCCCGGATCAGGCGGCTTTTTCCACGTGGCTTTGCCGGGTGTACAAAAAGTCGATGACGGCTTTGCGATAGCCCAGGTAGTGCGGGCTGTCGGCCAGTTGCACGCGGCTTCTGGGGCGTGGCAGTTCGACCTTCAGCACGTCGCCAATGGTGGCGTTGGGGCCGTTGGTCATCATCACGATCTTGTCGGACAGCAGCACGGCCTCGTCGACATCGTGCGTGACCATGACGACCGTGCTGTGGGTACGCGCCACGATCTCCAGCAACTCGTCTTGCAGCTTGGCGCGGGTCAAGGCATCGAGTGCGCCAAACGGTTCATCCATCAACAACACTTTGGGCTCCATCGCCAGCGCCCGGGCAATGCCGACGCGCTGTTTCATGCCACCCGAGATTTCACCGGGGCGCTTTTGCGCCGCCGGGGTCAGGCCGACCAGCGCCAACGCCGCATCGGTGCGCGCCATGAGTTGCGCTTTGTTTTCAGATACCGCACCGGTGGAGCGGTTGGCGGCACCAAAGACGCGCTCAACGCCGAGGTAAACGTTCTCAAAGCAGGTCAGCCACGGTAACAGCGAGTGGTTTTGAAACACCACCGCGCGATCCGGGCCGGGTCCTGAGATTTCACGGTTGGCGCACAGCAGGTGGCCTTGCGTTGGCGTGTTCAGGCCGGCAATCAGGTTCAGCAAGGTGGACTTGCCGCAACCCGAGTGACCGATCAAGGCCACAAACTCTCCCTTGGCCACGGTCAGGTTGATGTCCTTGAGCGCGCAAAACGGGCCTTTTTTGGTCTTGAAGGTTTGCGCGACACCAACGATGTCAATGAACTTGGTGGTTTGGTTGGCATTCATGATTTCACCTCTTCGTATGTAAACGCGGTGGCGATCTTGATCAGCGCATATTCGAGAATCAGCCCGACGATGCCAATCACGAAGATGGCGATGATGATGTTTTTGACGTTCAGGTTGTTCCACTCGTCCCAGACCCAAAAGCCGATGCCCACGCCGCCAGTCAGCATCTCGGCGGCCACAATCACCAGCCAGGCGGTGCCGACTGCCAGGCGCACGCCGGTCAGCATGTAAGGCAACACTGAGGGAAACAAAATCTTGGTGACGATCTTCCACTCCGACAGGTTCAGTACCCGCGCCACGTTCATGTAGTCCTGCGGCACACGCTGCACGCCCACGGCGGTGTTGATGATCATCGGCCAGATCGAGCAGATGAAAATCGTCCAGATCGCCGCCGGGTCAGCGCCCTTGAACACCAGCAAGCCAATCGGCAACCAGGCCAGTGGCGACACCGGGCGCAGCAGGCTGATCAAGGGGTTGAACATGCGGCTCAGAAACTCAAACCGACCAATGGCAAACCCGGCTGGGATACCCACGGCAGCAGCCAGTCCAAAACCGATGGCGACACGCTGCAGCGACATCAGGATGTTCCAGCCCACCCCCTGGTCGTTGGGGCCTTTGCGGTAAAACGGGTCGCTGAATATCACCACCGCCTGCTTGAAGGTGTCGGCAGGCGACGGGATGCTGCTGGCCGTGCTGATCGACACCAGTTGCCACATGCCAATCAGCAGCCCCAAGCCCAGCAGCGGCGGCAACACCGCCAGCCCCAGGGCGCGCCAGTCATAAGACTTTTTTAGCGGTCTAGACCTTATGGGCCGTGCGTAGGCAGCTACTTTTTTCATAGTTTTCAATGGTGAAGTAACTGAGGCGGACGGATCGGCACTGGCGTGCTCAAGAGGGGAATGAAAAACGGCGCTGACCATGATGGGCTCCTTCTAGTCTGTCTCGCAGGGTTTCAGGCTTTGACTTTGAAACTGTCGGCGTATTTTTTGGGGTCTTTGCCGTCCCAAACCAAGCCGTCCATCAGCTTGCTGGTGCGCATCACGTCCTTGGGGATGGGGGTCTTGGTGGCGGTGGCGGCCTGTTTGTAGAGTTCGATCTGGTTGATCTCCTTGGCAACAGTCAGGTAGTCGGGGTGCTCCTTGATCAGGCCCCAGCGTTTGTGCTGGGTCAGGAACCACATGCCATCACTCAGGTACGGCAGGTTGACGGCACCGTCGTTGTAAAACTTCATGTGGTTGGGGTCGTCCCAGGTCATGCCCAGACCATTTTGGTAACGGCCCAGGATGCGCTCGTTGATGACGTTGACGTTGGTGTTGATGTAAGACTTTTGCGCCACAACCTCGGCCATCTTCATCTTGTTTTGCAGGCTGGCATCAATCCAGCGGCTGGCTTCCAGCACCGCGGCGGTGACGGCACGGGCCGTGTTCGGATTCTTCTTGACGAAGTCTGCCGTGGTGCCCAGCACCTTCTCGGGGTGGTCTTTCCAGATGTCTTGCGACGTGGCCGCCGTGATGCCGATGCCGTCCATGATGGCACGGTGGTTCCAAGGCTCACCGACGCTGAAGCCGTCCATGCTGCCAATGCGCATGTTGGCCACCATTTGCGGCGGTGGCACCACAATGTTCTTCACATCCCGAAACGGATTCACACCGGCTGAGGCGAGCCAGTAATACAGCCACATGGCATGCGTGCCGGTCGGAAAGGTTTGGGCAAAGGTGTACTCGCGTGGCTCTTTTTTCATCAGCGCCACCAGGCCTTCAAGGTTGACGGCGCCTTTGTCTGCCAACTTCTTCGACAAGGTGATGCCTTGACCGTTGTTGTTGAGCGTCATGGTGATGGCCATGTCTTTCTTGGGACCCGCAGTGCCCATGTGCACGCCGTAGATCAGGCCATACAAAACGTGGGCAAAGTCGAGCTCGCCGTTGACCAGTTTGTCGCGCGCACCGGCCCAACTGGCTTCTTTGCTGGGAATGATCTTGACGCCGTATTTCTTGTCAAAGCCCAACTCTGCTGCCATCACCACGCTGGCGCAATCGGTCAGCGGGATAAAGCCAATCTTGACCTCGGTCTTTTCGGGGGCATCGGAACCACCGGCATAGACGGCGGCGCGCAAGGCCGGGTTGATGCCGATGGCGCCTACGGCTGCGGTTTGCAAAACAGTGCGACGGCTCAGGCCAGGTTTCAAAAAGTCAGTCATGGCAATCTTCCTTGTCGGTTGATGAAACAAAAAAAGGCGTCCTCACGTTGCAACGCGCTTGTTTGAAGCGGTATGCAAGTGGGGACGCCTTTGTCCGGTGCGACCGGCAACACCCGCCGTTGGATGGAGCCTGTCAGATGACCCTCAGTGGTCGTGCAAGCTATAACGCAATTGCCGTGCCAAAGTTAAAAAATATTGAAATGCTACGTAATTTATAGCTGTAAGCGCTTTATTCAAAAGGGTTTGCGGTGAATAAGCTTATTGATCGTCGGCATCAACGCCGAAATCCATGTGTTCCGGGCGAATTGAATCCCCAATCGCTCAAGCCGTTCAGCACTAGATTTGTGCAGCGCACCAATCGCGGGCATGTGCGCCCGATTTGCGCTAGCCCAGCAGGTCGACCACATCGAGCATGCG
>JBBQZI010000070.1:0-14218 GCA_038207855.1 Burkholderiales bacterium
GGCGCTGGCATGGCGGCACTGCTGGCAATGCGTCATCCAGAACGGTTCAGGGCGGTTGCCATGCATTCCGGTATCGCGCCTGGCGTTGCCAATTCTTTTGCTTCAGCGCTCAGTGCCATGCTGGGTCGCAGGGTCAGGGCAGTACCAGCCGCACCGCTGGCCGCCGGCATCCATCCGCCTGCCCTTCTGATTATTCAGGGTAGTGCTGATCACCTTGTCGCCCCCAGCAACGGCACCGAGGCCGCGCGCTCATGGGCTGACAGCGAAGGGGCAAAGCCGGGCACTGCTCGTACCGTGCAGCGCGGTGCGAGGTACGCCATGAAGGTCACCGACTACCGAGCCGCCGGCCGGTTGGTTACGACCCTCTGCGAGGTCATCGGTCTGGGCCACGCGTGGAGTGGGGGAGCCACCGGCCAAGCCTACAGCGACCCCAAGGGCCCCGACGCTTCACGCATGATCTGGACGTTTATAGCCAAGCAATTCACCGCTGTGCGGGCAAAGCACTAACGACGTGGCCGAAGCAACAGCGAAACCAGCAGGCACTGGAGCAGACGAGCACAGTTGAACCTCGATTCGACACCCACGACTGGAGCAAGGTGCTACAGCCGTCTTTCGGTAGATGACCCCGAGGCTGGCAGAAGCGGGCCAACAATTAGCTGCGAACTTTCTATTCGATGGTTCAACTCGGTACTGCAACAGGAAGATGCATCCAACGCAGCGATCATTGGGAATGTGAAAGCCATCAATTTTGCAAGTTACGGACAGCCCAATGGGGGTGATGCTGGAGGCCGGCGACTTCGTTCATCTTGGCGTTGATGCGATGGCGATGCATTGCGTGCGCACTGTGCACAGGCTGTAGACAGCAAGCCGGCACTACCACTGGCCACTAGCGCGACTTCTTTGTAAGCCCTCTGTTCGTCTTCGCACAGACTGCGCGCAACCGTCCACCTATCGTTGGGCCAGAGCATGTCTCCAGACCATGAATGCAGCTTGCGCCATGTTGGCTACACGACGCGATGCGCGGACCCACACCTTTAAAGGAACCGAATGACTCCTTGCAGTTCACCCATCCAGTTCACCACGGCCATTGATCGTGACCCGACGACCCCTGGGATAGCCCATTGGCCCTGCGACGGAGGTGCCAGTCGGCACGAGGTACTTGGCACGCTCAACGACGCCTTGGCGAATGCCATCGTGTGCTTATTGCGCTACCGCAGAGACCACGTTTTGGCGCGCGGTGCGCGCTCCTATACCGCTGCCTGGGATTTTTTGGATCACTCCAACAACCAGCAGCGCCATGCTGACCTGATTGCCGATCACATCATGCAGTTGGGCGGGAAACCGGACTTTTCATGTGGCAAGCTTCTGCAGCATTGCAGGGCCGACCATACGGAAGACCCCACCGTGGCGGACATGCTCAGAGAAAACCTGATAGCCGCGCACCTGTTGGTGGACGATTACCGCCAGTTCATTGACTATTTGCGTGATGCCTACCCGACCACGCGACACCTGCTGGAGTCCATCATGGAGGTCGAACAAGCGCACGTCATTGACCTTACTCACCTGTTGCAGGCTGCATCGGCCTGCGTCGGGCAGCCCAGGGGCGACCATGAAAACCGCTGAGCCAAGCACCAGGCCCACCGACTATCGGGGTGCCAGCAACAACGTCTGCGGCGCGTGTCAGGGCAGTCTGATACGCATGCCAAGGCGGCCCATTGATCGCTTCATCAGCCTGTTTGTGCCCGTGCATCGCTACCGCTGTAGCCGGTTCCAGTGTCAGTGGATCGGCAACCTGCGCGTGGCTGACGAGCAATGAATACAGCCTGAATAGTGATGACTGACCCAACTTGGCTGGTTGACCGCGCAAAGCCATGATGTATTGACGAGAGCGCTCGCGTAGCTCTCCTTTGAAACCCAAGCGCAAGCCTGAACTTTCAGGCAAGCCAAAACATGAAAGAAAACCATGCAAGTTCAAGTTCAAGCGCAATTTACCCTGAGACGGGGCACGCCAAACCGTTCAATCGCCGTCCGCCTTTCGATGTGCACGATCGGCGTGGCGGGCGCACTGTTTCTCGCGTCACCGGTCATGTCGGCTAACCAAAATGCGCCCACCGCACAGGCACGCTATCAGGCAGAGCGAACCGCCTGCACCAATGGCAGTTCGAGCCAGGACCGCGCCAGTTGCTTGCGTGAGGCCGCTGCGGCGTACCAGGAAGCCAGGGCAGGCCTGCTCAAGCCAGATGACGAGCAGGTCTATGGCCAGAACCGTCTGATTCGTTGCGAGCCATTGCCAGCAAAAGACCGCGAAGATTGTGTGCGCCGCATGCAGGGTGAGGGCACCGTGAAAGGCAGCGCGGAGGACGGCGGACTCTTGCGAAAGTTGGTCACACCGGCACCACCGGTCAAATAAATCTCCGCCCCCCGACGAACCGCTTCCGCACCAGCGTCATTCGCTGCCAAACAGGGCTCCTGTTCGGAACGTCAAACGCTCTTCTGATCAGACCCCCATGAGGTCAAAATCCGGGTTTGCCCGTTGGGGATTTGCCAAAAGACCACTGTGGCTGGGCGATCGGTTTTTTCGATCGTGGGAATGTTGCAAAGTTTGGACTGGTTGACATCTTCGGATACTATCTTGCGCATTCAATCTGATTGCGCTGGGTGTTGTATCGATACCTGATGTAACTTCACCAAAGCCCAAGCTCATGCACGCCATCAAATGCCTTTCACTGAACGCCATTGGCATTCGCACCAAGCTGATTTTTTTGTTTGTGCTGATCAAGGTTCTGCCCTTGATCTTATTGGCGGTACTGGCTTGGGAGGGTGTGGCCCACTTGGGATCTGGCCTAGCAGAGCGAACCGATTCACTATCGAGTGAAGTTCGTGGCACGGTAGCGGCCATGGGCAAGACTTTTTCTGAAGACGCAGCGAAAGCTCTGGATGACCGAGCCCGAGGCGAGATCGAGCGCATCACCACCGATACAGCCCGCGCGGTGGCCGACTTTTTATACGACCGCGACCACGATGTGCTGCTGGCGGCGCGCCTTGAACCCAGCGAGGCGCTGTACCGAACCTTTGTCGACAACCGCAAGCGCAGCCTCACCGACATCGGCCAGTGGCAACTGGCCGCCGATGGCAAGTCGTGGGTACCCAAGGCAACCCAAACCATTGATCCAAAAGTTGCCACGCCAAGCAACGCTGAAAACAAACAAGACTTTCATTACCGCCCACCAGAAACCGTGCTACGGGTGGTTCCCGCACCGCTGTACCACGAAATCACTTTTGTCGGTTTGGATGGTCGTGAGAAGATCAAGGTAACCCAGACCAAGTTGCTGCCCAAGGATTTGCGTGATGTCTCCAAAAAAGAGAACACCTGGAGCAAAGCCGAGACCTATTTCGCTGAGTTAAAAAAGCTCAAGCCGGGTGAAATTTATGTATCCAACGTGATTGGCCCCTATGTGCCGTCACGTGTCATTGGCCCCGTGACACCCGACAAGGCCAAGAGTCTGAACATTCCCTACGAACCCGAGAACGAAGCCTACGCCGGGCGTGAAAACCCGAACGGAAAACCTTTTCAGGGCATTGTTCGTTGGGCCACACCAGTGGTCAAAAACGGTGTCATTGCAGGCTACGTGACGCTGGCGCTGGACCATACCCATGTGATGAGTTTTACCGACAACCTGATGCCCACGCGCGCGCGTTACACCGCCATTTCCGATGCCACCAATGGCAACTACGCATTCATGTGGGATTACCAGGATCGCAACATTGCGCACCCCAGGCACCATTCGATTGTGGGCTTCGACCCCAAAACGGGTGACTACGCAACACCCTGGATGGAGGCGGGCATGTACGAGCTTTGGCAAAAAAATGCCACTCCTTTGGCCGATTACCTCAAGGGCGTGCCCGAGTTTGACCACCAGACCCGCGAGAAAAAACCCGCCAAGGCACTGACCGCCGCAGGCCAACTGGGGCTGGATTGCCGCTACCTGAACTTTGCCCCGCAATGTCAAGGCTGGCACGACTTGACCCAGTATGGTGGCTCTGGCTCGTTTCTGATTCTTTGGAGTGGCGTGTGGAAGCTGACCACAGCGGCCGCCATTCCTTACCGCACCGGGCAATATGCCAAAACGCCACGCGGATTTGGCTACGTAACCATCGGCGCCAATGTGGATGACTTTCATGCCCCCGCGCAGGCCACAGCCAAACAGATGGATGCCACAGTGGCCAAGTTTGGCGTGCGCATGAAGCAACTTCAATCCGATTTGCACAACCTCATTACCGACTCGATGGGCGCAACCGCGACCAGCTTGGCCGGCACCACGTTTCTCTTGGTGGGGCTGGTGGTGGCGGTGGCCATTTGGTTGGCCTCATGGTTGACCCGGCGCATCACCGATCTGGTCAAGGGTCTGGCACGCATCGAAGAGGGCGATCTCGACTTCCGCTTTGACGTTGAGTCCAAAGATGAATTGGGTCGGCTCAACGAGTCGCTCAACAAAATGGCGATCAGCGTTCAGGAGTCGTTCCGGCGACTGGAAGACGCACGCCATCAGGCGGAAGAAAACAGCCGCATGAAAAGCGACTTTGTGGCAAGCATGTCACACGAGTTGCGCACACCGCTCAACGGCATACTGGGCTTTGCCGAGCTAATTCGGGATGACGCCCCCAACGAGGACATTCGCGACCAAGCCGATACCATTTTTCAAAGTGGCATGCACCTGCTGTCGCTGGTCAACGACATTTTGGACATCGCCAAGATTGAAGCCGGTCACATGAGCTTTGAGGCAAGTCCATTTGCGCTGCCGGAGTTGCTGCAGGAAGTGGCCGCCTTGCACATGGGGGCGGCCAACCAGAAGGGGCTGGACCTGTCAACCGACTTTGCCCCGGGGCTGCCCGCCATCTTTGTCGGCGACCCAACGCGCCTGCGTCAAATCATGAACAATTTGCTCAGCAATGCCGTCAAGTTTACGCAGCAGGGCAGCGTGCAGTTTTCTGCCGCAGTGCATGAGGGTCGCTTGACGGTAGGGGTGCGCGACACAGGCCGTGGCATACCCGAAGCAGGGCAGGCTTTTGTCTTTGACCGGTTCCGCCAGGCCAACGCCTTTATTACCCGTGAACACGGTGGCACCGGCCTGGGCTTGTCGTTGGTGAAAGAGTTGGTGGAGCTGATGGGCGGGGCGGTGCGCCTGGAGTCCGTGCCAGATCAGGGCTCGTACTTTGAATTCTGGATACCGGCGGCTAGTCTGGCAGCGCCAGCAGCAGCGACTGCACTGTGATGGGCTTGATCAAAATGTGGTCAAACCCGACCGCCATGATGCGCTGCTTTTCTGACTCCATGGCGTGGGCGGTGTACGCCACCACCCGCAGTCCCGCCCAAGCCGGATTGGCGCGGATGCGTCGGCAGACTTCTTCACCGTCAATTCCGGGCATGCTGATGTCGAGCAAGACATTGTCAAAACTGGATGTGTTGAGTTTGTCCATTGCCGCTTGCCCGCCATCCGCCTCCTCAGTCACCCAGCCGCGCCTTTTCAGCAAGGCCATTGCCAGTTTGCGGTTGATGGTGTTGTCGTCAACAACCAGGGTTCGTTTCATCGGTTTTGCTACACAACAGGTTAGGGGTTCGGGCGCGGTGGATTCTACACAGCCAACCCTTGCCACGGCCTGGAGCAGCAAACAAGGGAGTTCAGTATGAAATGGTTGACGGGTCTATGGCCAAAGAGCTTGCGGGCGCGTCTTTTGCTCTGGTTAATTCCCCTGGTCGGGCTGTCCATTGGCGGCATGGGACATTTTTTGACGCTCGGGGCCGAGCAGTCCATCGTGACACAACAGCGCGAGCACTTGCTGGGTGCCACGCGCTTGCTGGCATCTCATCTGGAAAGCAAAGGGGGATTTCAGCGTTTTGAGCGTGATGTCAGCGCCAACCGGGCTGAGCGCATCGCGGTCCTAAACGCGGCACTACGCCCGTTTACCGACGAAGTGGCTGCTGCGTTTGGCGGACTGGGTGTGGGCTTCTACCACAAGGAACTGGATGCAATTTTGACCTATGGGCCAAGTGCAGAATACGCCAGCAAGGTCGGCGTTTCGATTGCGCCGGACCATCCGGGGCGCAGGGTGATGGCATCCGGCCTCGCCTCGGTTGAATACGGTTTGCTGGTGCGCGGGCGCATTCTCAATGCCATGACCCCGATTCGCGAAGGTGGCAAGGTGGTGGGTTACATCTGGGCCAATCAACTTGCACAAGCCATCGAAGCCGATGTGGCCCGCATGCGGCTGAACGTATATCTATTTACCGCCCTGATCATTCTGGTCGCGATGCTGCTGGTGTATGAGGTGGCAACGCGTTTGACCCGTGATGTGTCTGCCATCAAAGATGGTTTGCAGCGCATTGGCGGCGACTTGGCGCAACGCCTGCCCGCCTTGCGCGGCGAGACCGGCGAGATTGCAGCTGCAATTAATAAATTGGCGGCCTCTTTGGAGGCAACGCAACTGGCCGAACGAGCGGCCGCCACCGATGCGCTGCAACAAAGAGAGGGCATTCTGCGAGCGGCAATTGACGCATTCGATGAAGCTTTCTTCATTTACGACCAGAATGACTGCCTGATTTATCGAAACGACAAGTGCGCAGAGGTTTACCCGCTGTCAGCCGATTTGCTGGTGCCGGGCACCTCGTTCGAGCAGATCACCCGGGGTTGCGTCGAACGCGGTGAGTACCCCGAAGCGGCGGGCAACCAAGAGGAATGGATCGAAAAAGTGATTCGTCACCATCGCCTGGCCGAAGGCGTGCGCGAAGTGCGCACCTCCTCGGGGCGCTGGTTGCGGGTGATTGACCGGCGCACGCCGAACGACCACATCGTCGGTTTTCGGGTGGACGTGACCGACATGCATTTGGCCCGCGAAGCAGCCGAGGCCGCCAACAATGCCAAAAGCATGTTTGTAGCCAACATGTCGCACGAAATCCGCACCCCCATGAACGGCATTTTGGGCATGACGGAGCTGTTGCTGACAACCGATCTGGATACCGAACAACGCGACTTTGCCGAAACCGCCAAACAAAGTGCCCACGCCTTGCTAGGCATCATCAACGACATTCTGGATTTCTCGAAAATCGATGCCGGCCGCCTTGATATTGAAATCATTGATTTTGACCTCCGGGTACTTTTGAACGAGGTCAGCACCTTGCTGGCTTCACGCGCCGCCGACAAGGGCATCGAGTTTGTCAGTCTGGTGGCGGCCGATGTGCCCTCGCGCTTGCAGGGCGATCCGGGGCGGCTGCGCCAAGTCATGCTCAATCTGATTGGCAATGCCATCAAGTTCACGTTGGCGGGCGAAGTGGTGGTCAGCGTCAAGCTTGAGCAAGCCAGCAACCCGGTGGTGCTGCGTTTTGCGATTCGGGACAGTGGCATTGGCATCCCCCCGCAGACGCTGGAGCAACTGTTTACACCATTTACCCAGGCTGACAGCTCTACCAGCCGTCGCTTTGGGGGGACTGGCTTGGGCTTGTCGATTTGCAAACGCCTGGTCGAGTTGATGGGGGGCGCCATCGGCGTCAGCAGCATTGAGCATCAGGGCTCGACATTCTGGTTCACCCTGCCCTTTGCCGAACAGTCTGCCCAAAGTGCGCCAGCCGAGCTGTTGCCGCTCGAGCTGATGGGCAAGTGCATCGTGGTGGTGGATGACAACGCCACCAACCTGGCACTGATGACCCTGCTGCTTGAAGGCTGGCAGTGCCGCACGCTTACCGCGCAAGATGGCCCGACTGCCTTGGTACTGTTGCGAGCGCAAACGCAAGCCGGCGGCCAGGTTGATGCCGTGGTCATTGACATGCACATGCCGGGCATGGATGGTGAAACTTTGGCGCGCGCCATCAAGGCCGACCCGGGTCTGGCGCATTTGCCGCTGATGCTGCTGACATCAACGCCGATGCGAGGCGATGGCGAGCGGATGCGCGATGCCGGCTTTGCCGCCTACTTGTCCAAGCCGGTGCGCAGTGACTTGTTGCAACGCGCCTTGCTGACCATGTTCGGCACCCAGACCAGCGAAGCGCACCCGCTGATCACGCGCCAGCATTTGCACGAAGCTGAGCACTACGCTCGAATTTTGCTGGTGGAAGACAACCCCACCAATCAAAAGCTGGCCATCACCTTGCTGCGTCGGCATGGTCACGCGGTGGATGTGGCCAACAATGGGCAGATTGCCGTTGCCGCCCTTGCCGCAGGCCAATACGACCTTGTGCTGATGGACTGCCGTATGCCGGTGATGGACGGTTTTGCCGCTACCGAGGCGATTCGCAGTGGCGAGTCTGGCGAAGCGAACCGCGCCATTCCGATCATCGCCATGACGGCCGATGCGATGGAGGGCGACCGGGCCCGGGTGATTGCCGCCGGCATGAACGATTACCTAGCCAAACCGATTGACGCAGAAAAGCTCTACGCCATGGTGCGCACCTGGCTTCAGACCCAAGGCCAGCGCGGCCTGGCAACCCAGCTGCCGCTGCTTGCGCCCAGCAAACTGGTGTCGCCACGCCTGACGTTTGACCCTGAACAGATGTTGCTGCAAATGGGTGACGAGCTGGCAATGGTTCTTGAATTTCTGCCAGAGATTGTGAACGGCTTATTTGCAGAAATCGAAAAGCTGCACAAGGCCTTGAACGATGGCGATGCACCGACAGCACAGCGGGCGGCCCACACCGCCAAAGGCTTGGCGGCCACGGCCTGCAGTTTGACCACCACGGCGCTCGCCCGGGCGATGGAAGTGGCGGCCGGAAACGCTGACTTGAACAGTGTGCGCGAGCAGATGCCGCAGTTCGAATGCGCCGTTCAGGCGTTGGCAGATGATGCGAGGCAGTGGTTGGCCAGCCAGTCCAGATAATCCCGATGCGCCAGCGAATTGCGGTGACTGGAGCGCCGTCAGCGCGGTGGCATTCCAGCCAAACAGTCTGCCAGTTCCGAACGCAGAACGCTCCGCTGATCAGACACCCATGCGCTCAAGCCCACCCAGATAGGGCCGCAAGACCTCGGGCACAGTGACCGAGCCATCGGCATTTTGGTAGTTTTCCAGCACGGCCACCAGCGTGCGCCCGACCGCCAGGCCGGAGCCGTTCAAGGTGTGTACCAGCTCATTTTTGCCCTGTGCATTTTTGAAGCGGGCTTGCAGGCGGCGCGCCTGAAAGGCTTCGCAGTTGCTCACCGAGCTGATTTCGCGGTAAGTGTTTTGCGCGGGCAGCCAGACTTCCAGGTCATAGGTTTTACTGGCACCAAAGCCCATGTCACCGGTGCACAGGCTCATCACGCGGTAGGGCAAGCCGAGCTTTTGCAAAATTGCCTCGGCATGACCGGTCATGGCCTCCAGCACCGCGTAGCTGGTGTCGGGGTGGACGATTTGCACCATCTCGACCTTGTCAAACTGGTGCTGACGGATCAAGCCACGCGTGTCGCGGCCAGCGCTGCCAGCCTCTGACCTGAAGCATGGCGTGTGGCCGGTGAGTTTGATCGGCAGCTCAGCTTCAGCCACCACCACGTCGCGTACAAAGTTGGTCAGCGGCACTTCGGCGGTCGGAATCAAATACAGCGCGGTGTTGTCGGGCTGCTCTTCGCCTTCTTGCCCGCCTTTTTTGACGGCAAACAGGTCGCCTTCAAACTTGGGCAACTGACCGGTGCCGCGCAGGGTTTCACCGCTGACGATGTACGGCGTGTAGCACTCGGTGTAGCCATGTTCCTGCGTTTGCACGTCCAGCATGAACTGCGCCAGTGCGCGGTGCAGGCGGGCCACCTGGCCCTTCATGACAGTAAAGCGCGAGCCGGTGAGCTTGACCCCCATCTCAAAGTCCAACCCCAAGGGCGTGCCGACATCGACGTGGTCCTTGATGTCGAAATCAAATGACCTGGGCGTGCCCCAACTGCGCACGACCACATTGGCGTGCTCGTCTGCACCAACTGGCACGCTCTCGTGCGGCAAATTGGGCACCGCCAGCAGCAGGGTTTGCATGTCGAGCTGAATCGCATCAAGCCGCTTGGCCGAGGCATCCAACTCGTCTTTGATGCCTGCCACCTGGGCCATGACCGCATCTACCTCAGCGGCACCGGCTGGGCCCTTGGCCTTGAGCTGGCCGATTTGCTTGCTCGACGCGTTGCGCTGGGCTTGCAGCGCTTCGGTGCGCATCTGGATGGTTTTGCGCTCGGACTCCAGTGTGGTGAAGGCTTCGACGTTCAAAAACGCTTGCGGGCTTTTGCGGGTTTCAAGACGGGCGATGACGCTGGGTAAATCTTTGCGCAGCAGGGTAATGTCTAGCATGATGGTTCTATATGAAAAATAGGGCTCTAGCCCTTTGTTTATAAGCGTAAATAGCTATTTATTTAATAGCTAATCAAAAGCATCCAAGGCATCGTCTGCGCCCAAGCGCAGGCCCTTCGGCAGCGGAAATTTAACCGTTTCAGGCGCGCCCGGCATGCTTTGCACCGACACCGCACCGAGCGCCTTGATGCGCTCAATGACCTGGCTGACCAAAATTTCGGGGGCCGAGGCACCGGCGGTCAGGCCCACGCGAGTGCAATGCTTGAACCACTCGGGTTGCAGGTCATCCGCTGTGTCAACCATGTGGCCGGGTGTGCCCAGCTTGCTGGCCAGTTCGGCCAGCCGGTTGCTGTTGGAGCTGGTCGGGCTGCCCACCACAATCACCACGTCCACCTGAGCACTCATCAGCTTGACGGCATCCTGACGGTTTTGCGTGGCATAGCAAATGTCTTGCTGCTTGGGTTCGCGCACAGTGGGAAAGCGCAACTTGATGGCCTTTGAGATGTCGGCCGCGTCATCCACGCTGAGGGTGGTTTGCGTCACCACTGCCAACTTGTCGGTTTGCAGCGGTGAAATGTCAGCCACATCGGCTACGGTTTCGACCAGATGGATACCACCATCAAGCTGCCCCATGGTGCCCTCTACTTCGGGGTGACCCTTGTGGCCGATCATGATGAACTCGAAGCCCTCTTTGGCCAGCTTGGCCACCTCGACGTGCACCTTGGTCACCAGCGGGCAAGTGGCATCGAAAATTCTGAAGCCCCGGTCATGCGCGTCGTTTTGCACCGCACGGCTCACCCCATGGGCCGAAAAAACCAGCGTAGCCCCTGCGGGCACGTCGTCCAGCGCTTCAATAAAAATAGCGCCTTTGGCTTTCAGATCATTCACCACATAGGTGTTGTGGACGATTTCGTGGCGCACATAAATGGGCGCGCCGAACTTGGCCAGGGCGCGCTCGACGATCTCGATGGCGCGGTCAACCCCGGCGCAAAAGCCGCGTGGCTCAGCCAGCAAAATCAGCTCGACGCTTGGCGCATCAAGGGCCTCGTGACCGGTGGCTGCGGTCGCAACCGGTGGCTTCATAAAATGCCAATCACATGCACTTCAAACGTTACCGCGCGCCCGGCCAGCGGGTGATTGAAGTCAAGCAGCACGGCATCCGGCCGAAAATCGGCAATCACACCAGCAAAGCGGCCGTTGCCGTCGGGTGTCAAAAACTCCAGCACATCGCCGACGGCATATTCTTCGCCCGCACCGCTCAAATCGGCCAGCTCTTGGCGTGCCATCCACTGCTGCATGGCGGCACTGCGCTCGCCAAACGCCACGCCAGCCGGCACCTCAAAGGTGGCGCGGCTGCCCTCGGGCATGCCAATCAAATAGGTTTCGAGCGCGGGCGACAGCTCGCCAGTGCCGAGTGTGAGCGTGGCGGGCACACCGTCAAAGGTGTTGATGGCGTTGCCGGCCGGACCGCTCAAGCGGTAATGCAGCGTCAGAAACGAGCCAGGGGCAACGCTAGGCACGGTAGAAGGGGTGGCGACGGTAGCGGTCATGCAAGTCCTTGAGCGTGGTTAAGGGTGATTCAAGATGGGATTGCGCCTGAGCAAAAACCTTGGGTTGGCAAACCCGCGGCGCTGGCGCATAAACTGGGTCCATTGTAAAAGCCTGCCCTTGCGCCCTATCACGTCAGCCCACCATGCCCCTGAAAAACTTGCCTCCCGATGCGCGACCGCGTGAAAAACTGCTGGCTCGCGGCCCCGGCGCTCTGAGCGATGTCGAGTTGCTGGCCTTGCTGCTGCGCACCGGCATCAAGGGCAAAGGCGTGCTGCAAATGGCGCAGGAGTTGCTGGAGATCAAGCCCCACGGTGATAGCGCCGGCGGTTTTGACGGTATCGCCGGACTGCTGAACGCCACGGCTGAGGACCTCAAACCCATCAAGGGTCTGGGCCCCGCCAAGCGCGCAGAAATCGTGGCGGTGCTGGAGCTGGCCCGCCGCGCCATGGCCCAACGGCTACAGGAGCGCGCCGCCTTTGACAACCCTGATGCGGTCAAGCACTACTTGCAACTTCAGCTATCGGCGCGCAAGCACGAGGTGTTTGCCGTGCTGTTTCTGGACGTACAAAACCGCCTGCTGGCCTTTGAAGAGCTATTCAGGGGCACCCTAACCCAGACCAGCGTTTACCCGCGTGAGGTGGTGCTGCGCGCCCTGCACCACCAGGCTTGCGCCGTGGTGCTGGCACACAACCACCCCAGCGGCACCGTGCAGCCCAGTCGCGCCGACGAAATGCTGACGCAAACCCTGAAAACCACACTGGCGCTGATCGACGTGCGGGTGCTCGACCACGTCATCGTGGCACCCGGCGAGGCGCTGTCCATGGCTGAGCGGGGGCTGATATGACGCTGGCCAAAAACAGCGTAAAAGTAAGCGCCCTGACCGATCTGAAAATCGTCAAGCGCGCCATTGCTGAACACGCCAGACTTCAGCTGCTCAATGCCACCGTGCACACCAAAGCCGTCAAACAGGCAGCCAGCGACAAAGATTTGTTTATCAGGGCCGCTGGAGCCGTCAAGCCCTTACCAGATAAGCGCAAGGTGCTCCATAAAATGGAGCAAAAGATGCCGCTGACGATGCAGTACCAGATCGACGAAAAAGCCGTCTTGAAGGAAGCCATCAGCGATCAATTTGATGTCGGCACGCTGCTTGATGTTGACGAACTGTTGAGCTTTCGCCGCCCCGGCATTGGCCCGGATGTGACCAAAAAACTGCGCCGAGGCGACTGGAGCATTCAGCGCCAGCTTGACCTGCACGGCCTGCGTCGCGATGACGCGCGCGAAGCCTTAAGCATCTTCATCCGCGAGGCGCACAAGCACGGTATTCGTTGTGTGCGAGTTGTGCACGGCAAGGGTTTGGGCTCCCCCGGCAAAGCGCCGGTACTGAAAAGCCGGGTGCACAGCTGGCTGGTGCAAAAAAACGAGGTACTGGCCTTTGTGCAGGCCAAGCCCGCCGATGGCGGTGGTGGCGCGCTGGTGGTGTTGCTGATGGCGACGCGGGGTTAATAAGCCAAATAGGGCTGTGGCCCTTGTTGAATAAGCGCATATAGCTATATTATTTGTAGCATTTAGAAATGCGTCACGTTGATGATGGTGATGGTGATGGATCAGTGGGTTTATTCCAGTAGAACTGGTATTTTTAGCAGGGGGACTTAACTCAGACTTAATGTCCGGCATTACTCCCTCCATGACTTCAACACTGACAACCCACGACGACTCCGCTGCGCCGACCTATCTGGCGGCAGCACGCCAACACCACTCATAGGCCGCTATTGCCAAGCACCTCGGGGGCAGCGAACGGCAGG
Organism: Burkholderiales bacterium; assembly: GCA_038207855.1. Classification (GTDB taxonomy): domain Bacteria; phylum Pseudomonadota; class Gammaproteobacteria; order Burkholderiales; family Burkholderiaceae_C; genus Rhodoferax. The sequence continues at coordinate 13,641 of JBBQZI010000070.1, forward strand.
TGCGCCGCTGGGAGGTGCGTGAATCCAGCCCGCCACCCTACGTCAGCATGGCGCTGCAGCGCTTGTTGCCCGTCCAGACCGCCAGCAACAGCGCTGCCGATTTCAAATTTGTAGATCTCTTTGCGGGTATTGGCGGCATCCGGCTGGCGTTTGAAGAAATTGGTGGCGAATGCGTTTTTACCAGCGAGTGTGCCGGCTCACGCAACTGGCGCTTTTCAGTTCATTGAAAACGGGTTGAGCACACCAATGCCACAGCCATCAAAGTCACGCACATTGCGTGTAACCAGCGTCAGCGCGTGCACCTGAGCGGTGGCGGCAATCAGCATATCGGCCTGGGTGCGTGTTTGGCCACCGGCTTGCAACTGGCCGCGCAACTCACCAGCACGACGGGCGATGTCCTGCGTGATGGGTAAAACCTGATGCGCCAGCAAAAAACCATCGAACCACGCCAACAAGCGCGCCGTTGGATGCCAGCTCAGGCCAAACATGACTTCATCGACCGTCACCGCCGAGATCGTCAACCTGGGGTTGATTCCTTGGCGGGTTTGCAGCCAGCGCAGTACCCCCGCATCGGGCTG
>JBBQZI010000071.1:0-13981 GCA_038207855.1 Burkholderiales bacterium
CTGATGCGTCACGCCGATCAGGCCATGTATGTCGTCAAGCAATCCGGCAAAAACAACTTTCACCTGTTTGATCTGGCCCGGGATGCGGCCATGCAGACCCAGCACGAAAGCCTGGAGCGCATTCGCAGCGCGGCCGAACACCAGGAGTTCGTGCTGTACTACCAGCCCAAAGTGAACTTGCGCACCGGTCAGGTCACCGGTGCTGAAGCGTTGATACGCTGGCAACATCCAGAACGCGGCCTGTTGGCACCGGCGGCCTTTTTACCGGTCATCGAGAACCACCCCCTCAGCGTTTCTATTGGCGAATGGGTCATTAGTACGGCACTGGCCCAAATGACCGCTTGGCATGCCGGTGGACTGGATTTGCCGGTCAGCGTGAACATTGATGGACACCAGTTGCAGCAAGACGGTTTCCTGGCCCGGCTAGGGCAGCTTTTGTTGGACTACCCCGAGGTATCGCCAGAATGCCTGCAGCTTGAAGTGTTGGAAACCAGTGCACTGGAAGACATGACCAAGGTGAGCGCGGCCATGAAGGCTTGCCATGCCATTGGGGTTGCTTTTGCGCTGGACGACTTTGGCACCGGCTACTCATCGCTAACCTACCTCAAGCACTTGCCGGCACAAACCCTCAAGATTGACCAAAGCTTCGTGCGTGACATCATCTCTGACTCGAACGATCTGGCCATCGTCACCGGGGTCATCGGCTTGGCCAGAGCCTTTGAGCGTCAGGTCATTGCCGAAGGGGTGGAGACCAGAGCACATGGCGAATTGCTGCTGTCGATCGGTTGTGAACTGGCCCAGGGCTATGGCATTGCCCGGCCAATGCCGGCGGCGAATATGCCTGCTTGGGTGAAGCTTTGGGAAGCCAGCCCGGTCTGGACCGCCTAAGGCGATTGCTACCGATTCAGCCCGTCACCACCCGCCCGTCGACCAGCTCAATCACGCGGTCGCAGCGCGCCGCCAAACGCGGGTCGTGGGTGACGATCAGGCAGGCGCTGCCATGGTCGTGATTGAACTCGCGCAGCAGGGCAAATACCTCATCGGCGCTAACCGTGTCGAGGTTACCAGTCGGCTCGTCGGCCAAAATCAGTCGCGGTTTGAGTGACAGGGCGCGGGCGATCGCCACGCGCTGTTGCATGCCGCCCGACAACTCGCCGGGGTGTTTGTATTCGGAACCTTTCAGGCCGACCCGCGCCAGCAGATCTCGCCCCAGCGCTTCGGCCGCAGCGCTGGCGGTGCCGTTGGCAATGATCGACGGCAGCAACACGTTTTCAAGCGCGGTGAAGGCTGGCAGCAGGTGGTGAAACTGGAACACAAAGCCGATGGTGGCGCCGCGCAGCGCGGTCAGGGCCGCATCGTCCAGCGCTGTGGTGGCGCGTCCGGCAATCGTCAATACCCCAGAGGTGGCGGGCTCCAACAGGCCGATGATGTTGAGCAGCGTGCTTTTGCCTGAACCTGACGGCCCTTTGAGCGCGACAAATTCGGCATTCGTCAGGCTCAGGTTAATGCCGTGCAGCACCTCGGTTTGCACCGGCGTGCCGATGTTGTAGCTCTTGTGGATGTCATCGAGCTGCAGGATGGCGGGAGTGCTCACTGGGAGTTTCATCAAACCAGTTGCACCAACAGTCGCTTGCCGCAGGCATTGGCATATTTTTTAAGAGTAGAAAACGACGGTGAGTGCCGTTCATCGCGCAGTGAGGCCTCCAATCGTGACACTGCGCTTTTGGTGGTGCCCATACGCTCGGCTAACGCCGCTTGCGTCAGACCGGCGGTCTTGCGTGCCTCCAGTAAGGCTTGGAGTGCTTGGTATTGCTCGTCCAAAGCATCCCATGCTTGTTCGAAGCCTGGCCGCATCATGGCATCAGCGAGTGCTTTTGCATGATCGAAGGAAACAGGTTGATAGATGTCCTGGGATGTTTTCATGGGCTTACCTCTTTGAGTCGTTTGCGGGCAAGGTGCAGGTCAGCTACTGGTGTCTGCGGCGTTTTTTTGATGAATTCATGCAAGATGACGATTTCGTGCTCTTTCATCGTGCAATAGAAAGCGCGGCCAATTCCTTCGCTGCCTTTGCAGCGCAATTCAAAAAGCCCTTTTCCCAAGGCGCGTGAGTGCGGTAGCCGCAAATCAGCACCATGCGTTTGCATTAAATGGGCCAAGCGCAAAAAGTCAGCGTAGATGCCAACTGGCCACTTTTCAATGTGGCCTTGAACTTTGGCATTGTAAAAATTGATCGTCCACATGGATGAATGTTAGCAGTTTTGCTAACTTTTGCTGGGTTGCAGGTTTAAAACAATTGTCAAGCGCGGATGGCTTGCACCGGGTCCATGCGGGCGGCGCTGCGGGCTGGTATCGCCGCTGCCGCCAGGCCGACACCGCAGGCCACTACTGAGGCCATGGCGACCAGCATCGGGTCGAGTTGCGCGGCAAACATGGCGCTACCGTCGGGGCTTTTGAAAACATGCGAAAACACCACCAACAGTCCAAACGCCAGCGCCGAGCCCAGCATCGAGCCCACCAACCCGACCAGCCCACCTTGCAGCAGAAATATCGCCATGATGCGCCGCCGCCCAGTGCCCATGGCTCGCAGAATGCCGATCTCACGCTGCTTTTGCACCACGCTGACCACCAGCACGCTGGATATGCCCAGCGCTACGATGATCACGACAAAGCTGCGAATCAGGTTGTTCGACACGGTCTGGTTCGACAAGGCATTGAGCAGGCCTGAGTTGGTCTGCATCCAGCTCTCCACCGTCAGGTCGATTTGCGCGCGCAGGGTGTTGGCCACCTTGTCGGCACCAAACAGGTCGGTCACGGTCAGGTCGATATTGGAGACCCCGCCGGGCAAGTCCAGCAGCGTTTGTCCGAGTTTCAGGGTGACAAACACCCAGCGCCGGTTCAGGTCGCGGTTGCCCATGTCAAACAGGCCGGTGATGTCGAGCGTTTCGCTGCGGCCTTCGGCGCTGGTCACGCGCAGCTTGTCGCCGACCGTGACCCCCAGGTCTTTGGCCAGTTCCACGCCAATCAGGGTGCCGGTGCCCACCACATCAAAGCGACCACGCGTCATGTAGTTGTCCATTTGCACCACGCGCCGGTAGGCATCGGGCTGGACGCCCATCAACACCACGCTTTTGTTGCTGGCACCGCGGGCAGCAAAGGCCGGGCCGCTGACCACCGGCGACACCGCCAGCACGCCGGGCGTAGCCGCAGCCAGCGCAGCCACGCGCTCCCACTGGTCAACCGAGCGTAGTTTCTGGTCACGCGGTTGTACGATCGCCGCAATCGACTGGTTGGCACTGGGCGAGAGCACCCGCTGCGTGGTTTCCTCCAGCGGGCGAATCACCACATGCGCTTGTGAGCCCATCACGCGGTCGATGATGGTGCCCTGCAACTGGTTGATCAGTTGGGTCAGAAAAATAATCACGGCCACGCCGCCGGTCACACCGGCCAGAATCAGCGCGCTTTGCATGCGGCCCTCGCGCAAAAAACGCAGCGCCACCAGCAGCTCAAACGGCATCCAGCGGGCCCAGGAACTCAGGGCAGGGCGGTGGCGGGTGGGCATGGTGAGACTCTGCTTAGCGCTGGATGAACGACGGCACTTCGGCGGCCTTTTCACGCACCACGGGTGTGCTGCGGCGCACGCGGTCACCGCTCAAGGCCTTTTCGGTTTGCGCAATAGCTTCGTCACCGACTTTCAGGCCACTGGTGATTTCGATGGCGCCAACGCCGCGCAAGCCGAGTTTCACCGGCACCCGCACGGCGCGACCCTCTTGCAGCAGCAAGACCCAGGACGCTTCACGATCGGCATCGCGCACGGCACCAGACGGCAGCACCAGGGCATCCGGCTTACTGCCACCCACCATTTCGACCGACACGGTCATGTCGGGACGCAAAAAAGCAGGGTGGTTCAAGACTGCCAGGCGCACTTCAACCGTGCCGCGCAACGGGTCTACCGCCGGGGAAATGAAAGTCAGTTGCGCGTCAAACGGCTGGCCTGGGTAGGCATCGGCCACCGCTTTGGCCGCCATGCCGATGGTCAATAGATGCAGATTCTTTTCGTCCACACCGGCATCAATGCGCAGGCCACCTTGGGCAGCGAGCGACAGCAACACGCGTCCGGGTTGCGCCATGCTGCCGGGCTCGGCGTTGCGCGCCAGCACGATGGCATCCACCGGACTGGTAATCGTCAAGCGGGCCAGCCGGGCTTGGGCGACGGCCACTGCAGCCACCGCCTGGTCTACGCGCGAAGCCACCAGCACGCGTTCAACCCCCGTGCCCTGGTTGGCCAGTGATTGCACGCGCGCCGAGGCCAGCGTGCTGCTGGCGGTGTCGAGCAGTCGCTTGGCATCGTCAAGCTTCTGCTGGGAGAAAAAGCCTTGCGCGACCAGCTCGCGGGTGCGTTGGTAATCTTGTTCGACTGCGGTGAATGCGGCTTGTGCTTGCACGACGGCTTGCGAGGCCACCGGTGCGGTCACGTTGGACTGCTGGGTTACGCGGGCCTGGGCTTCAACCAGTGCGGCGCGGGCTTGGTTGAGTGCCGCGCCGGCCTCGTCGCTGGACAGGCGCAGCAGCACCGCACCGGCTTTGACTCGGTCGCCTTCTCGCACGCGCACCTCTTGCACCGTGGCGGTTACTTCAGCGCCAATGTCCATGCGCGCCGGGGCATTGATGCGCCCGGTGGCCACCACCGACTGCACGATGGCAGTACGCGTGACCGGTACCACCTGCACCAGTGCGCCGCGCCCGTTGGTCAGCAGCAGCGCCGCGCCAATAGCTACGACCACTGCGCCGGCCAAACTCCATTTAAAAATTGGTTTCATGGCACAAGCGTATCAGACGCTGGATGTTGGGCTCTTTCATGACAGACACACCACGAGCTTGCGAAATGTCATGGTCAGTCAAGGTATGCCGTAGTACAACAATAAATCGTTGTTTCGTTAACTTTTGGGAAAACGGTCATGTCGCATCGCTGGAAGATTGATCTGCCCCATTTTTTTGCTTGGTTGGTGGCCGTGCTGGCGGTGCTGCAGGTGCTGCTGGTTGCTCAGCACATGGTTGAGAGCGAACGGCAAACCTCCGAGCTTTCAATTCAGCGCGACTTGTCCAATTTGTCGCGTTTAACCCAGGAACACGCCAACCGAACCCTAACTGCCGCCGACCAGGCCTTGCGGCTTCTGGGTGTGTTGTACCTGCGTGACGGCAGCGCGTTGGATTTGCCCGCGCTGGGACGCCAGCGAGTGATTGATGTTGGCATCTTTCATCAGTTTGGCATCATTGACGCGCAAGGTATTGACCGGCTTAGCAATTTGCCCAACACGTTGGCGCTTGATTGGTCGGATCGCGACTATTTTCAGGTGCATGCCAACGGCAATGCTGATGCGTTGTTTGTCAGCAAGCCGGTGCTGGGGCCGGTATCTAAAAAGTGGACGATTCAACTCACCCGGCGCATCACTCAACCGGATGGCAGTTTTGCCGGGGTGGCGGTGGTGTCTGTGGCTACCGACTACTTTACCGATTTTTATGCCAGCCTGGCGCTGGGCAGCACGGGTGCGGCGGCGTTGATCGGGCGTGACGGGGTGGTGCGCGCACGACGCTGCACGGTGTCTGAAGGTGTCGGCGTGGCAGTGCAACAGTCAGAGGTGTTGCCACGCTTGAATGCCGGGCAGGCTGACGGGTTTGTCGAGCTCGTGTCGCCAGTCGACCAGATTGCCCGCATGGTCAGCTATCGGCAACTACCCGACTTTCCGCTTTATGTGACGGTAGGGTTGGGCATGCAAGAGGTTCACGCACCGATGGCTGCGACGGCCCGCACGCATCGGCTGCTGGCTGCGCTGGCTGCTGGTTTGCTGCTGGGCGCTGCTGCGCTGTATTCATGGCATCGGGTACGCGAGCAGCGCACGCATCAGGCGCTTGCCGCCAGCCACGCCCAGATGAACCTGGCACTCGACGGGGGTGGTTTGGGCCTGTGGCAGTGGGACTTGGCGAATGGCCACTTTGAATTGGACCAGCGCTTGCTGGCGATCCTGGGCTATGCGCCCGGTGAATACAGCTTGGACAATGCCAAATTCAGTGATGGCATGCACCCCGATGATTGGGCCCGTCTGCGTGAGGTGTTGCCGCCGGTGCTCAAGGGCACGGTGCCACGTTTGCTGCTGGAACATCGCCTGAAGCACAAGGACGGCCATTGGGTCTGGCTGACGACGCGTGGTCGCGTGGTGGCGCGCGACGGGCATGGCCGGGCGCTGCGGATGGTCGGCACGGATGTCGATCGCACCGCGCAAATGCAGGCTGAGCTGTCGCAGCGCGTTGCGGCGGTGGCGTTTGAATCGAGTTCGGCGATGCTGGTCAGCGATGCCAAACAAATCATTTTGCGGGTCAATCCGGCCTTTGAAGCTTTGTCTGGTTACAGCACGTCAGAGCTGGTCGGGCAATTGTCGAGCGTGCTGAAGTCGGGTCGACACAACCGCGAGTTTTATGCGGCCATGTGGGACAGCATTCGCCAGACCGGCCGTTGGGAAGGCGAAATCTGGAACCGGCACAAGGACGGTGAGTTGTTTCTGGACTGGCTGGCGATCACCGTGGTCAAAGACGCACAGGGCTTGGTGACGCACTACGTGTCGGTGCACACCGACATCACGCAACGCAAGCGCTCGGAAGAAGAGGTTAAACAATTGGCGTTTTATGACCCATTGACCGGCTTACCCAACCGTCGCTTGCTGATGGACCGGCTCGGGCAGTTGGCTGCGGCGCTGGCGCGCAGCGGGCAGATCAGCGCGGTGCTGTTTATGGACCTGGACCATTTCAAACCGCTCAACGACACCTATGGCCATGACCAGGGCGACGAATTGTTGCAGCAGGTGGCGCAGCGCCTGCTGGACTGTGTGCGTGAAGTGGACACGGTGGCGCGTTTCGGTGGCGATGAGTTTGTCGTGACGCTGGCACAGTTGGGTCAGGATGCCGCCGCGGCACAAGTGGCAGCCCAGGCGGTGGCGCAAAAAATCCGCGCGGCAGTGGCTGCGCCGTTTGTGCTGTCAAATTTGAGCTGGCGCTTGTCGGTCAGCGTTGGTTTGGCGTTGATGCGCGATGTCCGCCAGACCGCGGACGAACTGCTCAAACGGGCTGACCAGGCGATGTACGAGGCCAAACAGGCCGGACGCGATGCCATTCATGTCACGACCTCCATGCCTTTTCAGTGAGCTCGGGCACGCCAGGCGCTGGCCCGGCGCGGTGGTGGACAATGGCCGTTTCCCCGTTCAATGAGGTGTTGGCATGGCAATTGGTTGGCTCACGGTTTTGAAGCTCGTGCCCTGGGGCGATGTGATCGAGAACGCCCCCAAGGTCGCCCAGGGGGCCAAAAAACTCTGGAATTCGGTGGGCAAGAAGCCACTGGCCGCCGCTGCGTCAGCGCCTTTTGCGGTGGATACGGGCGTGTTGGGTGAGCAGTCGCTCAGTCCGGCGGCTTTGCAGGAGCACATCCTTGCATTGCAAGTCCAGGTGGCTGAGTTGCAGGGAGCCGCCACCGAATTGCACCAGCAAATGCTGGAGTCCAGCGCGCTGATCAAATCGCTGGCCGAGCAAAACTCCGAGCTGATTGTGCGCATGGACATCAACCGCAAGCGCCTGCTGTGGCTGGCCGCGGTTGTGCTGGGGTTGGCAATTACCCTGGTTGTTAAATTATTTTGATAGCTGACTACGCAGTATTGATAAGGGCTAGAGGCCGATTTCTTATATGAACTTGCACGCCAGCGCTGCGACCGATCGGTCATATCCCCCGGGTTTCATGGTGCTGCACGGCAACCGGCTGGAGGATTTGCGCGACCTGCTGGTTTCGCACCTGAAAGCCAACCCGCTTGGGGTGCTGGAGCCTGAAATCATTCTGCTGCAAAGCAACGGCATGAAGCACTGGCTGGAGCTCTCGCTGGCCGATGATGGTGCTTTGGGCATTTGCGCGGCTACCCGCATGGAGTTGCCCAGTGCCTACCTGTGGCAGCTTTACCGCAGCGTGTTGGGTGCAGATGCAGTGCCGGCGCACATGCCGTTTGACAAGGCCAGCCTGCTGTGGCGGCTGGTGCGCCTGCTGCCCGTTTTGTGTGAGGTCAACCCGGTTTACCAACCCTTGCAGCGCTATCTGGCTGGCACCAACCCGGCGCGCAAGCTCTACCAATTGGCACAGCAGGTGGCTGATGTGCTGGACGGTTACCAAAGCTACCGCGCCGACTGGCTGGCCGATTGGGCGGACGGCCAAGATGTGCTGCGCAACGCTGCTGGCAAGCCGCAGCCACTGCCCGGTGAACACGCCTGGCAGGCGCAACTGTGGCGCGACATCCGCGCTGATCTGGGTGCTGATTTGGCCGGAGCTTCACGCGCCAATGTGCATGAGCGCTTTATGGCGGCGCTGCTGGCCAAGCCAGCGAATCGGGGGGCTGAAGCCGTTGGCGCTGCTTGGGATGGCGTGAGTGTCGATACATTTGGGTCGCTGATTTGCTCTGAAAATGAGAGCTACTCACGCTTGTCTGGCCTGCCTAAGCGGCTGATTGTTTTTGGAATTTCGGCCTTGCCGATGCAAGCTGTGCAGGCGCTGGCCGCGCTGGGCGGGCATTGCCAGGTGTTGCTGCTAGTAAACAACCCGTGTCAGTATTACTGGGGTGATCTGGTCGAAGGCCATGCCCAGTTGCGCCAGCAGGTGCGCTGCCGTCAGCAGGCCAAACTGCCGAACGTGGATCAGCCCGCATCACCCACTCATCCGCTGCTGGCCTCGTGGGGCAAGCAGGGGCGCGACTACCTGCACTTGCTGGATGGTTTTGACGAGCCCGAGCGCTACCGGGCGCACCTGAACAAGGTGGAAGTGTTCATCGACCCGGCCAGCCAATCGGCCACGCAACTGGCGCAGTTGCAGTCGAGCATCCTGAACCTGACTGCGCCGCCGCCCGAGCCACAAGCGCTACCCGATGACGGCTCGCTCTGCTTCGTCACCAGCCACAGCGCCCAGCGTGAGCTGGAGGTGCTGCACGACCGGCTGCTGGCCTGGTTTGATGCCGAGCCCGCATTGCGCCCGCGCGACGTGATGGTGATGGTGCCCGACATGGCCGAATTTGCGCCGCACATTGCCGCCGTGTTTGGCCGCTTTGCGCCCGGCCAGCCGCGCTACATCCCGTATTCGGTAGCTGACACCACGGCGCGCCAAAGCCCGCTGGTGCAGGCGCTGGAGCGCTTGCTGAGCCTGCCCAATGCGCGTCTATCGTTGGCCGATTGGCTGGCGCTGTTTGAGGTGCCAGCGGTGCGCACACGCTTCAAACTCGATGAAGCGGCGGTGCAACAAGTACAGGCCTGGCTGACTGCCGCTGGCGTGCGCTGGGGGCTGGATGCCGATCACCGGGTCGCCTGGGGCTTGCCTGAAGGCGCGCCGGGCGTGGCACAAAACACCTGGGCATTTGGCCTGCGCCGCTTGTTGCTGGGTTACGCGCTTGGTGCCTCATTTATGCCTGTAGCCCAGGTGGAACAAGCGCAGGAAGCTATAAAAAGCGAAGCAGATGACGCTGCGCTACCCGGCCTGTGGCAAGGCACGCTGGCACAACCGGCCCTGAGCGGGCTGGACGCAGCGCTGGCCGCTGGTTTGCTGGACTGGCTGGATGCCATTGAGCAGACGCTGCCCGCGCTGCAAGTCGATCAAACCCCGGCGCAATGGGGTCAGACCTTGCAAACCCTGGTGGCACGCTTTTTTGCCCCAGCCGACGAGGCGGATGAGCGTGCCCTGACGCGCTTGCTGGAGCCCTTGGATGCGTGGCTAAGCGCCTGCGACGAGGCGGCGCTGGCAACCCCGCTGCCGCTGGAGGTTGTGCGCGAGCACTGGTTGTCGCAGATTTCGGAGTCCAGCTTGCAGCAGCGTTTTTTTGGCGGTGGCGTGCAGTTTGGCACCCTGATGCCGATGCGCGCCATTCCGTTTCAGGTGATTGTCTTGTTGGGCATGAACGACGGCGCTTACCCGCGTGTGCAGGCCGCGCGCGACTTTGACCTGATTGCCAGTGCCGCGCCCGGCCAATGGCGTGGCGGTGACCGCTCGCGCCGTGAGGATGACCGTTACCTGTTTCTGGAGGCCATCTTGTCGGCGCGGCAAAAGCTCTACATCAGTTGGCAAGGCCACAGCGCCAGTGACAACAGCGCGCGGCCACCGTCGGTGCTGGTGGCGCAGTTGCACGACTGGGTCAACGCCCAGTGGGCACCCAAGCGCGTGGCGCAAGCGCAGCCGCTGCAGCCGTTCTCAAACGCCTACTTTGAGGCCGACACCGGTTTTCAGACTTTTGATGAAGATTGGGAGAGAATAAGGCCTCTAGCCCAGGTAGAGTATGCGCAAGTAGCTATTGAAAATATAGCGACTCAAACCGGAGAGCAAGCGCCGCTGGCGCTCACGTTGGGCGACCTGCAGCGCCTGCTGCGCCACCCGGTCGAGGTGTTTTTTCGCAACCGGCTGCAAGTCGAACTTGATCGCCTGGATGAGCTGGAGCAAGAAGACGAGCCGTTTGCCCTGAACGCCTTGCAGCAGTACAACGCCGGCGCGGCGCTGCTGCAAGCGGGTGGTGGCGCGCACGCGATGCAGCGCCTGCAGGCTGCCGGCGAGTTGCCGCTGGCCGGCTTTGGTCAGCAGGTCAGCGCCGAGCTGATGGACAAGGCGCAACGCGTGCTGGCCGCCCAAGCGCCCTGGCTGCAAAGCTACCCCGAACCGCTGGCAGCCATGGCGGTGGACATCAGCCTCGACGGTGGCATCACCCTGACTGGCACGCTGGCTGATTTGCGTGGTGGCAGGCCGGCTGATTTGACGGAGCCAGAGCCCGCCTTGTCAGCTGCTGCTGTGTCAGGCACGGCCTCAGAGGCTTTTGCCGGCTTGCAAATCGCCGCGCGCACGGGTGCCGTGCTGCAGGGTAAAAATAAGGTCAAGCAGCCCAGCGGCCACAAGTTGGTAGGCCTGTGGGTCAAGCACTTGGCCGCCTGCGCCAGTGGCCTAGCGCTGACCAGCGTGCAGCTCGGCGTGGATGGGCAGGTGACACTGCAGCCCCTGAGCCCGCAGGCTGCGCGGACGATCCTGAACCGACTGGCCACGGCGTATGCGCAAGCGCTGGCCCAGCCGCTGCCGGTGGCCTGCAAAACGGGCTGGGCATATTTGCTGGCTGAGCAACAGAATCTGGCGCTGGCCAGCGCTGGCAAACCTACCAAAGACCCGCACGAGACCGCGCAAGCGGTCTTTGAAGGCGGTCAGTACGGCGGCGAGCGGGCTGAGTCGGCCTATTTGCAGCGGGCCTTTGAGTCTTATGACGATTTGGCCGATGGGTTGCCGCAATGGGCGCAGCTGCTTTATGGTGATTTACTGAGCAGTATTGGCGCGGCGCAAGACTAAATGGAATGCGCCCCAAGTGACCGCGTCAACAGCCCACGCAGTAATCAAATAACTATTACTTGAAAATCATTCAATTGTTATGATGTCAGCCAAAGTACCCTTGAAAGCCGCAGCATGCAAACCCTGAACCTCGAACAGCTCAAAGCCACCACACTGGCCGGTGGCGTGACCGACATCACGTTGCACGGCGATGGTGCGGCTTTTGTCATGCGCATTCAGACCCAGCGTGGCCCGGCCGTCATGGTCACCAGCCGCAAGCAGCCACGCCGGTTTGCCGACCCGCGCAAGGCACTGCAGGTGCTGCGCTCGATTGGCTGGCATGAGTGCCGGGTGAACGCCGCCAACTGGCAGCCCGAGGCGCTGGCGGCTGAAAAAGTCACGCGACCGGATCGCAGCCTGGCACTGAAAGCGGCCCACGAAGCCGCCCAGGCCGATGCTGACTACGACCGCTGGTTTCACGCCAAGGTGCAGGCATCGATTGATGGCATTCAGGCTGGCACCAACCGCTTGCTCAGTGACGAAGAGGTGGCGGTGCGTCGGGCTGCGTTGCGCCAGCGGCTGCAAGCCATGCCAACGAAAAGCGCAGCCTGATCTGCCATGCTGAAAGTCATCAAGACAGACCAATTTTTATTGGATATTGACGACGTGGTGGTGTTTATTGCGCAGGACAATGTCAGCCCTGCCATGACGCTCGAAACCCGCATCCACCAGCAGGTTGACAGCCTCTGTGACCCCAATTTCCCGCGCCGCCCAGGCCGCAAGGCCGGCACGCTGGAACTGGTGGTGCACCCCAATTACGTCGTGGTGCTGCAGCAAACCGGGCAAACCGTGACTGTCCTCAATGTGCTGCACGTCGCCCGCCAGTACCCCTGAGGCCGCTTGCCTGCAACCTGGATATTGGCGACACAAGCTATGCACATCACCCGATTAATCGCCGCCGATGCACCACGCTACAAGGCCTTGATGCTGCACGCTTATGCCGTGGCAGACGATGCGTTCACCTCAACGCCAGAGGAGCGGGCCGCAGAGCCTGATGCGTGGTGGGCCTCGCGCATTGCTGAGGCCAAGGGGTTGAGCCAGGTCTATGGTGCTTTTTCCGGCAACGAGCTGGTCGGCGCTGTCGCGCTTGCGTTCGCCACCAAGCCAAAGATCAAGCACAAGGCGCACCTGGTCGGTCTGTTTGTCAACCGGGCCGCGCGCGGTCTCGGTGTTGGCAAAGCCCTGGTACAGGCCGCGCTGGCTGCGGCCGCAGCGCGCCCCGGTATTGCGGTGATCACGCTCACGGTGACCGAGGGCAACGCCGCAGCGCTTGCCCTGTATGAGGCTTGCGGTTTCAAGACCTTTGGCATTGAACCCATGGCCTTGGCCACTTTGGACGGCTACAAGAGCAAGGTGCACATGGGCTGCAAACTCGCGCAGCCGCCAGCATGTCGGCCCGATGGGTTTAACGTCGGGGGTCAAAACTTTTCCGACCCAGATAAGAGCATGAACAATTTATTCGCAGCAACGCCGCAAGCGCCGTACTACGCGGTCATTTTTTCCTCTCTCCGGACTTCTGGCGAGAACGGCTACGAGCAAATGGCGCAAAGAATGCTGGCGCTGGCGGCCCAGCAAGCGGGCTTTTTGGGCGCGGAAAGTGCCCGTGGCGATGACGGTTTCGGGATCACGGTGTCGTATTGGGCATCGGAGGATGCCATCACCCGCTGGAAAGCCAATCTGGAGCACCTTGCCGCGCAACAATTGGGCAAGGCCGCCTGGTACGAGCACTACGAGATTCGGGTAGCCAAGGTTGAGCGCGCTTATGGCAAAGCCCGTGTTTCCCCCTGAGGCAGCTTGCCTGCACCTATCTTGCATACCAACACGCCCCAAACCCTCAACCCGCTGACGCTGCCGCTGACCGGCTTGCAGTTGATCGAGGCCTCGGCCGGCACCGGCAAAACCTGGACGCTGGCCGCGCTGTACGTGCGCTTGGTGATTGAGCGCGGCCTGTTCCCGCCACAAATTCTGGTGATGACCTTCACCGAAGCCGCCACCGCTGAGCTGCGCGAGCGCATCCGTGAGCGGTTGGCGCTGTCGGCGCGGTTTTTTCAGGCAGGCGTTGGCGGCGATGACTTTTTGATCAGTTTGCGTGACAGCATGGCGCCTGAGCAGCACCCGCTGTGCGCCTGGCGGCTGGACATGGCGGCGCAGTGGATGGACGACGCGGCGATTTTCACCATCCACGGCTGGTGCAGCCGCATGCTTAAGACCCATGCGTTTGACAGCGCCAGCCTGTTCACCCAGAGCCGCGTTGAAGACAGCGAGCGCTTGAAGCGCATCGCTGTACAAGACTATTGGCGCCACTGGTTTTACGCGCTGGATGCGCAGGCGCTGCTGGCGCTCAAGGGTGTGGGCAACACGCCGCAAGATTTGCTGGACAAACTCAAGGCGCTGTGGCGCACTGCTGAGCGAGCGCCGGCAGTTGCCAGTGCCGTGCTGCAGGCCCCTGATGCGCTGCTGGCGGAGTGGTCGGCCTGGCAGCACCAGCGCTTGGCGCTGGAGGCCGATGCGCGCGCGGGTTGGACCGTTGACATCGTGCAATTGCTCAACGCTGCG
>JBBQZI010000072.1:0-13928 GCA_038207855.1 Burkholderiales bacterium
GATGAGTCTGGCGCCGGGTGAGCCGATGATGAGTCTGGACAACCTGGACTCGATGAAGGTACCCAATGTGGCCACCGGCAAGCACCCCGGGCTGGCATCCATCGGTATCACCGCGTCGGCCTTGCAGCCGATTGCACAGGACTACCTCAATCGGCACTGACTACGATTATTTTTGATCGTTGTTCAAGCTTAAAAAGTCCCCACCCGTTCCCAGCGACAACAAGCCTGCTTTGGCGTAAATGCCCAGCTTGGCACGGGTGTCCACAATGTCCAGGTTGCGCATGGTCAGTTGGCCGATGCGGTCTAACGGTGAAAACGGCGCGTCCTCCACTTTTTCCATGCTCAGGCGCTCGGGCGCGTAGGTCAGGTTGGGGGAATCGGTGTTGAGCAGCGAGTAGTCGTTGCCACGGCGCAGTTCCAGCGTGACGGTGCCGGTGATGGCGCGTGCAACCCAGCGCTGGGCAGTTTCACGCAGCATGATGGCCTGGCTGTCGAACCAGCGGCCCTGGTAGAGCAGGCGGCCGAGTTTGCGGCCGCTGTCGCGGTATTGTTCGATCGTGTCTTCGTTGTGAATGCCGGTTACCAGGCGTTCGTAGGCGATGAACAGCAGGGCCAGGCCGGGGGCTTCGTAGATGCCGCGGCTCTTGGCTTCGATGATGCGGTTCTCGATCTGGTCGCTCATGCCCAAGCCGTGACGGCCGCCAATGCGGTTGGCTTCCAGAATCAGGCTCACCAAGTCCGGGTAGTCGATGCCATTGAGCGCCACCGGGCGGCCTTCTTCAAAGCGCACCGAGACTTCTTCGGCTTTGACGACCACGTCATCTTTCCAGAACGCCACGCCCATGATCGGGTTGACGATCTTCATGCCGCTGTTCAATTGCTCAAGGTCTTTGGCTTCGTGCGTGGCACCGAGCATGTTGGAGTCGGTTGAATAGGCTTTCTCAGCCGACATCTTGTAGCCAAAACCGTGCGCAGTCATGAAGGCTGACATCTCGGCGCGGCCACCAAGCTCATCAATGAAGGCCTGATCCAGCCAGGGCTTGTAGATTTTGAGGGCCGGGTTGGTCAGCAGACCGTAGCGGTAAAAGCGCTCGATGTCGTTACCCTTGAAGGTGCTGCCATCGCCCCAGATGTTGACATCGTCTTGCTTCATGGCGCTCACCAACATGGTGTCAGTCACTGCGCGGCCCAGCGGCGTGGTGTTGAAGTAAGTCACACCGGCGGTGCTGATGTGAAATGCGCCAGATTGCAGCGCGGCCAAGCCTTCAGCGGCGAGCTGTGGGCGGCAGTCGATCAGGCGGGCCTTTTCAGCGCCGTATTCCATCGCCTTGCGCGGAATGTCGTCATAGTCTGATTCGTCAGGCTGGCCCAGATTGGCGGTGTAAGCGTAGGGCAGGGCACCTTTGAGCTTCATCCAGTGGAGCGCGGCGCTGGTATCGAGCCCGCCCGAGAAGGCGATGCCGACTTTTTGACCGACAGGAATGTTTTGTAAAATGGTATTTGACATAAAAAGTGCTTCTAGCCCGCATGGAATAAGCGCAGGCAGCTATTAAAATTATTGCAATCCTTGGCTGAATGGGTGACCAAGCAGCAGCCAAAGAAGTGCTTGCATCAGCAAACTATCAACCGAAGTGGCAGATGTAGTGATACGGCTCGGTGACGCGAATATCAAAGCTGGCGTTGCCAGGAATGCTAAAGCGGTCGCCAGGGCCGGATTTGAGCCAGGCATCGGTGCCCTTGAGTTTGTACTCGCAAGCGCCCGCCACGCATTCCATGATTTCGGGTGCGCCGGTGTTGAAGGTCAGGTTGGCGGGCAGCACCACGCCGACTGATTTTTTCGTGCCATCGGCCAGCGTAATGCCATGGCTGATGCACTTGCCGTCAAAGTAAACGCTGGCTTGGGTGGCGACGGTGACGCCGTCAAATTGGGTGGTGGTCATGGTGGTTCTGGGCAAAACGATAAGGATGGCGATTTTAGGTGACGGCGCTTTGCCAAGTCAGCGTGCCGCAAAAGCCTCGGCAGAAAAGCCGACGGTGATCCGCCCATCACCCCACAGCACCACCGGGCGCTTGATCACGCTGGGCTGCGCCAGCATCAGGGCGGTGGCCGATGCGTTGTCCACCACGACGCTGCGGGTGGTCTCATCGAGCTTGCGCCAGGTTGTGCCTTTGCGGTTGACCAGGGTTTCCCAACCCACCTGCGCCAGCCAGCCGGGCAGCAGGTCAGCCGGCACGCCTTGCTTTTTGAAGTCGTGGAAAACATAGTCAACGCCCTGTTCAGTCAGCCAGACGCGGGCTCCTTTGACGGTGCTGCAGTTGGGAATGCCGTAGACAGTGGGGGTAGGGTGAGGTGTTTTCATGGCCGCCATCATGCCATTAACGGGCTTTTTCACATGGCGCTTGGGGCGGTACCTGGCGCTGCGCGACAATTCACCTCGCTATGACACACGACTACCAAACTCTCAACGACTGGCTTGCCTACTGCGAGCGATTGCACCCCACCGCCATTGACATGGGCCTGGACCGGGTGCGCACCGTGCTGCAGCGCATGGCTATTTCCTTCGATTGCCCGGTGATTACCGTGGCCGGCACCAATGGCAAAGGCTCCACCTGCGTCATGTTGGAGGCCATTTTGCGCGAGGCGGGCTACCACACCGGGGTTTACACCTCGCCGCACCTGGTGCATTTTGAAGAGCGCCTGCGGCTTGATGGAGAGGCTGTCAATGCTGCAGAATTGGTAGCTGCTTTCGCCCGTGTGGAAAGGGCTAGATGCCAAAATGATGAGGAAGTCTCACTGACTTACTTTGAATTTTCCACCTTGGCCATTCTGGATGTCATGCGGGGCAAGCGGCTTGATGTGGTGATTTTGGAAGTGGGTCTGGGTGGGCGACTCGACGCGGTCAACGTGATTGAGCCGGACTGCACCATCATCACCAGCATCGACCTGGATCACATGAGCATCCTGGGCGATGACCGTGAAGCCATTGGCTACGAGAAGGCCGGCATCATGCGCACCGGCAAGCCGGCCATCGTGAGCGACCCGATGCCACCACAAAGTGTGCTGGACCGTGCCCTTGAAGTCGGGGCGGACCTGTGGCGCGTTGGCGTTGATTTCAATGTGACGGGCGACCCGCAGCAGTGGGGCTGGGCGGGCCGCGGGCGGCGCTACAGCGGTATGGCTTATCCGGCGCTGCGCGGGGCCAACCAGTTGGTCAACGCCGCTGGCGTGTTGGCAGCGCTGACCGCGTTGCGAGATCGCCTGCCGATTACGGCGCAGGCGGTGCGCAATGGCTTGGTGTTTGTTGACTTGCCGGGGCGTTTTCAAATTGTGCCGGGCCAGCCGACGCTGGTGCTCGATGTCGCACACAACCCGCATGCTGCTGCGGCATTGGCGCTTAATCTGGATGCCATGGGTTTTTTCCCGACCACCCACGCAGTGTTTGGTGCCATGGCAGATAAAGATATCGAGGCTATTTTTGCGCGTCTGAATCCGATCGTTGACAACTGGTATTTCACCGATTTGCCAACGCCAAGGGCGGCCAGCGCAGCAGATTTGATGGCGCGCTGGCAGTTGCAAAACACCCGCAAGGATGCCAGCGCCAGCACCTATCCTGACCCCGAATCGGCACTGCGGGCGGCCCTGGCTGGTGCAGACCCCGCTGATAGAATCGTCGCCTTCGGGTCGTTCTTCACCGTGGGCGGCTTGCTCAAAGACGGTGTGCCCAAGCTGCAGGCCAAACATCTCCCCAAATCCTGAATCACGAACACGCATTTCCATGGCTTTTTTCAAGTTTCGCAAGGGCACGGACGACACCCCCGCAGCACCCGTGCCGCCCCAAAGTGTCGAGGCGATTCGCCAGCGGGCCAAATACCGCTTGGTCGGCGCCTCTGTGCTGGTGTTGCTGGGCGTGGTCGGGTTCCCCTTGTTGTTTGACAAGCAGCCGCGCCCGATTGCGGTCGACACGCCGATTAATATTCCGGATAAAAACAAAGTGCTGCCGCTGGTGATTCCAGTCGAAGCAGCCTCTGCGGGGGCCACACCCGCAGCCGTTTCGGCGGCCTCTGCGCTATCGGCTGCCATCATCACGGAAACCGCCGAGGCACCCAAGCCCGATGCGAAGTCTGCTGAAATTTTAGATAAAAAACAACCCGTAGCCCAGGCGGAGCCTGCGCAGACAGCTATCCAAACAATAGCTAAAGATGCGCCAGTAGATGCACCCAAGGCAGTCGTTAAGGCAAGCGCGCCGGCCGAGGCCAGCCGGGCTCAAGCCTTGTTGGATGGCAAAGCCCAGGATGCCAAAGCAGCCGCCATCAAGCCCATTGACAGCAAGGTGACGGCCGCGCCCGATGCCGCAGTCAATGGCCGTTTTGTGGTGCAGGTGGGAGCTTTTGCCGACAATGCGCGCGCCCATGCCGTGCGTCTGAAAGTCGAACAGACTGGCCTGAAAACCTACGCCCAGGTGGCTGAAACCAAAGACGGGCGGCGCATTCGCGTGCGGGTTGGGCCATTTGGCACCAAGGCCGAAGCCGAAAAAGCCGCTGAGAAAATCAAGAAACTCAACTTGCCTACAGCGGTGTTGACGCTGTAATTTGCAGCCCGTTGCCATGCCTGTATTGGACTGGATATTTGCTGCGGTGTTGCTGCTGTCGGTGCTGTTGGGTGCCTGGCGTGGCTTGGTGTATGAGGTGCTGTCATTGGTGAGTTGGCTGGCGGCGTTTGTGCTGGCGCAGTGGTTTGCACCAGATGTGGCACAGCGCTTGCCGATGAGCGGGGCCAGTGACATGGTGCGCTACGCGGCCGGTTTTGTGTTGGTATTTATTGTCACGGTGATGCTTGGCGGATTGCTCGCCACGCTGGTCAAGAAATTGCTGGCAACGGTTGGCCTGCGGCCGGTCGATCGGGTACTGGGCGCGGCATTCGGCCTGACGCGCGGTGTGCTGCTGCTGCTATTGGCCACGGTGTTGGTGAGCCTGACACCCCTGAACGCCAGTGCCGCCTGGAAAGAGTCCGTCGGTGCCGGGGTTGCGCTGACGGTGCTCAAAGGCATCAGGCCAGCGCTGCCGCAGGATTTGGATCGATTTTTACCCGCTTGAATCGTCGTTGAAAAAACAAGGAAAACCATGTGTGGAATCGTTGGGGTTATCAGTAGTTCGCCGGTAAATCAGCTGATTTACGACGCTTTGTTGTTGTTGCAGCACCGTGGCCAAGATGCGGCGGGCATCGTGACGCAACAAGAGCGCAAGTTTTTCATGCACAAAGAAAAAGGCATGGTGCGTGATGTGTTTCGCACCCGCGACATGCGTTCGCTGCCCGGTAACTGCGGCCTGGGTCAGGTGCGTTACCCGACTGCGGGTAATGCCTTCAGTGAAGAGGAAGCCCAGCCGTTTTACGTCAATGCGCCGTTTGGCATTGTGCTGGTGCATAACGGCAACCTGACCAACGCGCACGCCCTCAAGGCTGAGCTGTTCAACACCGACCACCGCCACATCAACACCGAGAGCGACTCTGAAGTGTTGCTCAATGTGCTGGCGCACGAAATCGAAGCCACCACCCGCGGCCTGCCGTTGCGACCGCGTGATGTGTTTGAGGCGGTGCGCCGGGTGCACCGGCGCGTTCGCGGCTCGTACGCGGTGATCGCCTTGATTGCCGGCCACGGTGTGCTGGCGTTTCGTGACCCGTATGGCATTCGGCCGCTGTGCCTGGGGCGCAATGAAGACACTTGGATGCTGGCCAGCGAATCGGTCGCGCTGGAGGGCACTTCGCACAAGTTCGAGCGCGATGTGCAACCCGGCGAAGCCGTTTTTATTGACCTCAAAGGCGACATTCAAAGCCAGCAGTGCGCCGATGCGCCCGCCTTGCACCCGTGTATTTTTGAATATGTCTATCTCGCCCGACCTGACTCGGTAATGGACGGCATTTCGGTTTACCAGGCGCGCATGAATCTGGGTGAAACACTGGCCCAACGCGTGATCTCAACCGTGCCGCCCAATGAAATTGATGTGGTAATCCCCATCCCCGAATCGAGCCGGCCCAGCGCTGCGCAACTAGCCCAATTGCTGGGCTTACCCTACCGCGAAGGTTTTGTAAAAAACCGCTACGTCGGGCGCACCTTTATCATGCCGGGGCAATCGGTGCGCAAAAAGTCAGTGCGCCAAAAGCTCAATGTGATTGCCAGCGAATTCAAAGGTCGCAACGTGCTGTTGGTGGATGACTCCATCGTGCGCGGCACCACTTCCAAGGAAATCGTCCAAATGGCGCGTGATGCCGGAGCCAACAAAGTCTACATGGCCAGCGCAGCACCGCCGGTGCGCTTTCCCAATGTGTATGGCATCGACATGCCAACCTCGCAAGAACTGGTGGCACACAATCGCACGGTCGAGCAGATCCGCGAGATCATTGGCTGCGATGCCTTGATTTACCAGGATGTGGCGGGCATGAAAAAGGCCATTGGCTCGCTCAACCCGGCTATCCATGGTTTTGATGCATCGTGCTTTGATGGCATTTATGTCACGGGCGACATCACGCCAGAAGACATCGAGCGACTCGGAGCCAGTCGGCTGGGTGGTGATGTTGGTGGGGATGAGAATGCAGAAGATTTCTCGCGTCTGGCGCTGCCTAACCACGATGATTGAGCTTACAAGGTAGACGATGACCGCTAAAAAATTGCCCGATAACCTGCACCGCGACACACTGGCGGTTCGCGCCGCGGTTGAACGCAGCCAATACGGTGAAAATTCCGAAGCCCTGTTTCTGACCAGTGGCTACGTGCAACCCAGTGCCGAGGCCAGTGCGCGCCGTTTCGCCGGAGACGAGGAGGGCTTCACCTACGGTCGTTACGGCAACCCCACGGTGGCCAGTTTCGAGCAGCGGCTGGCGGCTCTTGAAGGCGCACCTGCGGCCATCTCCACCGCATCGGGCATGTCTGCCATTTTGATGATGTGCATGGGCTTGCTCAAGTGCGGTGACCATGTCATTTGCTCGCACTCGATGTTTGGCTCAACCATCAAGCTCATTGGTTCTGATCTGGCCAAGTTCGGTGTGCAGTCGTCCTTTGTGCCGCAGACCGATGTCAACGCCTGGAAGGCTGCCGTCAAACCCAATACCAAATTGCTGTTTGCTGAAACACCGACCAACCCGTTGACCGAGGTCTGCGACATTCGCGCACTGGCCGATATCGCCCATGAAGCCGGTGCCTTGTTGGCCGTGGACAACTGCTTTGCCACACCGGCCTTGCAGCGTCCCATGACGTTTGGCGCTGACATCGTCATGCATTCGGGCACCAAATACCTGGACGGACAGGGTCGAGTGATGGCGGGCGCTTTGTGCGCCAGTGAAACCTTGGTGACGGATACATTTTTACCGGTGCTCAAGAGTGGCGGCATGACGCTGGCACCATTCAACGCCTGGGTGGTGCTCAAAGGGCTTGAAACACTCGATATCCGGATGCAGGCGCAGTCGATGCGTGCGCTGGCACTGGCGCAATGGTTGCAGGAGCACCCGGCGGTAGCCCGGGTCCATTACCCGGGTCTGGCCAGTCACCCGCAGCACCAGCTGGCCATGGTGCAGCAGTCCAACTGCGGTGGTGCGGTGCTGTCATTTGAAGTCAAAGCTGGGGACGATGAACAGGCCCGCCAACGCGCATTTCATGTGCTCGACACCTTGCAAACTCTGTCGCTTTGCACCAATCTGGGCGATACCAAAACCCTGTTGGCCCATCCGGCCAGCACCTCGCATGGCCGTCTGACGCCGGCGCAGCGCCAGCTTGCTGGCGTGGGGCAGGGCTTGATTCGCGTCGCCGTGGGCCTTGAGCACATTACTGATATTCAGGCTGATCTTGACCGTGGCCTGTCCTCTTTCTGACCTCTTTCTGATATGAACACACCTACCCGTACCCGCTTTGCGCCGTCGCCCACAGGCTTTATTCATCTGGGCAACATCCGCTCGGCGCTCTACCCCTGGGCGTTTGCCCGCTCGACCGGCGGCGCTTTCATCTTGCGCATTGAGGATACCGATCTGGAGCGTTCTACCCAGGCTGCAGTCGATGTCATCATCGAAGGCATGAGCTGGCTTGGTCTGGGCTATGACGAAGGCCCGTTTTACCAAATGCAACGCATGGACCGTTACAAGGCGGTGCTGGCCGAGATGCAGGCGGCCGGTCAGGTTTACCCGTGTTACATGAGCATGGCCGAGCTGGACGCGCTGCGCGAACGTCAAACTGCCGCCAAAGAAAAGCCGCGTTACGACGGTACCTGGCGCCCCGCCGAAGGCAAAGTGCTGCCGCCCATTCCGGCTGGTGTGCAGCCGGTGTTGCGCTTCAAGAATCCGCAAGGCGGCTCGGTGGTATGGGATGACAAGGTCAAGGGCCGTATTGAGATCAGCAACGATGAGCTTGACGACCTGGTGATTGCCCGGCCCGATGGCACGCCCACTTACAACTTTTGTGTGGTGGTGGACGACATGGACATGGCCATCACGCATGTGATTCGCGGTGACGACCATGTCAACAACACACCGCGCCAGATCAACATCTTCAAGGCCTTGGGCCAAGAGCCGCCGGTCTACGCGCATTTGCCGACCGTGCTCAATGAGCAGGGCGAAAAGATGAGCAAGCGCAACGGTGCCAAGCCGGTCACGCAATACCGTGAGGAAGGTTATTTGCCCGATGCCATGGTCAACTACCTGGCACGCCTGGGCTGGAGTCACGGCGATGATGAGATTTTCAGCCGTGAGCAATTTTTGCAGTGGTTCAACCTGGATCATCTGGGCAAGAGTGCCGCTCAGTTTGATGAAGCCAAGCTGCGCTGGGTCAATGCCCAGCACATCAAAATCACGGCAGATGATGTGCTGGCACCGCTGGTACAGGCGCAGTTGCACAAGCGGGGCATCGCGGCAGACGACCGCTTGCCAAAAATATGTGCGCTATTCAAAGACCGCTGTGATACCACCGTGGTGCTGGCGGATTGGGCCGCGGTGTTTTATGCCGATGTGCAGCCAGCTGAATCGGAAGTTGCCCAGCATGTGACAGATGTCATCAGGCCTGCGTTAACTCTGTTGGCTGACAAGCTGACGGTCTGTGCCTGGGACAAGGCCAGCATCGCCGCTGCCATCAAGGAAGTGCTGGTGGCTTGCACGCTGAAAATGCCGCATTTAGCCATGCCAGTGCGCGTTTTGGTGGCCGGAAGTGCCCATACGCCATCGCTGGATGCCATGTTGGAATTGTTTAATCGTGAAAAAGTAGTTGAAAGGTTAAAAGCTGCTTAATTCTCAAGTTATAATTTGAGACTTGGAAAATACAAGCAGCTTGTAAAAGATGTGTGAGTATTTTGGGGGGTATAGCTCAGCTGGGAGAGCGCTTGCATGGCATGCAAGAGGTCAGCAGTTCGATCCTGCTTACCTCCACCAAATTTGAGATGAAAGTCCATAAGTTTTTTGACCCCATCGTCTAGAGGCCTAGGACACTACCCTTTCACGGTAGGTACCGGGGTTCGAATCCCCGTAGGGTCGCCAGTTTATTGAAAAATAAAATGGTGCAAGTCGTTAACGGTTTGCCCGTCAAAAGGTAAATGACTTGACTCGAAAGAGTAAACGTTAGCTACCAGGAGTGGTAGTTCAGTTGGTTAGAATACCGGCCTGTCACGCCGGGGGTCGCGGGTTCGAGTCCCGTCCGCTCCGCCAAAATGGCCTTGTAAATCAAGGACTTGAAAAAAGCCCAGTACTTACGTACTGGGCTTTTTTTCTTGGTGTTTATCGGACTGACTGTCCCCATATTGCCCCATCCCCGGTTGATTTGGGTCATACGATTGTGACGCCGTTGGATCGTTAGCCGCAAGTAGAAAATGATTCGGTCTGGTGCGGTCTTGCTGTGCGCCCGAGGGGTCCACGGGGGTAAACGCATTCTGTGACTATCGGATGTCGCCATCCGTGCCTGTTTTCATTAGCCTTGTACACGTTGCGGAATGGTGGTTTTGGTAAAAAGTCGACAAATGGTACATTTCACATGGGCATGAGCCCCTCCGCTTCACCTCCCTGAGCGGGGCCCGCAAGGGATTTAACCCAGCTCAATGAGCTGGGCTTTTTTTTGGTGCTCCCAGCATGGGCGCACTCCTACGGGTGAAAGACCCGTCGCAAGTTGATCACAACGAGGGAAGCACAAGCACAAGCACAAGCGCAACTGCACGAGGGCGACCGAATGTGGGAAGGAAGCGTGGAGCGTAAATTGCGAGCCGATGAACAAGAACCGGATAGAAGGCGCTGCCAAGCAGGGCGATCGGGCCAAAGACCGCGAAGCTCTCGTGATCAAGGCGAAGTGGCGTAAATCCGGCGGTTGTGCAATGAAGGAGTGCGCTCTTATCTGGGGCGATCTCGCCTCATGCCTGAAAGGGCGACAGCACGAGCTGGAGCGAGAAGTCAGCAAAGGTCGTAGTAGTTACGGATGGGGCCCTCAAGGCCAGAAGTCTGCAGCGAAGGACCAAACGAGAAGGAGTCGTTGAGCCCATGTCGATGTCAAAGGCAATGCGTCAGATGCCCGCGCAAGCGGGGCGGGCGGGCGTAGCGCGCGGTGAAGCCGCGCGTGATCCCACCAGTGACGAAGCCTGCGACCCGCGATGTGACAAGGCCAATACAGGGTCAGTGTTGCTCGGCGCAGCCCTGACGAAAGAGAACCTGCAACAAGTGTGGAAACGCGTCAAAGCCAACAAGGGTGCCGCTGGCGTGGATGGACTCGACATTGAGCAAACCGCCCAGATGATGCGCACCAAGTGGGCGACGATTCGCCGCCAACTGTTGCAGGGGACGTACCGGCCCAGTCCCGGTACGACGGGTAACGATCCCCAAGCTAGACGGTGGCCAGCGTGAGTTGGGCATCCCGACGGTTGTGGATCGATTGATCGAGATGCGCGGCAAACTTCGCCCTTCAGGGCGGAGAGGATAGCGCGGACACCGCAGGTGTCCTGACTTTGGTTTTTAGTGCGGTGTTTGCTGCTGTTCGATGTACTGGCGAATCACAGCAATCGGGGCACCGCCACAACTGCCCGCGAAGTAGCTCGGCGACCAAAGCGCATTACCCCAAAGTTTTTTTTGGATGCTCGGGTAGTTTTCCTTTCGCACCATGCGGCTCGATACACCTTTTAGGCTATTCACCAAATTCGATACGGACACTTTGGGCGGATAGTTCACCAGCAAGTGAACGTGGTCATCTTCTCCGTCGAACTCGATTAGTTCTGCCTCAAAGTCAAGGCAGGTTTGCGCAAAGATAACGTGCAAGGCTTCCAGAATTTCTCTTGTAAACACCTCGCGCCTGTATTTGGTGACGAAGACCAAGTGAACGTGCATCAAAAATACACAGTGTCTGCCGTGACGAATGTCTGGATTATTTCTCATAGACCAAGTCTAATGTATACATGCAGCGTCTTCAAGCCTACAAATTCGAACTGATGCCCAACGGGGAGCAGCAGCGTGACATGCGCGGGTTTTCCGGTGCGTGCCGTTTCGTGTTCAACAAAGCGCTGGCACTTCAAAAGGCCAACTACGAATCCAAGGGTGCAGAAGTCAAGCTCAAGGTGGCAGCCAAACCGATGGCTACGTTCAAGCAGCGCGTCAGGCAACTGACACGGCGCTCAGGTGGACGCAGCATGGGGGAGGTGGTGCAGAGCCTGCGGCCCTATATGCTGGGTTGGACGGCTTATTTTGGGATGGCGCAAACGCCAGGAATCTGGCGAACGCTGGATGAATGGTTGCGCCACAGGCTCAGAGCTATCCAACTCAAGCACTGGAAACGTGGCACGACCATGTTTCGGGAACTGCGCGCCATGGGTGCCAGTTTTGATGTGGCCAGACAGTTGGCAGCCAATTCACACCGCTGGTGGCGCAACAGTGCCATGCTGCTCAACAGCGTGCTGACCATTGCGTACTTCGATCGACTGGGATTGCCCCGGCTCTCATGACCTCAACTTCTCGAACCGCCCTGTGCGGACCCGCATGCCGGGTGGTGTGGCAGGGGTGCAGTTTATGATGACTGCCCCCTATGCCGATTCATTGACAAATTCGGCCCAGGCATATGGTTTGAGGCTGTTTTTGCTGATGGCCATCAGGTGTTGTTTGAGAGAACCTGGACTACTTCATGCGGATGCCACTGCTTTATACCTACCGCCGCTGCCCATACGCCATGCGGGTGCGCATGGCACTGCTGGTGGCCGGTGTTGGATTTGATGCTTTTGAAATCCAACTGCGCGATAAGCCTGCCGATTTGTTGGCTTTGTCGCCAAAGGGGACGGTTCCAGTCCTACACCTACCAGATGGAGTGGTCCTTGAACAAAGCTGGGACATCATGTGTTGGGCACTCTCAATGCGGACGCAAGACCAAAATGGATGGTGGATCAGGGCGCAATCGACGGAAAATCTGGAACTGGTCATCCGGAACGATGGAATATTCAAGTACCACCTGGACCGCTACAAATATCCACAGCGGTATGCCGAATCCGACAGCTGTGGGGACAGGGGCAAGGCGGTTGCTGTATTGCTGAAACCCTTGGAAAACAGGCTGGCGCAATGCGCCTACTTGGGTGGCACTGAGCCATGCGCGACTGATATCGCGATTTTTCCGTTTATCAGGCAATTCGCTGCCATCGAGCCCGACTGGTTTGCCTGGCAGCCATTGCCGGCAGTGCAGGCATGGGTTGCAAGGTGGGTTGCCAGTCCGCTGTTTGAGACCTGTATGTTCAAGTTACCCAGTCAGTCGGTTACGCAC
This sequence comes from Burkholderiales bacterium, assembly GCA_038207855.1. GTDB lineage: Bacteria > Pseudomonadota > Gammaproteobacteria > Burkholderiales > Burkholderiaceae_C > Rhodoferax. Next base: position 12,747 of record JBBQZI010000072.1, read on the forward strand.
TTTCCGACATTGGGTCAGGGCGTCCTAGTTGGGTAGTTGTGGCCGCCGGGCCGAAACTGTCTTGATTCTTCCGGTTTGAACGTGCGTTTTCTTGCCTGCCTGTCTTCTTCAAATCATCGTTTTTAACGCGTCTTCTTCGGACATCCTTGTGTCTTCTTCAAACTGCGCCTGAGGGCATTCGCGCGATCAATGTGATGGCGTTCGTTGACCCGATCCAGGAGCGACCATGGCCAAGACAGGACAGCGTAAGTGCGCGTGTTGCAAGGATTTATTCGATCCCGATCCTCGCAACATCAATCGTCAAAGGTACTGCTCAAACGCCGATTTCCGCCTAGCCAGCAAGCTCGCCAGTCAAGCCGCATGGCTGGCAAAACCCCAAAACATAGACTACTTTCACGACCCCGTACACGTGGCTCGCGTGCAGGCCTGGCGGGCAGCGCACCCCGGCTACAGCCGCAACCAACCCACCAAGCCGCCCGAGTCCGTAGCGTTACAAGATTCCTTGATCTCGCAAGTAATTGATTCCATTGAAGAAACACCCATTTGTACCGAGATGCCTCAATCCAGTGGTTTTGCAGCGTTACAAGATCTCTTGAATGCCCCAACGCCCGTGCTGGCGGGGCTTATCGCCCATTTGTTCGATGTCACGTTACAAGAGGACATAGCCAGCACCACCCGCCGACTTGTACAAATGGGGCACGACTTGATGAATCGGAGCCGCCATGAGAACGTCCAAACAGGTACTGTGCCCTGAGCGTGTGCGCCTGGTACCAGAACAATTTAGCTGGATTGACCAAGCCCTGGTGCAATGGGGCTTGATTGATCAATGCGATGCGCGAGCGGCAGCGCTCTATCTGTTTTTGGTGACGGTGGCCGACGCACAAGGCCTGAGCTACTACGGCGCAGTCACGCTGGCCAAACGGCTGCGTTTGAGCGAGTCCGAACTCCTGGCTGCCAGGCGCCAACTGATTGAGCTCGATCTCATCGCCTACCAGTCCCCGCTGTACCAGGTGCTGTCACTTCATGAGGGCAATGCCCACAAACCACCCTGCAGGCAACGGGGCGTGAGCACGACGCCACCACGCCATGCAAGCGTGGCCCCAGTCAGCCTGGCCCAACTCATCGAAATGGAGCGCAGCCGTGCTCGACTATGAAACCTTCTGCCAGATCAAGGACCACCTG
>JBBQZI010000073.1:0-13758 GCA_038207855.1 Burkholderiales bacterium
CTGACCCCACTCAGCCTGGCGCGCGGCACTGATTGAGCAGCTTGGCTGCCAATGTGCTGTTTGAGCCGCGACAATACGGGCCCCGGCACTGTCATGCGCAGCACAAGGCAATTTTTTTTGATGGTGCCAATTTCCGTTTAAATTTCCACCCCGGTTAGGGCATCGGTTTATGCAGATCAAGAGTCAAAAAGATTTTTTTTCGGGGCTGTTGTTTGTCGTCATTGGCGGTGCGTTTGCGTTGGGTGCCAGCAACTACAACATCGGCACCAGCGCCCGCATGGGGCCAGGGTTTTTCCCGCTGATGCTGGGCATTTTGCTGGCCATTTTGGGCTTGATCGTCACTGTGCGGGCTTTGGTGGTGCAGACGGCGGACGGCGACAAGATCGGTGCCTGGGCTTGGAAGCCCTTGAGTTTCATCATCGCCGCCAATCTGCTGTTTGGCGTGTTGCTGGGTGGCTTGCCGAGCATTGGCCTGCCGGCTGCGGGCATCGTACTGGCGATTTATGGCCTGACGCTGGTGGCCAGCCTGGCGGGGGAACGCTTTAGCCTCAAAGAAGGCTTTATTCTCTCGACGATTTTGGCTGCAGGTAGTTATGTGGCCTTTGTGTTGGTGCTGAAACTGCAGTTTCAGGTGTGGCCAGCGTTTATGGCGGGTTGAGGACTAAACACCATGGAATTGATTGAACATTTGTCGATGGGTTTTGGCGTGGCCTTTACGCCCATCAATTTGGTTTACGCGTTTGTCGGCTGCCTGCTGGGTACGCTGATTGGCGTGTTGCCCGGCATCGGCCCGGTCGCCACCATTGCGATGCTGTTGCCTGCCACCTATGCACTGCCGCCGGTGGCTGCCTTGATCATGCTGGCGGGCATCTATTACGGGGCCCAATACGGCGGCTCCACCACGGCGATTTTGGTCAACCTGCCGGGCGAAGCCTCTTCGGTGGTGACGGTGATTGATGGCTACCAGATGGCGCGCAAAGGGCGTGCCGGGCCAGCGCTGGCGGCCGCTGGTATTGGCTCGTTTTTTGCTGGCTGCGTTGGTACGCTGACGTTGGCGGCATTTGCCGCACCGCTGACCGAGCTGGCTTTCAAATTTGGCCCGGCGGAATACTTTGCGCTGATGATTTTGGGCTTGATCGGCGCGGTGGTGCTGGCATCAGGATCGTTGCTCAAGGCGGTGGCGATGATCGTGCTGGGCCTGCTGCTGGGCATTGTGGGGACCGATGTCAACTCTGGCGTGGCGCGCTATGCCTTTGGCATCCCCGAGCTGACCGATGGCATTGGCTTTATCGTCATTGCCATGGGGGTGTTTGGCTATGGCGAGATCATCAGCAATTTGTCGATCAAGGAAGAGCACCGTGAGGTGTTTACTGCCAAGGTGCAGGGACTGATGCCCACGCGCGAAGACTTCAAGCACATGCTGCCGGCAATTTTGCGCGGCACCGGTATTGGCTCTTTGTTGGGAATTTTGCCGGGCGGCGGTGCGCTGCTGGCGGCCTTTGCCGCCTATTCCATCGAGAAGAAAATCCGTCTCAAGCCCGGCGAAGTGCCGTTTGGCCAGGGCAATATCCGTGGCGTGGCCTCGCCTGAATCCGCCAACAACGCCGGTGCACAAACCTCCTTCATTCCGCTGCTGACCTTGGGCATTCCGTCCAACGCGGTGATGGCGCTGATGGTCGGGGCCATGACCATTCACAACATCCAGCCCGGCCCGCAGGTGATGACCAGCAACCCCGAGTTGTTTTGGGGCCTGATTGCCTCCATGTGGATTGGCAATGCCATGCTGATCGTGCTGAACCTGCCCTTGATTGGTATCTGGATCAAGCTGCTGACGGTGCCGTATCGCTGGCTGTTTCCGGCGATTGTGCTGTTTTGCGCGATTGGCGTTTACAGCACCAACAACAACACCTTTGACATCTGGATGGTCGGCCTGTTTGGTGTGGTTGGCTATGTCTTCATCAAGCTCGGCATGGAGCCGGCGCCGCTGTTGTTGGGCCTGATATTGGGGCCAATGATGGAAGAAAACCTGCGCCGCGCATTGCTTTTTTCACGCGGCGACTGGAGTGTGTTTGTGACACGGCCGCTGTCAGCCGCGCTGTTGCTGGCCGCCGCCATCATGCTGGTGGTGGTGTTGCTGCCGTCCATCAAGCGCAAGCGGGAAGAGGCGTTTGTTGAAGAATAATAATAGTCAAATAGGCTTCTAGCCCTTATGCAACCTGCGCAAGTAGCTCATAAAAACATAGCTACAGGCTTGCTGCTCGCAACCTTGGGTGCCATCGCCTTTAGCGGCAAAGCGATCATCGTCAAGCTGGCTTACCGCTATGGTGTGGACGCGGTCACGCTCATCATGTACCGCATGCTGTTTGCGCTGCCGATATTTGCCGTGATGGCTTGGTGGGCCAGCCGGGGCAAGCCGCCCTTGACGCACCACGATGTCTGGGGTGTCTTGGGGCTGGGTTTTACTGGCTACTACCTGGCGAGTTTTCTGGACTTTGCCGGGCTGGCCTATATCAGTGCTTCGCTGGAGCGGCTGATTCTGTATCTGAATCCGACGCTGGTGTTGCTGATGGGACTGGTGCTGTACAAACGGCACATCAGCCGACGGCAAGCCTTGGGCATGGCGGTCAGTTACCTCGGTGTTATTTTGGTGTTTGGACACGAGATCAAGCTCGAAGGCGCTGATGCGGCGCTGGGCGCGCTGCTGGTGTTTGGCAGTGCGGTGAGTTATGCGATTTACCTGAACTTCAGCGGTGAAATGGTGCGGCGCTTGGGTTCGCTGCGGCTGGTGGGCCTGGCCACCACGGTGGCGTGTGGGCTGTGCATTGGCCAGTTTGTCGTGTTGCGGCCCATGGCTGCGGCGCTGGTGGCGCCAGAAGTGATTTGGTTGTCGATCTTGAATGCCACACTGTGCACGGCGGCCCCGGTGTTGATGGTGATGATGGCGATTGAGCGCATGGGTGCTGGGCTGGCGGCGCAGACTGGCATGATCGGGCCGATGTCGACGATTTTGTTGAGCGTGTGGTTGTTGGGCGAGCCATTTACTGGCTGGGTAGCGGCAGGCACAGCGCTGGTGGTGGCCGGTATTTTTGTGTTTACCAGTCGCAGTCGAAGCCACTAAAGCGCATTTTTTAAATGGAGTGACGGTTATGGATTTAGGTATTGCGGGCAAGTGGGCACTGGTGTGTGGGGCCAGCCGGGGGCTGGGTTGGGGCTGTGCGCAGGCACTGGTGGCCGAAGGCGTGAACGTGCTGATGGTGGCACGCGGGGCCGATGCCTTGCAGCAATCAGCTTCAAAATTAATAGCTGACTACGCAATCAATACGGGGGCTTCAGTGCAATTTGTTGCTGAAGACATCACCACCGAAGCCGGTCGGCAGGCGGTGTTTGCGCAGCGCGCTGACTTTGACATTGTGGTCACCAACGCGGGTGGCCCGCCTACCGGCGACTCGCTGCGCTTTGAGCGCGAGGACTGGCTGCGTGCGCTTGAAGCCAATATGCTCACGCCGATCGCGTTGATCAAGGCCACCGCCGACGGCATGGCCGCGCGGGGGTTTGGCCGCATTGTCAACATCACCTCCAGCGCGGTAAAGGCACCGATTGATATTCTGGGTTTGTCCAACGGCGCGCGTAGCGGTTTGACCGGCTTTGTGGCAGGCCTGGCACGCAGCGGTTTGGCCGCCAAGGGGGTGACCGTCAACAACCTGTTGCCCGGTGCCTTTGATACCGACCGTCTGCGCAGCGTGATGCAGGGCGCGGCCGAGAAAACAGGCAAGCCGCTCGACGCGCTGATGGATGCCCGGCGCCAAGCCATTCCGGCACGGCGTTTTGGCACGCCAGAAGAATTTGGCGCGATTTGCGCGTTTTTATGCAGCCAGCAGGCGGGCTACATCACCGGGCAAAATGTGCTGGCCGATGGCGGCGCTTATCCGGGCACGTTTTAGCGCAAAAGCGCCTCGGCCCGTCATGCGCGGGCAGGCGGGCATCCAGTGGTTTTTGCTGTGCTGCATTTCTGTCCAGGTGGCCATGGCGAATTATTTTTTTATCCAGGAGTTTTTTATGTTGGTATGTCATGTCAATCAATTCATCAAGCGTCTGAGCCAGACTTTGGCAGTGGGTACTTTGCTGGCCGCTGGCTTGGCGCAGGCGCAAACCGGCCCGGTCAAGCTGATGGTCGGTTTTCCGCCGGGTGGCGGCACCGATGCGATCGCCCGGATATTGGCCGACAAGCTCAAAGACCAGTTGGGGGTGTCGGTGTTGGTGGAAAACAAGGCCGGTGCTGGTGGCCAGATTGCCGCGCAAGCCCTAAAAGCGGCGGCGCCTGATGGCAACACGCTGTTTCTGTCGCACGACCACACCATCACGATTTTGCCGATGGTGGTGAAAAATCCGGGCTACGACTCAGCGCGTGACTTTGTGCCGGTGGCCGGTTTTGCGACTTTTGTCAATGGCTTTGCCGTCTCGGGCGCAACGCCGGCCAAAAGCATGGCCGACTATGTCGCCTGGGTGCAAAAGCAGGGCGCGGGCAAGGGCACGGTGGGCGTGCCTGCACCGGCCTCTACGCCAGAATTTCTGGTCAAGGTGATTGGCCAGAAATACCAGCTTGATTTGCAGTCGGCCCCTTACCGCGGCAGCGCGCCGATGATGGCCGATATGTTGGGCAACCAGGTCAATGCGGGCATCGGTTCGGTGCCGGACTTCATTGAGAACCAGAAGGCGGGCAAGATTCGCCTGCTGGCGGTGCTCGGTGGCAAGCGTCAGGCGGCGTTGCCCGATGTGCCGACTTTTGCCGAACTCGGCTTGAAAGGTTTTGAGGATGAGCCTTTTTATGGCATTTTTGCCCCCAAAGGCACGCCCCAAGCGACGCTTGACAAACTTTCCAGCGCAGTGGCCAAGGTGGTCGCCATGCCGGAAGTGCAAGACCGCCTGACCGTCATGGGCTTGACGGTGGGCTACATGACCGGCGCGCAACTGGCCAGCCGCGAGCACGCCTATGCGCAAGTCTGGGCCCGCATCATCCGCGACAGTGGCTTCAAGGCGCAGTAATCAAACGCAGTCAGCAGGCGCTACATAAAATATAGCTGCTTGTGCAATAGCTATAAGGGCTAGAGCCCTAAAAAGCTTCTAGCGCCGTGACGACACCACAATGCCGCTGACAATCAGCGCAAAGGCCATGGCGTGGTACAGGTGCGGCGCTTCACCCAAAAAGACGCTTGACAGAACGGCCGTAAAGAGCGGCATCAAATTGATGAAAAAGCCGGCCGCCTGCGGGCCGGCGCGCGCCACGCCCGCACCCCAGGCGCGGTAGGCAATCAGGGCTGGCCCGATGGCGATGAACAGCAGGGCGGCCGCCAGTGGCCAGCTCAACTGCAAGCGCCCCAGACCCATCGACCATTCAACACCGGCAGACAAGCTCGCCCAGACCAGCCCGAGGGCAATTTGGGCCAGCAAAAAAGCTGACCAGTCGCGCCGGATTTCTGCGGGCTCGGTGGTCGGGTGGGCCAGCATCCAGCTGTAGTAGGCCCACACCGCCGAGGCCAGCAAGATATACAAATCACCGGCGACCAGCCGCACCTGCAGCAACACATCCAACTGGCCACGACTTAGCACCAGCATGACGCCGCTGATGGACAAGGCAGCGCCAAACCATTGGCGCATCGAGATCCGATTGCCAAAAAACACCCGCCCAATCAGCAGCATCCAGACCGGCGTGATGGAGCCCACCAGCGTCACGTTGATCGGCGTGGAGGTGTTGAGCGCCAGGTAGAGCAGGGCGTTGTAAGCACCAATGCTCAGCAGCGACAAGCCGGCAATGCGCTTCCAGCTTTGCCACAGCGGGCTGCTTGGGCGCAGCACCGGCGCGGCCAGTGGCAGCAGCAGCGCAAAGGCGATGGCCCAGCGCAGCAGGTTGAGTGTCATCGGTGACACCATGCCGGCAATCAGGCGGCCAAGCACCGCGTTGCAGGCCCATAGCAGCGGGGGTAATGTCAGCAGCAAGGCCGCCGAAAGGGTGATTTTGCGCTGCGTCATGCGCTGTTGATTGATCGGGCCAGCAAAGACTCAAACTCGGCCAGCGGCGTTGGCTTGCCCAACAGGTAGCCCTGGTACAAGGTGCAGCCATGCTCGGCCAGATAAGTTTGTTGTGCCGTGGTTTCAACCCCTTCGGCAATCACTTCAAGCCCCAGGTTGCGGGCCATGCCAATGATGGTTTGAACAATCACGCCATCGGTGGACTTGATGCCAATGTTGCGCACAAAAGATTGGTCGATCTTGAGCTGGTCCAGCGGCAACCGGGTCAGGTAGCTCAGCGATGATTGCCCGGTGCCAAAGTCGTCCATCGAAAAACGCACGCCCAACCCCTTGAGTGCGCTCATCTTGGCGATGGTGTCATCCACGTTGGTCAGCACCAACGACTCGGTCAGTTCCAGTTTCAGGCCGTGGGGTGCGACACCGGTGGTGTCAATGACCTGTTGCACCTGGCTCACAAAATCGGTCTGGCGGAACTGGCGCGCGCTGACGTTCACCGCCAGCTGCAAATGGGCCGTAGCCGGTATCTGCTGCCAAATCCGCAATTGCTGACAGGCGGTTTGTAGAACCCATTGGCCAATCTGGTTGATCAACTCGCTTTCTTCGGCCACCGGAATGAATTCAAACGGTGGCACCATACCGCGTGTGGAGTGTTGCCAGCGGATCAATACTTCGGCACCCAGCACCGCACCAGTTTGCGTGACTTGGGGTTGGTAATACAGAATGAACTGCTGCTCGGCGATGGCGGTATGCAAATCGCTTTCAAGCTCGGCATGGGCGGTGATGCTGGCCTGCATTTGCGGGTCGAAAAAGCACAGGGTGTTGCGCCCGCGTGCCTTCGCTTGGTACATGGCAATGTCGGCTTGTTTGAGCAATTCTGCCGGCATCATGGGCTCAACGCCGTACAGCGCGGCACCCATGCTGACGCTGCTTTTATGGGTTTTTCCGTTAAACGTGTAGGGTTGATCGAGGGCCATCAGCAGCTTTTGACCCACGCGTCGGGCCGCTTCGGCCGCTTCGATCGGGTTGGCCGAGATGTCTTCCAGCAGAATCACAAACTCGTCACCACCCAGCCGTGCCACGGTGTCTTGCATGCGCACGCTGGCTTGCAGCCGGGTGGCGATTTGTTTGAGCAGCAGGTCGCCCACATCATGGCCCTGCGTGTCGTTGAGATTCTTGAAGTTGTCAAGGTCCAGAAACAGCAGCGCGCCATAGCGCTGATGGCGCACGTTGGTGACCAGGGCATGCCCCAGGCGATCCATTAACAAAAGACGATTGGGCAGATCGGTCAAGTGGTCGAAAAACGCCAGGTGTTCAATTTCAGCCTTGGACTGTTTGATGGCGCTACGGGCTTGCGCCAGGCGCGACAGGTACCAGCTGGTAAAGCCGCTTGCTATCAGCACCATGGCGGCAAACAAGCCCGCTGTCAACAGAATGAAATTGCGATCCTGTTGCCATTTTTCCAGTGCCGCGTGGATCGGAATGCTGGCGGCAATTAACGCGTTGTCATACAAAATCGGCTGTGCTGCCACGACTGCCGGCAGCCCGCTCAGGCGCGCATTCAGGCGTTGCGCGCCCTGCGTGCCTTGACCTAGCGGCGTGGCCAATGGTTTGCCGAGCAAGTTGTCTTGCGCCGGTATGCTGGCCAGCAACTGCCCGCTGCCGCGCTCCAGTGACACCTCCAAACCGCTGATATCTGCGCCTTGCACCATGATGCTATTGATGTCGGCCAAGGTCATTTCTGCCACCGCGAGTATCTTGCTGCCGTCGGTGAGCTTCAGGTGGCGCGCCATGTAGATCACCTGCTGTGCGCTGCTGGCATCCAGCGCGGGCTCGCTCAGCGTCAGTGTGGCTATCGGTAGGCCCAGCGTGCGTTCGACAAAACCCGCGGACAAAATCAGCGGTGCAACGCCTGCCGGATCAGACGATGCCAGCACATGTGACTGCGTATCCAGCAGGGTTAGCCGGTGCAGGCGCAGGTTGCGCTGGTCGATGGTGATCAGGGTTTTATTGGCTGCGACCCAGTTCATTTCATCGAGATGCAAATTCGACAGGTCTTCGGTTTCATCCAGGCTCGCCAGCAGGACATCAATGTCAAGCAATGTGCGGTTGATGGCCGCCACCGCCCCCATGACAAACCGGCTCGCCTGCTGCTGGCTGTTGGCCAAGGCGCTGTTGCGCTGTTGTTCGATCAAGTTGAAAGCGGCCAGCGCAATGGCTAGCAGGAACGCCGCAGCCACGCTGGCAATGGCCAGGTGAATGCGGGTTTCCCTCATGGCGTCGCCTTGGGCGGCAGCGTGAGCTGGATGCCACTGGTCGGTCCGATGGTCTTGTTCCAGATGTCAAGGCACGGGGTGGCGTTGCAGTGGGCCAGCCAGTCCGGCAACACCACGCTGCGCAAAATTGACTGGCTCAAGGCTGCGTCTTTGGCGGTTATGGCAACTTGCTGCATTTGGCCGCGCTGGCCGTGGCTGCAGTCGGCACTGCCGCTGTTGCAGGCCAGCCCTTCGGCGGTCTCTTGCTCGCTGGTGCGCCAGATGGCGGCTTCAAGCTTGGGCAATTCACGGCCCAGCAGGCTCCTCAGGTCAGGCGGCAAGGCATTCCAGGCGGTCGCATTGGCAGCAAAAACAGCCAAACCCCAGGTGATCGGCATGGCGTGGATGTAGTGGGTAACTTCATGTAGCCCGATGGTGTTGCCCGACATGGTGCCGGTGATGGCGCAGTCAATGTTGCCGGAAGTCAGATTGGCTTTGATTTGGGTGAAGCCCGTTGTCACCGGCGTCGCCCCCAGCGCACGGACAAAGTCGGCCTGGGTGGGTGCCGCGACCCGAATGCGGCGTCCCTTCAAGTCCGTTAGCTGGCCAAACGCTTGCTTGCAAAAAACCACTTGCGCCGGATGCACGTAAAGCGCCAGCATTTCGATGTTGTGGTTGATGCGCAGGTCGTGCTCAAGATAGGGGCGAAAGGCGGCCACATTTTTTTTCAGACTGGCCATATCGAGGTTGAGTCCGGCCAGATCAGCTGCGCTGTATTGCGGATATTGCTTTTCCACCGTGTGCAGCAGGACGGTGCCAAATGGCACAACGCCAAGTTTGAGTAAGCGCAACATGTCGCTAGGGGGCACACCAGCGCGGTCAAACGGCGCGATTTCTGCGCTGTACTTGCCGCCACTTAAGCGCGCCAGGTCTTTGCTCCAGAAGGGTTCTTCGTGGCGGGTGTACTGGTTGAGGCCTGCCAAGCCGCCCACAATGCGCAAGTGCAGTGCGGGTGATGTGCCGGCACTCTGGGTCTGTCCATGCGCGTTCGCGAGCGCCATGAACAGGCAAATCATCATGGCGAACGCGTGCCGCGATGAGAATCGAGGACGTTGAAGCTGCAAAAAAAAGTTGAACAAAGGATATGGACTGCGTGAAAGACCGCACATTCTGTCAGAGAAACATTTGCATCCAATTCGTGGCAACATGCTGCCCTGCGGCAAAACAGGAAATTTTCAATGATCCAACAAACTTCGCGTTCGATTCGCATTGACCAGCATGGTGGGCCCGAGCAGCTCAAGCTGACTCAGGTGTCGGTGGGAGAGCCTGGCGCGGGCGAAATTCTTATTCGGCACCACGCGGTAGGACTGAATTTTATTGATGTGTACCAGCGTAGTGGGCTGTATCCCGCATCCATGCCAATGCAGCTTGGCATGGAGGCCGCAGGCGTCGTGGAGGCGGTAGGCGTTGGCGTGACGCATCTGCAGGTGGGTGATCGCGCCGCCTATGCCAGCCAGCCGCCAGGCAGTTATTGCGATTTGCGCGTCATGCCCGCCAAATGCGTGTGCAAGCTGCCGGATGCCATTTCTTTTGAAACCGGTGCTGCCATGATGCTCAAGGGCCTGACGGCCCAGTACCTGCTCAAGCGCACGCAGCCGCAGGGTGGTTTGAATCCGGGTGATTTTGTACTGTTTCATGCTGCTGCCGGCGGTGTCGGCCTGATCGCCTGCCAGTGGGCCAAAGCAATGGGTCTGCAACTGATTGGTACGGCTGGAACAGATGCCAAGTGCGCACTCGCCAAGGCCAATGGCGCAGCCCATGTCATCAACTATTCGACCGAGGATTTTCTGACCCGGGTGAAGGAAATCACCGGCGGCAAAGGGGTCAAGGCCGTGTACGACTCGGTTGGCAAAGACACTTGGGACAAGTCGCTTGATTGCCTGGCACCGTTTGGCCTGATGGCCAGCTTTGGCAATGCCTCCGGGCCAGTGGCACCGTTTTCGCCAGGCATTCTGGGGCCTAAAGGCTCTTTGTATGTGACGCGCCAGACACTGTTTACACACATTGCCACGCGCGAAAGCACCCAGGCCATGGCCGACGATTTGTTTGCAGCAGTGACCAGTGGACAAGTGCAGATTCATATTGAGCAGCGCTACCGGCTCGAAGACGTGCAGCAGGCGCACCGCGACCTGGAGGCGCGCAAAACCACGGGTTGCACCGTGCTGACGCTTTAGAAATTGCCCCGGTATGACGCATCGCAGCGAAGTTCTGGCGGCTTTTGATACCCTGCTGCAGCCCGAGCGTTTTCACGACTACGGACCCAACGGCTTACAGGTCGAAGGCACGGCAAGCGTTCGCAAAATCGTCTCCGGCGTGACGGCCAGTCGGGCGCTGATTGAAGCGGCCATTGCGCAGCAGGCCGACACTATTTTTGTGCACCATGGTTTATTTTGGCGCGGTCAGGATGGCCGCGTCACCGGCTGGATGAAGCAGCGGCTGGCCTTGCTGCTGGCGCATGACATCAATTTGCTGGCTTACCATTTGCCGCTCGATGCCCATCCGGAGCTTGGGAATAACGCGCAACTCGGCCTCAAACTGGGCTTGGTCTGCCAGACCCGTTTTGGTGAGCAAGACCTGGGGTTCATGGGGCAGCGCAAAGATGGCCAACCATTTGCCAATGCACAGGCTTTGGCAAATCATCTTGAATTTATAGTAAATCGGCCTGTAACCCTTGTGGATAAAGCGCAGGTAGCTATTAATAAAATAGCATGGTGCAGCGGTGGCGCGCAGAGCTACTTTGAGGCGGCAATTGCCGCCGGTGCTGATGCCTTCATCACGGGCGAGATTTCCGAGCCACAGGCGCATTACGCCCGCGAGTGCGGTGTGGCCTATCTGGCCTGCGGTCACCATGCCAGCGAGCGCTATGGCGCCCCGGCTGCAGCAGCCCATGTCGCCAATCAATTTGGCTTGCAGCATGTGTTTATTGACATTGACAACCCGGCATGACAAGGTGCTAGGGCACCTTAATCTTCAAATTAATCCGTTTGCAACATGAATAGTCCTATCGCCATTACCCAGGGAGATCCCGCTGGCATCGGTCCGGAAATCATCGCTAAAGCGTTTCGCGACGCGCCGCAAGAGACGCAAGGCTGTTTTGTCGTGGGCGATTTGACGACGATGCGCCGCGCCGCCGCTGTGGTGGCAGCGGGTTCAGTGGTGCTGCCAGTGGCGGTGCTTGATAACGTGCAGGAGGCCTTGCATTGCCCGCCGCGTTGCATACCGCTATGGCAAATTGCGTCTGCAGCGGTGTCTGATGGTTTGCCTGCCATCGCCGTCGGCCAAGTCAGCGCCCGAGCCGGTCAAATGGCAGGAGATTGCGTGGTGTGGGCGGCCAATGCAGCGCTGCGGGGTGACGTGGCCGCCATGGTGACTGCGCCGCTCAACAAGGCCGCGTTGTCGCTTTCGGGGCCACCGTATGACGCGTTCCCTGGCCACACTGAAATGCTGCAGTCGCTGGCTGCCGCACATTTGAATTTGTCAGTCGATCAGTGTCCGGTTCGCATGATGCTGGCCAATGATGAATTGCGCGTGGTGTTGGTCAGTATCCATATGGCATTGCGCGACGCATTGGCAGCGGTCACTTTTGACAATGTGTTGCAGACCCTGCTGATCACTCACCAGTCGCTATCCGCCGTGCTGGGCCGTGCGCCGCGCATTGGTGTAGCCGGCCTCAATCCCCATGCCGGGGAGGGTGGTTTGTTTGGTCGGGAAGAACTCGACATCATTGGTCCAGCTGTTGTGGCTGCGCGCTCGCAAGGCTTGTCCGTCAGTGATCCGCAGCCACCGGATACGGTGTTCATGCGCGCCCGTAACACAGCCAGTCAGCCTGGTGAATTTGATGTGGTGCTGGCGATGTACCACGACCAAGGGCTGATACCGGTCAAATACCTGGGTGTGGACAAGGGTGTGAATGTGACGCTGGGCTTGCCGCTGGTGCGCACCAGCCCGGATCACGGCACTGCATTTGACATTGCCGGCCAGGGCCTCGCCGATGCAAGCAGCCTGATCGAGGCGATCCGCATGGCCCGGCAACTCAGCCACGAAAAATAAGCCAAATAGGCCTCTGCCCTTATTCAGTAAGTGCTGAATGCTTCTATAAAAATAGCATTACTTTTTCAGGCTATCCCTGATTTCACGCAGCAACAAGACATCTTCCGAGGTCGGCGCTGGTGCTGCAGGTGCGGCTGCAGGCACTTCTTTCTTCAGTCGGTTCATCTGTTTGACCATCATAAAAATGATGAAAGCCAAAATAGCAAAGTTCAGCGCAATCGTGATGAAGTTGCCATAGGCAAACACTGCGCCGCCTTTTTTGGCTTCTGCCAATGTCAAGCCGGCTGCCTGGCCGGCCAATGCGACGTAGTAGCTCGCAAAATCCAGTCCGCCAAAAAGCTTGCTGACCAGCGGCATGATCAAGTCCCCGACCACCGAATCGACGATCTTGCCAAAGGCCCCGCCGATAATCACACCAACGGCCAAGTCCATCACATTGCCTTTGAGGGCGAATTCCTTGAATTCAGACGTCATGCTCATGGTTCACCTTCCGTTCTGATTGGTTTGCGATGGATCAAGTATTACACAAGCGTGCGCTGGAATTCAAGATCAGCACCTGATAAATCACCACCGCCGACAGCTTGGTGACAAAGTCGCTCAGCTACAATCAGCCCGTTTTCCCTGTCGTGATCAATATCATTGAGGATGCCCATGAGTGAAGTTATTGCCAATAATGGCCCAAGCGATTCCGAGAAACGAACGTGGCTGATTGCATCGGGTTGTGCCGGCGCGGTCGGTGGCATTGCCGCTCTCGTGCCGTTTGTCAGCTCTTTTCAGCCATCGGAAAAAGCCAAGGCCGCCGGGGCGGCAGTTGAGGCCGACATATCTGCCCTTAAATCGGGCGAAAAAATGACGGTTGAATGGCGTGGCAAGCCGGTCTGGATTGTCCGGCGTACGCCCGAGCAACTCGCAGCTTTGCCGTCGCTCGACAGCAAATTGGCTGACCCCAATTCCACCCGTAAACCCACTGAGCAGGCACCGGCTTACGCGCGCAACGAAACGCGATCCATTAAGCCTGAGTACTTGGTGGTGGTCGGGATTTGTACCCATCTGGGGTGCTCTCCATCTGATAAGTTCAAGCCTGGTCCGCAGCCGTCGTTGCCTGATGACTGGCAAGGTGGGTTTTTGTGCCCGTGCCATGGTTCAACCTTCGACTTGGCCGGTCGGGTCTTCAAGAATGTGCCGGCACCCGACAACCTTGAAGTTCCGCCACACATTTACCTCTCCGACACCAAGTTGCTCATTGGTGAAGATAAAAAAGCCTAAGGACAAATAACATGGCTGAATTTCACGACATTTCCCCCAACGCTTCGGCTGGGGCAAAAACCCTCAATTGGATCGACAACCGCTTTCCGTTGTCCAAGCTCTT
>JBBQZI010000074.1:0-13688 GCA_038207855.1 Burkholderiales bacterium
AGACCATTGGGGATGTCAGCACCACCTTCAAGCTGCTCAGCCCCAACGACAAGGTGGTGGTGGACGTGTTCGACGACCCGGTCGTGGACGGTGTGGCGTGTTATTTGTCGCACGCCAAAACCGGGGGTTACGCTGGTGCGCTGGGTTTTGCCGAAGACACCTCAGATGCCGCAGTGGCCTGCCGCCAGGTTGGCCCGATCAGTTTCAAGGACAAAGTCGACAAGCAAGACGAGGTGTTCAACGCCCGCTCATCGTTCCTGTTCAAACACGTGCGGGTGGTGCGCATGGTGGATGTCAAGCGCAACACACTGGTCTATTTGGTGTACTCCGACAAGATCATCGACGGCAGCCCAAAAAACAGCGTGACGGCGGTGCCGGTGCCAAGCAACCAACCGATTCCTGTCAAATAAGTGTTTACCAGCAAAACTGGACTGAAGGCAAAGCGCGTTTGCTTGCTCAGTAATTTATAGAAAATAAGCCTCTAGCCCTTGTGGAATAAGCGCAAGCAGCTATTTTTTTAATAGCAATTAGTCTTCCCCATGCAAAGAATTCGTCAGCGCCGGTCTTCTTCGCAGGCCAGTGCGGCTGCCGTGATGCCGCTCAGTGATCCGCGTGTGGTCAGGGCCTCGGGCTCTTGCATCACCTCGATCAGCGTGCCCTGCGGCCGGGCCAGTGCCGCTAGCAGCGCGGCCTCAAACTGCTCGGTGCGGGTAATGCGCACGCCGACATAACCATAGGCTTGCGCCAACGCGCAGAAATCGGGGTTGGACAAGGCGGTGCCGGCCACGCGCTGCGGGTAATCGCGCTCCTGGTGCATGCGGATGGTGCCAAACATGCCGTTGTTGAGCAGCACAATGATGGTTTTGGCAGCGTATTGCACGGCGGTGGCCAGTTCTTGGCCGTTCATCAAAAAATCACCATCGCCAGTTAGCGTGACAACCAGCCGGCCCGTGGTTATTGCCGCTGCAATACCCGCCGGCACGCCATAGCCCATGGCCCCGTTGGTCGGAGCCAGTTGGGTTTTGCAGCCTTTGGCCAGCCCGTGGTAACGGTAATAGCGGTGCAACCAACTGGCAAAGTTACCAGCACCGTTGCTCAGCACCGCGTCGACCGGCAGGTGCTGCTGCAGGCTGGCAATGATGTGCGGCATATTAACCACGCCGCGCTCGGTGTCTGCGGGCAGCGCAGCAATCACGCTGGGTTGCAGGTTGGTCTGGTAGTCGTCACGACAGGCGGCTGACCAGTCTTGCCAGCGCAAGTGGTCGGGTGCGGCCAGGTCTTGCAGCGCTGAAGCGGCCGACAGCATGCTGGCCTGAATCGCCAGGTCGGCCTGAAACACGCGGTTGAGCTCTTCGGCGCTGGGGTGAATGTGCACCAGCTTTTGTTTTGGCCGCGGCGCTTCGATCAGCGTGTAGCCAGCGGTGGTGATCTCTCCCAGGCGGGCACCCAGGGCGATGATCAGGTCGCTGTTTTGAATGCGTTTTGCCAATAGCGGGTTGATGCCAAGCCCGACGTCACCCGCGTACAAGGGGTGATGGTTGTCAAAGGTATCCTGAAAGCGAAACGCGTTGGCGACCGGCAAACACCAGTTTTCAGCGAATTGCTGTAGCGCCTGTGCGGCGGCGGGTGACCAGCCGCTACCGCCAGCAATGACCAATGGTCGCTCTGCTTTCAATAGCAGCTTGCGCAATGCGGACGTGGGCTTGAGGCCAATATGTGCCTCAACCGCATGAACCTGGGGCAAAGCTTCTGGCACCAGGTTGGTGTACACATCGGCACCGACCGATTGCGTCAACATGTCCTCCGGCAAGACCAGCACCACCGGGCCGGGGCGGCCGTTCATGGCGGTGGCAAAAGCCCGCGCCACGTATTCGGGAATGCGCGCCACATCGTCAATGCGCTCCACGCGCTTGGCAAAACCTTTGGTGCTGGGGCCGAAAAAACTCAGGTAATTGACCTCCTGAAAGGCCTCGCGGTCACGCGTGTTGCTGGCTACGTCGCCAATAAACAGCACCATCGGGGTTGAGTCCTGAAAGGCGGTGTGCACGCCAATTGATGCATTGGTGGCACCGGGGCCACGGGTGACAAAACACACGCCGGGTCGGCCGGTGAGCTTGCCGTGGGCTTCCGCCATAAAGGCGGCCCCGCCCTCTTGCCGGTTAACAATAAATTGAATTTGATCGCGGTATTGGTAAAAGCCATCCAGCACCGCCAGATAGCTTTCGCCGGGTACGCCAAAGGCGTGGGTCACGCCTTGTTTAACCAGACACTGCACCAGCAAATGGCCGGCGATTTGGGGAACAGATTGGGTTTTCATGGGGCCTATTGTGCCGACAAATGCGCGGCCTGAACGCACCGCTTGCCCCATCTTTGCAGCGGTCAGGCGGGGCTGATTAGCGCCCGCGCTGCACTTATGCGCAAACCGCGCTCAGACACCGCCACCACGGTGGACGATTTCGTAATAGGTTTTTTCAAGCTCCAGCTTGTGCTTGGTTTCTTCGCTGGCAAGGAAGGCAAAAAGATCACGAATCGGGCCGGCAGGCGTGGTCTGCGCGAGTTCACCATAGTGCGTCATCGCAATGTGTTCGCGCCCCATGGCGTACTGCAGCACCGCCTGGTCGTCCGGGTTGTCACCCAGATTGGGCAAGTGCAGGCAGTCTGAAAACTTGCTGTCACTGGCGGTACGCTGGACCTCGACCTTGACTTGCTCCGCCAGGTCAGTGCGCTGGGAAAGTGCGACAAAAAAATCGTAGTGTTGCTGCTCTTCGGCGGCCAGTTCTTCCACCAGATAACGAATACGTTTGCTGACCTTGGGAATCAGCGCGGTGTAAAAGTCTCGGGCGCTAGCCTCGAAACTGTTGGCCACCGAAAGAATTTCGCTCACACTGGTAGTGTGACGCAACACATCAATTCTGCGAACGGATTGGGTCATACGGTTACCTCCATCGGGAAAAGGGTGGCGTGAATGCTAGCAGCAACCCGGTGGCCGTCGGCCACGGCGGTGACCACGTCTGGCCCACGCACCATATCGCCCACCGCCCACAGCCAGGCTTCGCTGGTGCGCCCGCCAGCATCAACTTGCAAGCGGCCGCGCTGCCAAGCCAGCTTTTCGGTCAGCGCATCACCGAGCAGCGAAGCATCGGTCATCTGGCCAATCGCCTCGACCACCATGCTGCCAAGGTGTAACTGCTCGTCAGATTCATCGTAGCTCGGGGCAAAACGGCCCTGCTCATCAAAAATGGCTTTCACGCGCCAGGTTTTTAGCCCAACCACGGCACCGTTTTCAACCACCACTTGTTGCGGGCCACGGGCGTCGATGATGACCACGCCTTCTTCGCCGGCTTCGGTGATTTCTTCGGGGTCGGCCAAGAAGTGTGCGCGGTCTTCAAGGGCGGTCAAGATCACTTTGACTTCACCGTAGGCGGCTTTTTGCAAGCGGGCCAGTGTGCGGGCGATGTCCATCGCCACGTTGCCGCCACCAATCACCACGGCTTGGCGCGGCGTACCGAAATCTTCACCACTGGTGGCTTGACGCAGCAGGTCAACCGCTTTGCGCACGTCCGGGTGGTCGCTGCCAGGGGTGCGTGTGGCGCGGCCCAGTTGCAAGCCCAGACCGAGCACGACGGCATCGTGGGTGTTGTGCAGTTCATCCAGGGAAATATCGGTGCCGATGCGCACATTGCAGCGAATATCAACGCCAACCGAACGGATCACATCGACATCCTGGTCAATCACGTCGTAGGGCAAGCGGTATTCAGGAATGCCCCAGCGCGTCATGCCGCCGGGCGCGTCCAGCGCCTCAAACACGGTCACTTGGTGGCCTTTTTTGGCCAGGTCATAAGCCGCCGTCAAACCGGCTGGACCGGCACCGACGATGGCCACCGTTTTACCGGTGGGCGGCCTGCGGCCACCGGCAATTTCGACGCGCTTCTCAAAGGGCACCTGGTCCATGATGTGGCGTTTGAGCCAGCGAATGGCAATCGGGTCGCCCTCGTGGCGCGAGGCGCAGGAGGTTTCGCACTTGTGGGTGCAAACCCGTCCACAAATACCCGAGAACGGATTGGTTTCGTACAGCAACTGAATGCCACGCTCGTAATCGCCATCGCGCACGGCCGCAATGTATTCTGGAATCGACATGTGTGTCGGGCAAGTGGCCACGCACAGGCCGCAAGAGACACAGCGGTCGGCTTCAAGCTTGGCTTCTTCGATCGAATAGCCATCCACAATCTCTGCGAACGAGTCAATGCGCTCTTGCGGCTGCATTTCGTGCATGTGGATGCGGTCGGTTTCGGTCAGCCGATGTCCTTCGGGCCGCTGGTAACCAAGCTCGTCGTTATCCCAGTGTTTTTTATCAACGCCTGGGGTAAAACGGAAGGCATCCGGGTCAGACTCGACCCAGGTGTAGGCATTGGACATGGTCAGCGAGCCGGTCATGCAAACGTCCACACACAGCGCGCACCAGCAGCAACGGCCATAGTCAATGTTGGGACGCAGGCCAGAGTCGCCGTGCTTGGCATCAATGCCCGGCACCGGTACCATGTCGATGGCACCATTTTGGCAAATGGTTTCACAGGTGCCACAACCGATGCATTTGACAATGTCGTTCTGGTGAAAACCGCGATAGCGCGGCGCGCCAGGGCGGTCATTCAGAGGATCAGGAATCGTGACCGGGTCGAGGAATACATTTTTCCAGGCGGTAAACGGCGAGAGGACATCACGGATGCTCATGGCTATCTCTCAATCTCAGGCGGATAAGTGTGCAGCGACACCATCAGTGACGCAACATCAGAAATATTCACGTTCACGATCATGCGTTCCAGCAAGTTCATGGCGTGCGTGTAGGAAGGGCCGCGCACATTGACGCGGCGCGGGTAGCCACTGCCGTCGCTAACCAGGTAGTAGCCATATTCGCCACGCGAGCATTCGCCGCGAATATAGGTTTCGCCGCGCGGAATTTTCCAGTGCAGCACGTTGGGCGTGGTGGCCTTCAAGGGGCCGGTACGCGGCATCTTGGCAAGCATCTGACGCACCAGATCAACCGACATCAGCAGGTCACGGCGGCGCACGTCAGAGCGGGTGTAAATATCAGAGTCGTGTCCGATGACCGGTTCGAAATCGAGTTGGTCATAGACCAGATAGGGCTGGTCTTTGCGCACGTCCTTGGCCACACCGGCCGCGCGAGCATTGGGCCCGGTGACGCCATAGGACTCCAGCCAGGAC
The DNA here is from genome assembly GCA_038207855.1 of Burkholderiales bacterium. Lineage (GTDB taxonomy): Bacteria > Pseudomonadota > Gammaproteobacteria > Burkholderiales > Burkholderiaceae_C > Rhodoferax. The sequence continues at coordinate 5,221 of JBBQZI010000074.1, forward strand.
GGGTCGATCACACCCTGGCCAACAGTACGTCTTTTGAAAACGGCGTTGCAGAACATGACATCAAACACGTCTTTCATGGTGCGCTCGATCTCACGCAGGGTTTCATCCATGCGTTGGTCAAAGCCGTCCGGCAAACCATCGCGCACGCCACCGGGAATGATGAACATGTGGTAGATCCGCGCACCGGTGAGTTCCTCAAAACGGTCGAGCATCAGGTCACGCACATACGTGGTCCACTGCCCGATCACGCCCAGGCCAAGGGCACCGGCCTGACCACCCAGGTACATCAGGTAGCTGTTGATGCGCCCCATCTCAAGAATCATGGCGCGAATCCAGTCGGAGCGCTCCGGTGACTTGATACCAGCGAGTTCTTCAACGGCAGCCGCGTAGCAATACTCGTTGAAATCGGGCTCTGGCACGCAAATGCGGCAAACAATCGGAAAGCACTGAATAAATGTGCGCCGCTCCATCAGTTTCTCGAAACCCCGGTGCAGGTAGCCCACATGGGTTTTGCCTTCCACCACTTCGTCACCGCAAACGGTGAGTTCGACCGACATATTGCCGGTAATGCCGGGGTGATTGGGCCCTTGCCAGAGTTTTAAATACTTGCCCGATGTGAGATCAATGTCAAGCGTGCCATCGGCCTTTTTGCCAGGGTACAGCGAGCGGTCAGGTGTAAAGAAGTCCATATCAAAGCCCGCCTGGATAAAGTTGCTGCTTCATGTGCGTGGCCGGGTCGTGGGTTTCGCGTCCGGGGCGTTGGCTGTAGTTTTCGGCAGCGTATTTTTTGGTATCAAAATCGCGACGATAAGGCGGAATGTCGTTCCAGCCTTCAAGAATAAAGTCTTCTTCGACGCGTGGGCTACCCGGGAAATCGATGCCAAACATTTCGCGCAGCTCACGCTGGTAAGTTGACAAGGTAGGCCAAACCTCGTGCATGCTTTCCATTGAGGCGGCTTCGCGTGGCAACATGACCCGCAGGCCCAAATCACGCCGACCGGCACGGTCGCACAACAGGTAGGTGAGTTGAAATTGATTTTCTTCGAGCCAATCAACGGCGGTCAGCAAGATCAGATGGGTGAAGCCTTCGCGGTCACGCAGGTGCAGCAGTAGCGCACGCAAGTGTTCGCGGGGCACGGTGACAAAGCCAAGGTTGGGCCGTTGTTCGGTGAGTTCGCCAATGGGAAACAGTTGTTTCAGGCTGGTATGGAGTTCGCGCATTTTGATTATTACCAGTTGTAATCCGGCATGTCCCAGTCGTGAATCACACTTTTTTGGTTGGCTTTGTACCACTCAAAATTTTCAGCGTACTGATTGGCACCCTCGGCCTTGCCAGCACGGATGAGCTTTTTCAAGTCTTCAAAACCCTGCAGCAGCGCTTCCGGGCGGGGCATGCAGCCGGTGATGTAGAGGTCGACCGGCATGTAAACGTCCAGCCGTTTGATGGTGTTGTATGAATCCCAGTACATGCCGCCGTTGATGGTGCAGGAACCCAGACCAACCACATATTTGGGGCTTTGCATTTGCTCGTAGGCGCGGATGGCGCGTTTGAGCGTCTTGGTTGACAGGTAGCCCGAAATCACCAGCAGATTGGCCTGCCGGGGGGTTGGACGCCAGGACACGCCAAATCGATAGGCATCAAAGCGAGGCGTCATCAGTGGGCGCATCTCGATGGCACCGCAGCCAGTGCCAAAACCCAGAATCCAGATCGAGCGTGAACGGGCCCAGTTAAACAGGTCTTCCACGATCTTTGAATAGGCCGGCGCATGGACCGAGGGCGCCGCTTCGCAAAAGTAGTCGCGCATCGGGTCCACCTCAAAGGTGGTGCCGTCAGGGCCTTTGACGACGCGGATTTTCAGTTCTTCTTTCATATGCTTTACACCAGTACGATGGAGAGGATGCCCAGCGGCACGGCCCAGATCAGGAACCAACGCACCGCCTGCTCGACGCGGAACCGCGGAAAGACCACGCCCACAAAGGCTGCCCAGAGATAGATCAAAAAGACTTTCAGGCAAAAAGTGGGCCAATCCGTGGCACCACCAAAGAACAGGTTCATGTAGATCACGACCTTGGCCACGGGAAACAGCGCCCGGTTGGTTTGCATCATCGCCAGGTACGAAGAATGAAACTCGGTGGGCGGGCCAATCGGGATTTCTTGTGGCGCAATCACCAGATCAAACGGTGGGCGCATCATGGAACCCAGGAACGACAGCATGGCCGCAGCCACTGCCAACGGGTTGGTAAAGACCGTCCAGTGCAGGATGCCCCCTTGCTGGGCCGCCACAATCTCTGTGACCGACAGGCTCTGGTACTGCAACGCGACGGAAAACACGGCCAGCGCCAAGGGCAGCTCAGCGGTACTGACCAGCGACAAACCGCGCGAGACACCCATCGCAGCGTGCGGGTGACCACTTTCGCCGGCACCCAGCGCCATGCCCAGCGTGCCAAAGAAGATGAAGTACAGCGCCAGAATCAGGTCACCGGCAAACGACATGTTGGAGAACATGTAAGAGCCGTAGATGGTCGGTATGAACATCAGCAGCCCTACCCCACCCGACAAGCGGAACACCGGTCCCATGTAAAACATGGCACCGTGGGTAATGGAGGTGCGCATGCCGTAATTCTTCAGCACGTCGGCGTAGTACTGCCAGATCGGAATGCCGTGACGGCGCCCGACGCGTGCGGCAATCTTCTGCACCAGCGCCCCCATCAGGAAGCCATAGTTGATGACGATAAACAGCGTCAGAAACGCGTAGGGAATTTTCATCCAATCAAAAGACATGGCTTAAGCTCCCGCCTTGAACATAAAGGCAACAAGAACAAAGATCAGAAAGTGGATGGCGTAAGCCTGTCCATTTCCGGTGTACCAGCGCCGCCCGATGTCTGCTGCGCCATGCAGCACATCAGTCACGGTCGTCCAGAACATCGTGGCCACCGGGTTCACCAAAAAGCCCAGCGCCTTGCGGTAAGGTGCAAAGAAGTTCCAGGCAAAGTGCGTGGTCTCAGGCCGGTAAGGCCGCTCGGCGGAAAACACAATGTTGAATTGCTTGACTTTTTGCGCCTTGCGGTCAACAAACATCAGCCAGCCCAGCAGCGTCAGGAAGATCACCACAATGATGATCATGATGGCAACTGGATTCCAGTGGCCGTAAGTGCTGACGATATCGTTGCCGTTCCAGGTCAGCCCACCGGTTGGGAACATCTGGTTAAGGTAGGTGTCGACCCGGCGCAAGGCAAGGCCTGGAAAAATAGCGAACCCGATCAACAACACCACATAAATCATCTGCGGCAGCACGATCCAGAACGGGGCTTCTTTGACGCGGCGCAGTTCGTCTTTGAGTTGCCCCAGGAAAATGGTGTGAATCAGGCGGAACAAGTACAGGAAGGCAATCGGGCCTGCCAGGAACAGCATCACCATTGGCAGACGCACGTCCGAACTCAGAATGGCGTTGTAAAAGATCCAGCGCCCACCAAAACCTGACAGCGGTGGCACACCCGACACCGCAATAATGCCAATCAGCGTCGCAATAAACGACAAGGGCATCAGCGTAATCAGGCCACCCATGCGGTACATGTCACGGGTGCCCGTGCGTTTGGCAACCCCACCCACCGACAAGAACAGCATGGCTTTGTAGATGTAATGGTTGATGACAAACATCAGCGCCATCAGCCAGCCCAGATGGTTCATCAAGCCGAGGCCAAACATGGCGTAGCCCATCTGGCCAATCGAAGAATACGCCAACAGTCGCTTGGCATCTTCCTGAAAAATAGCCATCAGATTGCCCAACAAGGCCGTGGCCGCAGCCACCCAGAGCAGTGCATGGGTGAGCTCAATCCCATAGAGTTGCTGTTTGCCCATGGTCATCAGCAACACGATCAGGCCATACAGACCGGCCTTGAGCAAGATGCCAGACACCATTGGCGACACATCGGTTTCGGCTTCAGCATGCGCGCCGGGCAGCCAGATGTGCAAGCCAATCGCAGCGGTTTTGGTCATGAAACCGATCGCCAGCAGCAAGAAGACCCATGGCGCAAGCGGTGCTGCCAGTTGGCTCATCGCCGCTACATCAAACTGAACAGCACCCTGCGCTGCCAGGGCGAAACCAGTCAGGATCAGGAAAGCCCCAGCAAGTGAGAAAACTATGTATGAGAGCGCATGTGGCTCAGACTTCTTGCCACGCAAAATCAGGAAATAGGAGCCAATGGTGAGGATTTCCCAGGCTGCGAAGAAGTCGAACGTGGTGGTGGCGCGTATCAGCATCACCAGGCCGGCATACATCAGCATGGCGGCTGGATAAAAGCCGACTCGCCGACCATGCGCATCAAAACTGGCCAGCAAGGTGATCGGGCCGCCAATCAAGAAGATGGCCGCAAAGATCAGCCGCAGCGGATCGTAGTCAGCAAAAGTGGCGTAAAAGAAGACACCCATGCCAGCGATGGCAATGATGTTCTTGACCCAGGCCGGTAGCCAGTCAAGCAACAAGAATGACAGCGCAAACAGCAAGGGCAAGGCCAGCAGCAGATTGCTGCGTCCCGACAAATTACCCCAGACAAAGCCCAGTGCCCAAGCAGCTACGACAGCCACTACGACGGGCAGCACCTGGTGCGCCACACAGGCCACGGGCTTGGCGACTTGCTCACGCTTGATGATGTAGCCAAACCAGCGAAACAGGTAGCCGGCCTCCAGCAGCGCGCCGAATAAAATAAAACCCAGCAGCCCAATGCGACCCTCACCAGCCAAAACGCGCATCAACTCCCACTTGGCATAAAAGCCTGGAAAGGGAGGCAGGCCCGACAGCATGCAAATAAAAGTCACGAAGGCAAAAATCAACATCGGACGACCACGCAATGCTGTCCAGTCGGTCAATGTGCGCCCCGTCACCAGGCCCGACAACCAGTACAGCCCGGCTTTGGCCACCGCATGCGAAACCATCAAACCAAACGCAACATACACCGTGCTGTCACCGAGGATGTCGCGCTGGCCCAGCGCTACCAGCACCAGACCGGTCTGCGCAATCGAGGAATAACCCAGCAAACGCCGGTCATTGGTTTGCGGCAAGGCAAACAAATTAGCCGCAACAAAAGTAACGATGCCAATGCCGGTGGCCAGTGGCAGCCATTGAGCGCCACCAATCAACAGCAATTTATCGACTGCATAGAGCGCTGCGGCACCCGATGCAGCTGAAAAGATCGCAGAAAACGCCGGATGTGCGGATTCGTAAATATCGAGTGCCCAGCCGTTGGCAGGAAAAGGTTTCAGTTCGGCCACGATGGCGATGAACATAAAGAAGAAAGCCAGCGCGCCGCCGTTCAGCAGACTCAAGTGCGCGTCAGCCATGCCGTCAATATTCAGCGTGCCGGTGGCGTGATAGGCAAAGATGATGCCGATCAGCAAAAAGACCGAAATGACTTGCGACACAAGCAAATATTTGAAGCCTGCAGCCAAGGCGCGGTCATCCTCAGAAAGCAACACCATCCCTGCGGTGGAGATCACCACCAACTCAAAAAAGACAAACAGGTTGAAAATATCGCGGGTCAAAATGATGCCGCACAACGCCATGACCGCTACCAGCAGCACCGCCATGCCACGGCGACCCAGCTTGAATAAGGCCTCTTTCAAATACAGCGCCGACAGCAGGCCGGTTGCATTAACCAGCAGCGTGAGCGCGGCCTCATTCAAGCCCATACGCAAGTTGATGGCGAAAGGCGGCTCGGCACCGGCCGTCAATATGTCAACCGGCGCCGTGTTGCCCGAGACAAACACCCACAGCCAGCTGGCAGATATCCAGGTCATAAAGGCCAGCGCACCCAGCGTGAGGGTGAAAGCCGCTTTTCGGCTCTCTTCTTTTAAAAAACCGAGCAAGAAGGCGGCGGCCAACGCCGCAATAAGGATAAAGAGTGCGCTTACCATTTCAACTCCGTGAACTGCGCTATGTCGAGCGTGCGTTTTTTCTCGTACAACTTGTAGGTATAGGCCAGCATCAGTGCAGTAACCCCAACCCCGATCACAATGGCGGTCAGCACCAGCGCCTGCGGCACCGGGTCGATGATGCGGGCCGCAGCATCAACTGCCTTGACTGTGGCATCCAGAATCGGCGCGGTTCGGCCTTGCATGTAGCCAATGGCGATGATGACCAGATTGACACCGGTATCAGCGATGGTGAAGGCCACAATCATGCGCAGCAAGTTACGGTTTGTCAGGGCACCGTAAAACCCGATCAGGATCAGTAAAAACCCGGTTGCCATTGCCATGTAAGCCATCACAGTGCCTCCGTCTCAGACAAGTTGGCCAGCATGGAAGACAGCTCAGCCCCCACCTTGAGACCAATCAGGGAATAAATCAACGGTATGGCACCAGCCGAGAAAAGCTCGCCCAGCGTGCCAATCGGTAGCAAGCGGTTGTCAAGAAAACCACCGGCCAGCACCAAGCCCAGGATGCCAATGCCGACATAGGCCACGCCCGCCAGTGACTCCAGTGTGGCGATCAAGCCATGGCTGAAATGCTTGAGTGGATCAGCCAGCAATAGCAGCAGCGCACCTGATGCGATGATCGCGCCACCTTGAAAACCACCGCCAGGTGTCAGGTGTCCATTGACAAAGACATACGCACCCAGCAAGGTAATCAGTGGTGCAAGAAAGCGCGTACCCGTGGTCAACAACTCACCCACCGGCACCAGTGCGCGCGGCAATTGATGCTGCTTTTTGCCCAGCGCCAGTACCAGACCAACGATGGTAGAGGCCAAAAACAGCACGGTCACCTCGCCCAAGGTGTCAAGCCCCCGGTAAGTGACAACGATGGCGGTGACGATATTGGCAGAGCCGATGTCTTTGGCTGTATTGACGGCGTAATAGTTGGCGGTTTGATTCAGAACCGTATCGACTTGGTAGCCCGCCAACAAGCTGGCGAAGAGCGTGCCAAGACCGAAGACCAGTACCAAGGCAAGCAGGCGCTTAATCATGATCAACTCCGTCGTTTTCACCACCCCGCACGCGGGCCAGCACAAAGAAAAACAAAAATGTGGTCAGCCCACTGCCAATGGCTGCCTCGGTCATGGCCACATCAGGTGAGGCCATGATCAGAAAAACCACCGATGCCACCAAGCTGACCAAGCCGGAAGCCAAAATGGCAATGGGCAGACTTTTGCCCTTGATGGCTACCAAAGCAGCACCGATCATGGCAATGCAAAGCACTGCAGTCATCACGCTCATCAACAGATTCATGGCGTTTCTCCGGTATCTTCTGCCAGCCGGTCGACGCTTGTTTTGGGTGATTTTTCGGAGCCACTGCGATGGGCGGCACGTGCAATCACCTGCGATGACAGCGGATTGGTGAAGAGAATGAAAAGCCCGATCAACAGCAATTTAAGTGCCCAATCAGGTTGCAGGCAAGCAGCACCGGCAAGACTCATCAGCGTGCCCAGGGTGGTAGCCTTGGTGCCAGCCTGAATACGGTTGAATACATCCGGCATGCGCACCAGCCCCAAGCCGCCCAACAACAAAAAAGCGGTACCGGCGACCAGCAATAAGCCGCCAACGATTCCAAGTGCAGTGTTCATCAAAACCCCCGTTCGAGGTAGCGTGCAACCACAATCACACCAAGAAACGACAGCAGTGCGTAAATCAGCGCGACATCCAGGTATATTCCGCGCCCTTGCACCAGAGCCGTCAACACAATACCGGTCACGGCAACAATCGTCAGCACGTCAAACGCCACCACCCGGTCGGCCACCGATGGCCCTTTGAGAAACCGGTAAAGAGCGAGCAGGAAAGCCACGCACATCAGCGTTGCGGCGATCGAGATCAAAAACTCAACCATACATAACCTCCAGGTAATGCTCAAAACCGGCAACGATGCTGGCCGTTGCTTGGTCAATATCAGTGGACTCCACGGTGACCCAATGGATGTAGAGCCATTCGCCCGTCAATTCGACGGTCAGCGTGCCGGGCGTCAAGGTGATGGAGTTGGCCAGCAACATGCGTCCCATGCGGCTTTTCAGTTTCGTTCTGACTTTGACAATGCCCGGATGCAGTGGCAACGAAGGCGACAGCACCAAGCTGGCAAGCTTCAGGTTTGATTTGACTAATTCTTTGAGGAAGTAAAAGAAATAAAGGATGGCTGTCATGAACGCCCGTGGTGTGGCCCGGAATTCGGAAAACACCGCCAAGCCATCACGGAACATGAGCACGATGACAAACGCCACAGCAACACCAACCATCAGTACATCAACCGCCAAGCTGCCGTTGAGCAAAATCCAAAACCCAAAAAGGGTTACAAAAAGCATGATCTTTGCGCGCGCCTTGCTGATCATTGCATCCTCCGTCCTGCTAAATCCACCACTCTGGGCACCACCGAATGGATGGCTAGGGTAAATACTGATTGATTAGTTAAGTACATAACTATATTTTTATGGAATCCATCTCCCACCCATTTGACTTGGATCAGAGTTCCATCAAATCTTGGTGCACTG
>JBBQZI010000075.1:0-13585 GCA_038207855.1 Burkholderiales bacterium
CGCCATGTGCCAGCACGTCGGTAACAACGCATCAAGCTTCACCACCGAGTACGGCAACATCAGCGCGGCCAGCATCGGTGCGATCCAGCGTGGCCTGATGCAGATCGAGCAGCAAGGTGGCGACAAGTTTTTCGGCGAGCCCATGCTCAACATCGACGACTTGATGCAAACCGATGCCCAAGGCCATGGCCTGATCAACATTCTGGCCGCTGACAAGCTGATGAATTCGCCGCGCCTCTACAGCACTTTTTTGCTTTGGCTGCTGAGTGAGCTGTTCGAAAACCTGCCCGAAGTCGGCGACCTGGACCAACCCAAACTGGTGTTTTTCTTTGATGAAGCGCACCTGCTGTTCGCCGACGCACCCAAAGTGTTGATCGAGCGCATCGAGCTGGTGGTGCGCCTGGTGCGCAGCAAGGGTGTGGGCGTGTTTTTTGTCACACAAAACCCGCTCGATATTCCCGACTCGGTGCTGGCGCAATTGGGTAACCGGGTGCAGCATGCCCTGCGCGCCTTCACCCCGCGCGATCAAAAGGCCGTCAAATCAGCCGCCGACACCATGCGCCCCAACCCGGGTCTGGACATTGGCGCGGCCATTACCGAGCTGGCCGTGGGTGAGGCGCTGGTGAGTTTTCTGGATGAAAAGGGCCGCCCCGGTGTCACCGAGCGCGTGTTTGTATTGCCACCGGCCAGCCAGATCGGACCCATCACGACAGAACAACGCCGCAGCTTGATGGCGGAATCCATCGTGGCCGGTGTCTACGAGAAGGCACTGGACCGCGAATCAGCCTTTGAAAAACTCAAAGGCCGCGTCGAAACACGCACAACAGAAGCTGCCAACCCGCCCGCAACAAGCAATGCAGCACCGGCTGGCGGCGGCCTGCTGGACGGTCTGGGTGCTAGCCTGGGATCGATTTTTGGCGGCGGCAGCGGCAGTCATCGCACCTCGGCTGGCGAGCAGTTGGTGAAAAGTGCCGCCAGCTCGATTGGCCGTGAAGTCGGCCGCCAGATCATTCGCGGCGTGTTAGGCGGCATCTTCGGCAACAAGCGCTGATGACAAAATCTCGTCCATTACCCAAGAAAGCAAGCCAATGACACCCTCATCAGACCCCTTTGTTCACGTCATCGACCACCCGCTGGTGCAACACAAGCTCACGCTGATGCGCCGCAAAGATGCCAGCACCACCAGTTTTCGCACCCTGTTGAACGAGCTGGCCATGCTGATGGCCTACGAAGTCACGCGCGACATGCCCACGCAAGAAGTGGAGATCGAAACCCCGCTGGAAACCATGACCGCCACCATGATCGATGGCAAGAAACTGGCGCTGGCCTCGATCTTGCGCGCAGGCACCGGGCTGCTGGATGGCTTTCTGGCCGTGGTGCCTGGCGCACGCGTCGGGCACGTTGGCCTGTACCGCGACCCAAAAACCCTGCAGGCGGTTGAGTATTACTTCAAGATGCCCAAAGACATGGCAGAACGCGATGTGGTGGTGGTCGACCCGATGCTGGCCACCGGTCACTCAGCCATTGCCGCCATCACGCGCATCAAGGCGCTCAACCCCAAATCGATCAAATTTGTTTGCTTGCTGACTTGCCCCGAAGGGGTCAAGGCGCTGCGCGAAGCCCACCCGGACGTGCACATTTTCACCGCCGCCATTGACCGCCAGCTCAACGAGCACGGTTACATCCTGCCCGGCCTGGGTGATGCAGGCGACCGGATTTTTGGAACTCAATGACAAATAGGGCTGTAGCCCTTATGCTGATTGCGTCAATAGCTACGTAAAGCATAGCGGAAATATGATCGACTGGTGGTCGCGAGGCAGACGGGCCGGAACGACGGTGCCAACAAATTTTCTCACTTCAAATTTCTGGCGCAAGCATCTCCGCGTAGTCATACAACGCGCCCAAAATGGCTTCGCCGCGCTCGTCGGCGGTCTCGGCCAGCTTGTCCAGTTCGTCAAACAAAGCTTCCATCGTGCGGGCGCCGCCCTCGCCGGTGAGCAGCAAGGCTGCGCGGTGCACCGTCCAAGCCTTCTGCTCTGGCTCTGACAGGCTTTGCGGAAAATTGCGTGCCCGGTAGCGCCACAGCAACTCACCCAAGCGGGCATCTTCAAACGCTGGCCGGGCCGTGGCCAACTGCTCGGGCGTGGCCTGGCGCAGGTCGTTCAGGCGACGCCTGTCAGCGTTGCCGACAAAACCGCCGTACAGGTCTTCGTCCACATCGGGTGCGGCGCCAGCATCGCGCTTGAACACCGCAGCCCAAATGGCGCTCATGTCGGGCAAATCACGCGCGGTTGCGGCGTGCTGCAGTTGGGCCGGCACATCAATGCCCCAGCGCTGCGCCATCGGCTCGCTGAGCACTTTCAGGTTGCGCATCACCATCGGTGATTTGTTCAGGTGGACCGATTTCACCGGCAAACGGCTCACGCCTTCTGGCAGATCAGCCGTCTTGGTAAACAGGCGCAGACGAATTTGTTCGGCGTTCAAATCGCGCAGTTCAGCAGGGTCATGCGCCAAGTCCCAGGCCAGCAGCTCGTTTTTATTGCCTGGGTGCATGGCCAGCGGCCACATTAGCGCCAGACAGCCGCGCTCGGGTGCAAACATGCCCGAGATGTGCCAAAACGGTTTCGCATCGACCGGCCGCAGCGGCATGCCAAGCTCGGTCATGACGCGGTCTTTTTTGTGCAGGTCGAAGCAAAAGTCAAACAGTTTGGGCTGGGCGGTTTTGATGAGGCGCGCCAGCGCAATGGTGGCATGCACATCGCTGAGCGCATCGTGGGCTGCCTCGTGCGCCAGGCCGTTGGCAGCGGTCAGATCGGTCAGCTTGAAACTGGGTTTGCCTTGCGCATTGACCGGCCAGTGGATGCCCTCAGGCCGCAAGGCATAGGCGGTGCGCACCACGTCAAGCAAATCCCAGCGGCCACAGTCGTTTTGCCACTCGCGCGCATACGGGTCGATCAGGTTGCGCCAGAACATGAAACGGGTGATTTCGTCGTCAAAGCGGATGGTGTTGTAGCCCACCCCCACTGTGCCGGGAAAGCTCAGCGCTTGCTCAATCTGCGCCGCAAACTGGTATTCAGGAACACCTTTCTCCAGGCACTCTTGCGGCGTGATGCCGGTGATCAGGCAAGCCTGCGGATCGGGCAAAAAGTCATTGGCGGGCTGGCAGTACAGCATGATGGGCTCGCCCAACGGGTTCAGATCGGAATCCGTGCGGAGGGCTGCAAACTGCGCAGGCCGGTCGCGCCGCGTGTTGGTGCCAAAGGTTTCGTAGTCATGCCAGAGAAACGTGTGCGACATAATTTTATTCTTTAATTGCTATTCAATAAGTAGCTACTCACGCTTTAAGCATAAGGGCTAGCGCACGATTTTTTATAAATTATTACTTGCGACGAACTGAGCGCACACCCGGCAATTCAGCCACCAAGCCAAGCACTTTGTGCAGGCGGTCTGAGTCCGGCACCTCGACGGTAAAGGTCATCCAGGCCACCCCTTTGATGGATTGCATCTGCACGCCAACCACGTTCATCTTTTCTTTGGAGAACACCTCGGAAATGTCGCGCAGCAAACCATGCCGGTCTTGCGCCTGCACCGCAACGTCCACCGGATAAACCGAAGCATCCGTCGCTTGTGTCACGCCCCATTCAACATCAATCAGGCGCTCGCCATTTTTCGCCACCATCTCGCGCAAATTGGTGCAATCGGTTCGGTGGACGCTGACACCTTTGCCGCGCGTGACGAAGCCGCAAATCGCATCCGGCGGTGCCGGTCTGCAGCACTTGGCCAGTTGCGTCATGAGCGAATCCACGCCGACCACCAGCAAGCCACCTTTGCTGGGATTGCGGTCAGCCCGCGGCTTGCGCAATAAGGGCGCTTGGGCATCAACATGCGGGGCTTCGGGCGGACGCAGCAGCAACTCAATGCTACGCAAGGAAAACTCATCTTTGCCGACTGACTCAAACAGCGCATCAGCGTTATCAAAACCCAGCTGCGAAGCCAGATCGTCGAGCTTGATGGCGGTTTTGCCTTCGCGCTGCAACAGCTTTTCAACCGTTTCGCGGCCCTTGGCAATGGTTTCGCTCATGGCCAGCGCGTTAAACCAGGCGCGCACCTTGGTTCTGGCGCGGTGGCTGACGAGGTAGCCCAGTTCGGGGTTAAGCCAGTCACGCGACGGGCCACCTTCTTTGACCGTGGTGACTTCTACCGTCTGGCCGTTCTTCAAGGGCGTGTTGAGCGGCACCATGGCACCGTCAAGGCGCGCACCACGACAGCGATGGCCCAAGCTGGTGTGCACGGTGTAGGCAAAGTCCACCGCGGTGGACCCCTGTGGCAGCTCAACAATTGCGGCGTCCGGTGTCAGTACATAAATGCGGTCATCAAACACCGGGCCGTGGGTTGGTGTGCCTGACAGGTCACGCTCCCAAGCCAACAACTGGCGCAGCACGGCAATTTTGGCATCGTATTCCCCGGTAGCCGACACCCCGGCATAGCCTTTGGTGCCGGCCTCTTTGTAAGCCCAATGCGCCGCCACACCATTCTCGGCATGTTCGTGCATGGCCTGCGTGCGGATTTGAATCTCCATCGGTTGGCCACTGGCATCACGCACCACCGTGTGCAGCGACTGGTAGCCATTGATCTTGGGCTTGGCAATGTAGTCATCAAATTCTTCTGCCACCGGTGCGAAATGGCTATGCACCCAACTTAAAGCGGCGTAACACTCGGAGACGCTCGCCACAATCACGCGCAACGCCCGCACGTCATAAACCTTGTCAAAGTCAAGCGATTTGCCACGCATCTTTTTGACAATGCTGTAGATGTGTTTGGGTCGGCCGTCGACCTTGGCGGCGATGCCGTTAACGTTTAAATCAAGTTCTAGCTGATGGCGAATTTGCTCGATATTGGTTTCGCGCTCGATGCGCTTTTCGTCCAGCAAACGAGCCACTTCGCGGTAGGTTTCGGGTTCCAGAAAGCGAAACGCCAAGTCTTCCATTTCCCACTTGATTTCCCAGATACCCAGCCGGTTGGCCAGCGGTGCAAACACCTGCAAGGCCTCGGCGGCAAGGCCCTGGGGCATCGTGCGCTGACTACCGGCAAAGAAGCGCAAGGTTTGCAGGCGTGACGCCAGCCGCAGCATCACCACCCGCAGGTCGCGCGAGAACGCCAGCAGCATTTTGCGCACATTTTCAGTTTGAGCGGCTGCCGTCTGGGCGGTGGGCGTGGTCGCGCTGGCGTCAACGGCCAATCGCGCCTTCAGGGCTTGGCGCTGCACCCGCACCAGCTTGGTGGTTTCCATTGCCAGCACCGCAAAGTTCTCGCCAAAGGCTTTGCTGATGACTTCCAGCGGCTTGTTCAGGTGATCACAGGCATACACCAGATAGCTGGCGGCCTGCATCGCCTCAGAGCCGCCGATGCCCTTCAAAATGGCAGCTACCGCATCGGCATGGTCCAGAATGTTCTCGCCCGTGTCGAGCGATTCGCTGGAGAGCAAGGGTTCGGCAAAAGCCCGGGCACGAACCAATGCATTGACCTGCCCGGGCAAGCTTTGAGCGGTGGCTGCTACCACGGGCAGCACCGGCTTGGTGTCAAGCGGCGAGGCGTCGCCTGCGATCGTGTGACTTTTCATCAGCAATTCAACCTGGTGCTATGGCAGCAAAAACGACAACACGGCCTGCACTTGATCAGGGGCCACAAAGGTCGGTGCATGACCAACACCGGCAAATTCGATCAGCCGGGCTTTAGGGCCGCGCTGGGTCATGGCTTGAGCGGTGGCAGATGACAACAAATCAGAATCAGACCCGCGCACCAACAGGGTATCGGCCTTGATTTGGTCATAGGTCTGCCACAACAGCGCCTCACCCTGCGCAGCTGATTCAGCAGTAACTGCTTTGAACGGCTCGGCCAGCGCCGGGTCGTAGCGCAGCGTGAACCGATCAGTGCCATCGTCCAGCGGCTTTAGCTGGGGTTTGGTCAAGGCCAACCACTGCTCGGGCGTGTGCGGGCCAAAACTGCTGGCAATCGTCCACAGCGCATCAGCGCCTTGCTGCTCCGAATCAAACACCGGTATTTTTCCCAGGTACTGGCCAATGCGCTGTAACGCCTGCCATTCAATCACCGGGCCGACATCGTTGAGCACCAGTCGGCGAATATTGGCAACCGCTGCAAAGGTCGGCTCGCCAGCCACCACCATGCCAATCAGGCCGCCCATGCTGGTGCCAACCCAGTCCAGCGTGGTGGGCTGAATTTGCTCCAGAAGCGTCACCATGTCCAGCGCGTAAGCGACGATTTGGTAGCCCTGCGGCTCCACCAGCCAGTCGCTCTGGCCGCGTCCCACCACATCCGGACAGATCACCCTGATGTCACCGCCGGCCTTGTCACACAGGGCACGCGCCAGGGTGTCAAAATCACGCCCCTGGCGCGTCAGGCCGTGCACACACATCACTACATGGCGACTGGCAGGGTTGCCCCACTGCCAATAGGCCATGCGGTGGCTATTGACGGCATCGGCACAGGTGACAAAATTCAGGGTAGGTTCAGACATGGTTTTCAGAGCTTGATAATGGCGGACTTGCTGCGCCGAACAACAGTCGATAGGACGGTTGTTCGGCGCAGGTGAGCATCGTAATTCAAACTTGGCACCCAGTTCGCAAACGGCTCACGCGAGCGGGGTGCAACAAACCTATTTTTAAGGAAAATCCATGCTTAAAGGCAAAACAGCACTCGTCACAGGTTCCACCAGCGGTATTGGTCTGGGTATTGCCAAGGCCCTAGCGGCACAAGGGGCCAATATTGTCCTGAATGGTTTTGGTGATGTGGATGGCCCCAAAGCCGAGGTGGCTGCGTTGGGGGTCAAAGTGGCTTACCACGGCGCCGACATGAGTAAACCTGCCGAAATTGCCGACATGCTGACCTATGCCGCCGCGCAGTTTGGCCAGGTCGATATTCTGGTCAACAACGCCGGCATTCAGCACGTGGCGCGGATTGAAAACTTTCCGCCTGAGCGCTGGGATGCGATCATTGCCATCAACCTGTCAAGCGCTTTTCATGCCACCCGGCTGGCCTTGCCGGCCATGCAGACTGCAGGCTGGGGTCGCATCATCAACGTGGCCTCCGTGCACGGACTGGTCGGCTCTGCCGAAAAATCAGCCTACGTAGCGGCCAAGCACGGCGTGATCGGCCTGACCAAGGTGACCGCGCTGGAAAACGCCACCACCGGCATCACCTGCAACGCCATCTGCCCGGGCTGGGTGCTGACCCCGCTGGTGCAAAAACAGGTGGATGCCAAAGCCGCCGCGTTAAACATTTCCAACGATGCCGCCATCAGGGTGATCCTGGGTGAAAAAGAGCCATCGCTGCAATTCACCACCCCGGAAGAATTGGGTGCGCTGGCGGTGTTTTTCTGCTCGGCCGCGGGCAACAACGTGCGCGGCGTAGCGTGGAACATGGACGGTGGCTGGGTGGCGCAGTAAGTCCTCAGATCGCCTCAGGTCGATTGCCGAAACGCCATCACGGCCTGATTGCGCAGGGTGCGCAGCATGGCCAGCTCGCGTTCATCAACCACCAGCTCACCCAGCTCAGCCTTGTCAGCGTAGATCATGCCAAACGGTTTGCCTTTGAGTTGCAACGGCAAGATCAAAAACGTTGGCGCGTGGTAAGTCTTTTTGTACCAGGCGGGCAGGCGCTCTTCAATGCGCGGATCGCGGCTGTCGCTGATCAGCGTGTCAGCGCCTTTATGGCAGATGGTGACAAACAGGTCGGGCTTGCCGGGCGCGTTCATAGGCACGCAAAACGTTTTCACAACGCCCTCCACGCCAGCACCCAGACCAAACCGGCCAGTCAAGGTGTCGGTTTTAACATCGCGCATGCAAAAAATGATCCGATGAAAGTCGAACGCCCGAAACATCGCCTCCAGAACCATGCGCAGCACGTCGCTGAGCTTGAAATCTTCAACCATGGCATTGGTGATGTCCTGAATGCCTGCTGTCAGCGTTTGTGCGATGTGCGCAACAGGCACCACCCGCGCGGCAGACTCCGCAGTTGCAGCAGTTGAAGCAGATGGGCTGGCAGGCATCACTTGGGTGGCCTGCAGCTCGGTTCTGGCCAGTGTGTCTTGAAAGTCAGATGCCGTATGGACCGTCTGGGTATGCAGATCCGTTGCATTGCCCGCAACGGTGAGCAGGCGCGATGCGCGCGAATCTGGCCGCACGCTAATCTCCATGGCATCCGCCAGTTCAACGAGTTTCTTGCGCGCCACCACAGTGGCAGCCTGAATATGCTCGGTGCTCACGCCCAGCGCCCTGGCGTAACGCTTGGCGGTCTGTACCAGGTGCGCGTCCACTGCTTTCGGGTCGTCGTGCAGCATGGCATCGGCCATTTCGTTGGCAGCGCGGGCACTCCAGCGTTGCCGGTGCTGTGGATCCGATGGAACACGGTTGGGGGGATCGCCAGCGGGTTTCACGATACAGCGCTGAATGCTCTCAGGCAGGCCCCAGGCTTTGGCGACACCCAGGCCCAGCGACTCATAGCTCAGGCCTAAGGCCCGGGTTGCCGCTGCTTCCTCGGGCACCGGCTCACGCGGGTCTGATGCCAGCGCGCGCACGCTGGCCGCTTCTTCCGGAAAGTAAAACTGGCTCAGCATGCGCCCCAGATTCTGAAACAGCGCGCCAATAAACGCTTCTTCACCTTCAGCCGTGGTGCCACCCAACTCGGCGGCAATCGAGCCGGCCATCAGCGCCCGCAAGAACTCTTCTTTGAGCAATTGCGCATTGCCTTTGTCCTGCATGTGCTCCAGCAACACCAGGCTCAACGCCATGTTGCGAATACCGTTGAATCCAACCAGACTGACAGCGCGCGATATCGTGCCAATGCTGTCGCCACGCGCGTAATGCGCGCTGTTGACCACACGCAATAGCTTGTTGGTCAGTGCAACGTCTTTCAATATTTCGTTGGTGACGCTGCTGACGCTTTCCTTGTCGCTGGAAGCCATGCTTTGAATGCGCCCAATGGACTCCGACAGCGCGGGAAAGTCGCTCTTGTTGCGCATGCGGCGCAGCAAAAATTCAAGCGTGCCACTTTGGCTGCCGGCTTTGGCAGAATCGCCCACCGGTTGCGCCAGCTGGTTGTTGTCAGCCCACTGGCGCAGCGCATCCAGAAAACCTTGCGCATCCGGGTAGCGCTGGCCGGCATCAAAAGCCGTGGCACGCAGCAAAATGGCCCGCAGTGGGTCATCCAGGCGCGCCAACAATTCACTGGGCCACTGCAACGGCTCGCTGGCGGCCTTGTCGAGCAGGCGCTTCAGATCGCCGCCTTGGCGCACCGGCTTGCCCCACAGCAACTCGGCCAGCATCAAACCAGCCGAATAAACGTCCATCAAAGGCGACGCGGCTTCACCCCGAATGGCCTCAGGTGCCATGTAGGCGGGCGAGCCAGCAATGTCACCCGCCTCATCGGTGGTGGCCGCGTTGGTGCGCGCTGCAATGCCAAAATCCATCACACGGGCACGCCCATTGGCATCCATCAGCACATTGGAGGGTTTGAGGTCGCGGTGCACCACACCAGCGCTATGCGCCGCCACCAAGGCACCCAGCACCTCCTGCATCAAGGCCACTGCCTGCAAGGCGGGCCTGGCGCCCTGCGCTGTCAGTGTTTGCGCCAGCGTCTGGCCGGGCACATATTCAAATACCAGATAAGCCTGCTGTGCCTGCACATCGGCCTCATAGACCGGCACGATGTTGGGGTGCGTCACCCGGCTAACGCTGCGCGCCTCTTGCAGCCACTGCGCCAGCGCGGCTGTGTCAGGGCCCTCAACCGGCTTCATCAGTTTGATGGCAACCTGGCGCTCCAGCCGCGGGTCAAACGCCAGCCAGACCTGCGCCTGTGCACCCTGCCCCAATAAACTCTGCAGCTCAAAGCGCCCCACGCTTGCAGGCATGGGGGCCGCAGCGCCACCGGTGGCCATGCGTTTGAGGGTGGAGAGTGGAGAAAAATCAACCATTCATTGCGCCTCTTGTCTACTTCAACTGAACCGAACCCGACACGGTAACGGTCACCGTGCTCAGGCCAGCCTCTACTGGCACAGGCGAATCCGAGGCCACCGCCCGCGCGGCCATCATCATGGGGCGCATTGGCGAGCCCTGATCATCGGAACTGACATTGATCTCGCCTAGCGTGTAGCTGCTGAAATCAAAACTTTTGGCAATCTCGCTGGCGCGCTGGCGAAACTGCGCAATCGCCTGACCTTGCGCCTGCGTCTGTGCGCTCTGGCGTTGTTCGGAACTCAAACCAAAACTGCTGCTGGCAACGGTCAGTGTTTGCAGCTTGCCTGCGGTTTCACTGATGCGGGCGAAATCACACCCCTCCAGCACCAGTTCAGCGCTACCCTGCCAACCGGTCAGCTTGCCATCGCGCCCATAGCGTGGCGACAAACCAAAGCGACCGGTGTGCACGTCCATCTGGCCGGCTTGTGCCTGCTTTTTAGCCTGCATCAAGGCCGCCTCCAGCGCTACCTTGAGCTGGTTTTGCACCACCTGCGGCTCAGCGCCCTCACGCGTGGTGCTCAGTGACATGGTCAGCCAGTCCTGCGCCACCTGCACATGGGCACTGGCGCCAAGCGTTACTCGCTGCTGGGGCAGCGGCTGCACCATATTTTGAGAAAAACAGCCGCTAGCCCACACCGTTAAAGCGGTACACGCTATAAATAATCTAGCATTTTTCAATATATCTCCTCTAATTTAGACCCCTTCAGCTCGGCTGATCCGGGGGTTAATATTTTGTAACAACATGTCAATGATGACAAAAAAATCTGCCAAAAACGAATCATCACACGCAAAATTGCGCTTGTTACAAATTTGAACGAGATAAGTATGGCCGCAAATCCTGATCGTGTTGACAAAATCCTGGTGGTTGATGACGATGCGCGCATCCGCGATCTGCTGCGCCGCTACCTCACCCAGGAAGGTTTTGAGGTGCTGCAGGCTGAAGACGGCAAGGCGTTGACGCGCGTTTTGTTGCGCGAACCGGTTGACCTGATCGTGCTGGACCTGATGATGCCCGGTGAAGACGGCCTGTCGGTGTGTCGGCGCTTGCGTGCTGCCAAGGACCGCACGCCCATCATCATGCTAACCGCCAAGGGTGAGGACATTGACCGCATTGTGGGCCTCGAAGTGGGTGCTGATGACTACCTGTCCAAGCCCTTCAATCCGCGCGAGTTGTTGGCGCGCATTCATGCTGTACTGCGCCGCCGTCCACCTGTTGAAGCGCCGGGTGCGCCTTCTGTCGACAATGAAACCGTGAGCTTTGGCCCCTTCAGCTTTGACCTGGGCGCGCGCACGCTGCGCAGGGACAGCGAAGAACTGTCCCTGACCACCGGTGAATTTGCCATGCTGAAGGCCTTGGTGCGTCACCCGCGCCAACCCTTGTCACGTGAAAAACTCGCCCAACTCGCGCGTGGGCGCGACTTTGAGCCGTTTGACCGCAGTCTGGATGTGCAGGTGTCACGCCTGCGCAAACTCATCGAAGTTGATGCCACCACACCCCGCTTCATCCAGACCGTGTGGGGCGTGGGCTACGTTTTTGTTCCTGATGGCAACCCTTAAACCCGGTTTAAGTCTGTTCTGGCGGACTTTTATCCTGCTGGCGCTGCTGCTTTTTGGCAGTGTGCTGGCCTGGACCTACACCTTGCGCGAGCTGGAGTCTGAACCGCGCGCCATCCAAGCCGCCCGGCAAATCGCCTCGGTGGTCAATATCAGCCGGGCGGCGGTCATGCATGTGGATGCGATCAACCGGGTGTCGTTGTTCAAAACCATGAAAGATGAGGAACATGTCGCGATCGGCCCGCGCGAACCCAAAGACACTTTTGAACCCTACGAACTAGATTACCTGGGCGAGTACATCACCAAAGAGATCATGACCCGACTGGGCCCGGGCACCGTCATCGCCCAAAGCGTCAATGGTGTCGAAGGCTTCTGGGTTGGCTTCAGCATCGAAAAAGACAACTACTGGCTCAAGACCGATCGCTCCCGTTTCGATGAACCAGCAGGAAAAACCTGGCTGGTCTGGCTCTTGACGGCAGCCAGTCTGTCGCTGGCCGGTGCAGCCGGGATTGCGCGTCTGATCAACCGGCCACTCAAAGACCTGTCGTTTGCCGCCAGCCGTGTGCGTGAAGGTGACTTTGCGGCCAGTGAACTTGATGAATCGGTCAATACCCGGGAAATCCGGGCAGTCAACATCGGCTTTAACCAGATGACCCATAAGCTCGCCAAGATTGAAGAGGACCGCGCCGTCATGTTGGCCGGGATTTCGCACGATCTGCGCACACCGCTGGCACGTTTGCGCCTGGAAACCGAGCTCAGCGTGACCGATATTGAAGCCCGCGAGAACATGGCCAATGACATCGCGCAGCTCGATGCCATCATTGACAAGTTTCTGGACTATGCCCGACCAGGCGGCATGAAGCTGATGCCGGTGTCCATCAACAAGACCATTCAGGGCTGCGTTGCCAAGCTGAGCAAGCGCACTGACATGCAATTCAAGATTGCCATGCAAGAAGGCCTGATGGTGCAGGCCGACCTGGTGGAGTTGCAGCGGGTGTTGGACAACCTGCTGGAAAACGCCGGGCGCTACGGCAAGTCGGTCAATACCGGTATCGCCATGGTTGACATCACCGCCCGCATGCAAGACAAGTCGGTGGTGATACGCCTGCGTGATCACGGTGTCGGGGTGGCACCTGAACAGATGAAACAGCTGACCACGCCGTTTTTCCGCGGTGAGGCAGCCCGCACGGCCGCCAAAGGCACCGGTCTTGGTCTGGCGATTGTTGAAAAAACCGTCAACCGCATGGGCGGCACGTTTGAACTCAGCACCCCGATTGACAGCGGTTTGTGCGCCAATATTGTGCTTCAGCGCAGCTGAAAACCATGAGGTCTGCAAGGATTCTTTGACCCGCTGCTAGACGACTGGTCTACTTGGTTGATAATTGGCACATGGCTAACGAACAATCAGCAACCAAAGACCACATCCTCAATTGCGGTGAGCGGCTCATCGCAAGCAAAGGATTTGTCGGCGTTGGTCTGTCGGAAATTCTGACGGCTGCCAGTGTGCCCAAGGGGTCTTTCTATCACTACTTCAGCTCAAAAGAACGTTTTGGTGAAGAACTCCTCAAGCGCTACATTGGTGACTACCTCAGTCGGCTCGACACACTTCTCAAGGCAGACGACTCTTCGGCTCGTGCACGCTTGATGCGCTATTGGTCTTACTGGAACATCTCACAATGCGGCATTTCGGATAGCGACTGCCCTGAACCGCAGACGGGCTCCAAATGCCTGATCGTGAAGCTCAGCGCCGAAGTATCCGACATCTCTGAAGCCATGCGCCTGATCTTGCGTGAAGGCACCGACCGCGTTGTTCAGCGTATCGCCGAATGCCTGGAAGATGCCTGTCAAGACGGCTCTGTGGCACCTGGCTTGAACGCTGCAGATACGGCCTTAACGCTTTATGAACTTTGGCTGGGTGCCAGCCTGCTAGCCAAGCTGCGCCGCGACGGCAGCCCGTTTGACCACGCGTTGCTCAGCACCGAGTTGGTGCTGGGCCCGTC